>DATHII010000387.1:0-4319 GCA_035316885.1 Jiangellaceae bacterium | reverse complement strand
GGCCACGCAGCCAGCCCCCGGCGTAACGGCCGAAAGTTGACACTCGACCAGGCCGGCTCAATGCCCGTGTCCACCTGACGTTGCAGGCGGCGGGCGTGCTTGCGCGCCGTTTGTCGCGTATCGGGACTCCACCATCATCGTCAACTGCGCCTGAGCGAGTGCGCTGCCTGGATACCGGCAGTAGCGTCGAGCGGCTCGATCTGAGTGGGCCGGCGCGACTCGACGCACGGTGTGATGGGGGGCGGCATGTCGCAGGATCAGGGTGGAAGCGAGGACGTCGTTCGCGCTCGAGCCGGGCTGTCCGGGATGTGCGCCCGACGGCGGCTCAAGGACGTACCGGAGGTCAAGCGACACGAGCTGATCGAGCGCAGCCTCGACCTGGGCCTAGAAGCGGCCGCATCGATCAACGACCGCAACATCTCGCCGTTCTCCCGCGGGCTGGGCCCGATTTCGCCGGCATCAACACGTTCCTGAAAACGCCGTACGTGGAGAACATCCGCGAACTCGGCCGCTACGAGGTCGCCGTCGTGGGCGCGCCGTTCGACATGGCACCACCTACCGCAGCGGCGCCCGGTTCGGCCCGCAGGCGGTGCGCCGGCACGGCGACTGTACGAACGCAACGGTTCCGGGCGACCGGCGAACGCGCCGCGCTACCAGAGGGCAGAACCGGCGACGAGGAACGCATGCGCCGCAGTCTCGGCCACCTGCGCTCAGGCTGCAGCGAACCGCCTTGGCGAACGCACTGCGGTTAGCGCGGGCACCTCGACAGCCTGCGCCGCCCAAGCCGCGACGGCCCTGCCGCGAGCGTTCCAGATGTCCAGAGGTTGTCCAGCGCCTCCCCACATCGTCGAAGCACCACAACGACGCAAGGAGGCAGTCATGACCCGCGCCGTGTTCCTCGCCCGCTGCTCGGCGGCGGCCGCAGCGGCCACCGTGCTCGCCGGATTCGCGGCCACCCCGGCCGCAGCCCGACCCGACCCCGGAGAGCCGATTCCCATGAGGTTCTCCTCCTACGACCGGAACTGCCCGCTGAGCCGTATCGACACCCAGCTGGTGCGCTGCGACAACCTCGCCGGCGGCGGCGTCACTGACCCTCATCTTCGAGCCGCCGGGGCAGTGTGACGATCTTGTTGACGCTGCGCGCCGGACATGATGCGCCGGAGCGTTCAGCTCCCGGCTGTCGGCGCCTGCGTGGGTGTCAGCACCTCGACGTGGTGACGACGTAGCGCCTCTGCGAGCTCAGGCGGAGGCGCCGCGTCCGTCACCAGGTAGTCCGCGCGCGCGAGTCCGGCGACCTGGGCGAACAGTCGGCGCCCGAACTTTGAGGAGTCGGCGAGGATGGCCACCCGTGTAGCACGGTCCATCATCTCTCTCATCATCGCCGCCTCGCCGATGTTGCTGGTCGAATAGCCCATGTCTGTCGAGACCGCTCCGACGGCGATGAGCGCCAGGTCGCACCGGATGTCGACATGGGCGACGTTGAGCGTGTTGGGGAAGGCCACGGGACCGATCGTCGCCATGGCGCTGAGCCGAACGGCGCCGCCGAACACGTAGAGCTCCCGGAACGCCTTGGGGGAGATCTCGGCCGGCAGCAGGAGGTTGTTCGTCGCCACGGTGAGGTCGCGCCGGTGCCGCAGGTGGCGGACGACGGCGAGCGTGGTCGTCCCGGCGTTGATCAGCAGGGCGGAGCCGTCGTCGACGAGCGTCGCAGCGAGCGCGCCGATCCGCTCTTTGGCCTTGGTCTGGACGCGCCGGCGGACGTCGAGTGCGGTGTCCGGGCGCGGCAGGCCCGTCGGGCTCACGGCCCCACCGTGGGTGCGGATGATGACCCCGTCCGCGTCGAGCTGGTCGAGGTCGCGGCGGATCGTGTCCAACGACACGTCGAACCGCTCCGCGAGCTGGGCGACCGTCACCAGGCCGACCTCGACGACGTACGCCGCCAGGTCCGCCTTCCGGCCTGCCGGAAGCCGGCGGCCCAATGCGTTGGAGTCGCCGCTCGATGACGCAGACACGCGCAATTTCTAGCACAACACGGCGCGCTGGGGGTGCTGGACTCCCGGCACGGAGACTACGGCAACGGTACCGGCACAAAACGGCAACGATTAGGAAGATTCTCTATGCCAAAGCTCTTGACTGCACTCTCCTGCAGACCTACGATCCGAAACCAGCAGAATCTTGCAGTCTGTCGCACGATACAGCAGACCTCCGGATAGGAGAGTCATGGGCAAGGGAACTCGCACGAGGATGCTCGTCGTCGTAGTGGCCGCAGCGTCGCTCGGCCTCACAGCCGCCTGCGGTTCGGGCGACGCCGATGAGGGGTCCGATGGGGGCGGGGACGTCGCCCTCGACTTCAGCCAGTGGTGGGAGCCGGAGCTGCCCGAGGGCTCCTTCCGGACGCTGATGGACCGGTTCGAGGAGGAGAACCCCGGCATCACGGTGGAGCTGCTGAGCGGCCCGTACTCCTCCACCAAGGAGCAGGTCGTCGCCGGCGCGGCCACGGGCACGATATCCGACGTTGTCGGCCTCGACGGTGCGTGGGTGAGCGACTTCGTAGACCAGGGCGCAATCGCGGACCTCTCCAAGACCATGAGCGACGCCGGCTTCGACGACACCCAGCTCGCCAGCCAGGTCCAGATCGACGGGTCCACCTACATGATCCCGGTGGTGAACTTCGTCTACCCGATGTTCACCAACGACAACCTGCTCGCGGAGGCTGGCGTGACGGCACCGCCGGCCAACCGCACGGAGTTCGCCGACGCGGCGGAGGCGGTCACCGCGGCGGGAGGGGCCAGCGGCTGGATCCTCCCGCTGTCCCTCGAGGCCCCCAACGGCATCCAGAACGACGTCATGTCGTGGGTCTGGGCCTCGGGAGGCAGCATGCTCGACGACGAGGGCCAGCCCGACGTCACGAACGACGACGTCCGCAGCGGCGTGGAGTTCATCAAGCAGCTCTGGGACGCCGATGTGATCGCTCCCGGAGCAGCGACCATGAAGGAGCAGGACAAGGTCGAGGAGTTCACCAACGGCCGGGTCGGCGTGATGATCGACTCGCTCGCGCACATCAACCTGATCCGTGAGCGCAACCCGGAGCTCGAGTTCAGCATCGCTGCCATTCCTGCCGAAGACGGCTACACCGGTGAGCGGGGCATGCCGTACGCCTCCTGGGGCATCGGCATCGCCGAAAACAGCGAGAACAAGGAAGAGGCGTGGAAGCTCGTCGAGTTCCTCATGAGCGAGGAGACGAACGCCGAGCTGTCCACGATGGCCAACGCGTTCCCCGGCAACACCGAGTCGGTGCCGGCCTTCGTCGAGGGTGACGAGCTCTTCCAGACCGCGTTCGACATCTGGCAGCAGGGCTACCCGGCCAACGAGTTCACGGGCCTGCCCGTGGCCGAGGACCTGATGCGCACCTTCAGCGAGGAACTCCAGCGGACCCTCACCGAGGGCCAGCCGGTGGACACGACGCTCTCCAATGTGCAGGAGGCGTGGATGCAGGAGTTCTGATCCCTCCGTCCTGACGTCCCGGGCCGCGCCAGGCGCCCGCCTGACGCGGCCGACCTCACAGGAGACCCACGATGTCCATCTCGAGCCCCACGCGGCCAGCGCCGCCGCCGCAGGCGATCTCGGGACGTCGCCGACCGTCCGCCCGGTTGGTGCGACAGGCGACGCCCTACGGGTTCCTCTCGCCGACGATCGTGCTGCTGGTCGTCCTGATGCTGACCCCTATCGTCATGGTCATCGGCTACTCGGTGCTGGACCGGGTCGTCACCACGAACGACTCGACATTCGTCGGCTTCGACAACTACGCCCAGGTGCTGACCGACCCGGTCTTCTTCACCGCGGTCCGCAACACCGCGTTCTTCGCGGGCGTGAGCGTCGTGGTCCACTTCGTCCTCGGCCTCGGCTTCGCGCTGCTGCTCAACACCAAGCTGCTCGGAGCCAGGACCAAGGCCCTCTTCCGGATGGTCTACATCCTGCCGTGGCTGTTCACGGCTGCGATCATCGCCGTGCTGTGGCGACTGCTGCTGAGCCCGAACGGCGTCGTGAACTACCTCCTGCAGACCGACGTCGAGTGGCTCGCGAACCCAGACCTGGCGCTCCCAGCGGTGACCTTCATCAATATCTGGGCCGGGTACCCGTTCTTCATGGTCAGCCTGCTCGCGGGCCTGCAGGGGATCCCCCAGGACCTATACGAGGCGGCGACGGTCGACGGTGCGAGCTGGCGCCAGCGGTTGTTCCACGTCACCGTGCCGCAGCTCTGGCCGATCATCATCAGCATGGCGCTGCTGGACTTCATCTGGACCACCCAGCAGTTCGCC
>DATHII010000386.1:0-2194 GCA_035316885.1 Jiangellaceae bacterium | reverse complement strand
TGAATCGTCTTGACCCGCCATCACAGAGACGGCACGACCGACGTGGTTGAGATCGACGGCCCCGAAAATTATTGAGCCCCAGTTCGCTACAGGTCGCCTTCCCGTTCACGGTCACCTCCGCACGAGGCGGCCATTGACGCCGGCACGGTGTCCGTCTTTCCGGCTCCCCTCTGTGTCAAGCGGGGGCGTTTGATGTTGCTCTTTCGGGTCGTCGTGGTCGGGCGTAGCGTCGGGGTTGCGGGTCCGGGAGTGGCTGATCCGAAGTGTCGATGTGGCGGGTGCGAGTCGACCGCGCTGGAGTTAAGTGACGCCCCGCGGTGCCCTCCCGGGTCCGCACCTTCGACGGCTTGGGCGTCGGCGAGGAGCTGGCGGTAGATGGCGTCGCTGATCCTTCGCTTGAGGCAGCGCAGCGCCTCGAGGGGTGTCTTGCCGGCGGCGAGCTTGCGTCGGTAGTAGACGCGGCCGGGGGTGTCGAGGCGGATCTGGCTGACCGCGGCGATGTGGATCATGTGGTTCATCCGCCGGTTCCCGGCCCGTGACAGTCGATGGCGGATCTGTTCGCCGGAGGAGGCGTCGAGGGGTGCGGTGCCGTTCCAGGACGCGAACCGGTTCCGGTCGGCGAACCGGGCGACGTCGCCGACGTCGGCCAGGGTCCGGGCCGCGACCACCGGGCCGACGCCGTGCAGGTCCATCAGTCGTGAGCCGCGCGCTGCGACTATCGCCTTCAGCTCTGCGGTCGACTTCTTCATCTTGGCCTCGATCGCGACCAGCTCGGCCAGTTCCTCGGCGGCGATGCGGCGGCGGGTCTTGCCGGCGATGTCGCGCGGTCGGACCTTGGCCAGCAACGCTCTGGCCTGGGCGGTGGTGATGTCGCGTTTGGCCTGCCCAGGAAGGAGTTCGGACAGCAGCCGCTGGAGTCGGTTGACAGTCTGGACCCGGGAGCGAGTCAGCTCCTCGCGTCGGTCAGCAAGCATCCGAAGCGCCTCGAGCTCACCGTCCACACGGAGCACCCGCAGGGTCTTGGTGCGGACCGCGACCACCGCGATCGAGTGCGCGTCGCGGGCGTCGGTCTTGCGGTTGTGACCGGTGTCGAAGAGCCGCACCCGCGCCGACAGCTTCGCCGGCACGTCGACGACCCGTTCACCGGCCTCAAGCAGTCGCTGAGCCAACGGCCGGCCGGCGCCGTTGCTGCCCTCGACCGCCCACACGCGGTCCGGCCACACTGCGACGTACCTCCGCATTGCGGTGTAGCCGGCCCGGTCGGTGGTGAACCGACCAGAGCCGAGCAGCTTCTCGTGCTGGTCAACGACCTCGATGGTCGCCGACAGCTTGTGGGGATCGACCCCGATGATCACGCTCGTCATGACGCCTTCCTCGCTGGCTCGTACCGATAGGGACGGCGAGGTGGGCAGTGCTACTACGAGCAGGGCAGTCCCCTCTTGAGCCACGCCTCGTCACGGTGCCCGGCGGGCCGCAGACCGAAAGAGAGCCACACCCACAATGGGTGGGCAGCCGCAAAGAGAGCCGCCCGCCGAGCACCTGGACCGAGTCTGGCCAGACGCCGGTCCTACCGGAATCGTCTAGTAGCCGCGAACGGGGTGTCGCCGAACACCTATGCCGATGAGCGACCGAAGCTCAACGTCGCGCAGAACTAGCATCGACCACGGGTGGCCGAGCACCTCGATGGCGGCGTTGATCGCACATCCCGACCCCGGCGGCCGATGAGAATCTTAGGTCACCCTGGTCGGTCTCCCTAGAACCGATTGCATAGCGCCGTCACCAATCGAGGAGCGCGCGGATGTCACTCACACGGATCCACAACTTGTCCATCTCCCTCGACGGCTTCGCCACCGGCGAGCCGCAGTCCGCCGATGCACCCTTCGGCCATGCGGGCGAGCGTCTACACGAGTGGATGTTCGGTACTCGGTTCTGGGACGCGGGCGGAACTGCCGGCGTCGACGACGCCTTCGCTGAGCGCCACAGTTACGGCATCGGCGCCGAGATCATGGGCGCCAACAAGTTCGGCCCGCCCGGCTGGCGGGACGACCCGGACTGGAAGGGCTGGTGGGGCCCGAACCCCCCGTTTCACACACCGACCTTCGTGCTCACTCACCACCCGCGGCCCTCGATTGAGATGGAGGGCGGCACCACGTTTCACTTCCTCGACACCGCCCCGGCCGAGGCGCTTGAGACT
>DATHII010000385.1:0-2232 GCA_035316885.1 Jiangellaceae bacterium | reverse complement strand
TCGGTCCGGCTTGATCCTCAGCTCAAACGAGACTTGCTGCTCCGAGCGGCACGTGACCACACGAGTGTCTCGGAAGTCATCCGTCGCGCTATCGGTGAGTACCTCCGCGCCAGTTGAACGGCATCTAGGACGCTGCTGATTTAGTGCACTGCCCGGTGCGCCTCAGGTTGTTGATCATGGGTTGCCGGAAGGATCGTCTTCATGGCGTTGGGGCGGGTGGGGCGGCAGGGCAGTTTCGATGACGCGGCGTTGCTGCTGGCTGATCAGCTGGCCGAACGCAGTGTGTATCGGCTGCTGGCCGAGCATGGGGATGCGTTGTTCGGCGATGACTATTTCGCGGATCTGTTCAAGCGTTCACCTTTGGGGCGGCCGACGGTGCCGGCCCGGACGATCGCGACGGTGATGTTGTTGCAGGCGCACGAGGGGTTGTCGGATCGGGAGGCGTGTGACCGGTTGGCGTTCGATCTGCGGTGGAAGGCCGCCTCCGGGTTGGCGGTCTCGGATTCGTCGTTTCATCCGACGGTGCTGGTCGGGATGCGGAACCGGCTGCGGGCCTCGGATCGGCCGCGGCGGTTGTTCGATGATGTCAACGCCACCGCCCGGGCGGCCGGGTTGCTGCGGGGTCGGCGGCGGGTGCTGGATTCCACCCCGTTGTATGACGCGGTGGCCACCCAGGACACGGTGATCCAGTTGCGGGCCGCGATCCGCAGACTGCTGGGCGCCGCGGAGGTGGATGTGCCGGCGCTGGCGGTGGCGGTGCGGGCCGGGCTGGCCCGTGATGATGACTACGCCAGCCTGGGCAAGCCGCCGTGTGATTGGGACGACTCGGCGGCGCGGGAGGCGTTGGTGGATGCGCTGGTGCGTGACGTGCAGGCCGCGCTGGCGGTGCTGCACGGACAGGAGTTGACCGGGCCGTTGGCCGAGGCTGCACAGTTGCTCGCCTTGGTCGCCGGTCAAGACGTCGAAGCCGGCGAGGACGGGGTGTTCCGGATCGCGCGGCGGGTGGCGCGGGACCGGGTGATCTCCACGGTGGACACCGAGGCCCGGCATGGGCACAAGTCGAGGGCGCGCCGGTTCGACGGCTACAAGACCCACCTCGGCGTCGACCCCGACGACGAGTTGATCACCAACGTGACCGTCACTCCGGCCAACACCCCCGACCGGGAGGTGATCGAGGACCTGCTCGACGACCCCGGCGGCAATCCGGAGACCAGCGACCCTGCTCAGCCCGACATCGACCAGCCCGACACCGACGAGCCGGGCTTAGACGAGCTGGACGTGTCGGGTGTGGATGGCGGGCAGTCGACGGCGGGCTTGGAGGTTTACGGCGATTCGGCCTACGCCGACGGGCGGACCCTGCGCGAGCAGGCCGAGCGGGGCAACGATCTGCGCGCCAAGGTGCCGCCGGTGCGCAACAGCCGCGGCTATTCCAAGGACCAGTTCAGGATCGACCCGGAGGCGGGCACGGTGGGCTGCCCGGCTGGGCACACCGTGCCGATCCGCCCGCAGCGCCGCGGCGGGCAGGCCCGCTTCGGCGGCCTGCGCCGAGACTGCCCGCTGCGGGCGGCGTGCACCACGGCCCGCGGCGGGCGGGTGATCAGCATCCACCCGCAGGAGGCCGAGCTGCAGCACGCCAAAGCTCGCCAGCGCGAGCCGGACTGGCAGCAGGCCTACCGCACCCACCGGCCGATCGTGGAACGCAAGATCAGTCACTTCACCAGGCGGCCGTGGGGCGGGCGCAAAGCCCGATGCCGCGGCCAGGCCCGCATCCTCACCGACATCCTTACCCGAGCCGGCGCGATCAACCTCGCCCGCCTCGCCATCCTCGGGCTCCAGCATGGGCCCGGCGGCTGGGCCATCGCCTGACACCAGGCGCACCGACGAGCCCGCGCGCACATCGGCAAGCACCGCACCGTCGCAGCCCATAGTCGCCGACTGCATTCACCCGAACAGCGGTCCCGCCCGCGACCCCTGCCGGCGCGGCCCGGCACGAGCCCACGCACCAGCGACTTCCGGAACGGCACTACATCAGCGGCGTCCTAGGACATGTCGAGTCTGACAAGCCGCGGGTCGCCGTCACTAGGCGGCGATCGTGGCCGGTTTGGGCTTTGAGGCTTCCCAGACGGCTGCGCTGAAGTCGGTGCGGCCGAGGGCGAGGGTGCCTTGGTTGGTGACCAGGTAGATGTATCCGCATGGTGAGCGGTGCACGAAATACCCCGGCTCGGGCTGATG
>DATHII010000384.1:0-17664 GCA_035316885.1 Jiangellaceae bacterium | reverse complement strand
CGTCGACCAGGGCGGAGAACTCGATTCGAGCGACCGTCGTCCCCGACGAGAGCTCGCTCAGCTGGTCACCGGCGGCGAGGGCTCGCACTCGCGGACCGATCCAGACCTCATCGGGCCCGACCAGGGTGATACGAACCTGTCCGCCGAAGAGGCCGCCCTGCACGTGATTGAGCCAGCGCCTGCACAGACACAGACCAGGGCGTACGGCTCTCCCGACTCGATCAGACGCCGCACTCATCGCACCAGCTGAGGACGCCTGTCCGCAACGGGGACGCATTCGCTCTGGATCATCTGAGCCACGCCGCCTAATGGGGTGGTTACTCGCCGGGAAGGGCATGCAACCCAGAGGGCCTCACGGCGACGCGCCGTGGGCAGCGAGCAGCGGGACTCCAGCGCTGCACGCCCGGTCACGGACCTGGTCGAGGCTGGCGTGATGGGCAGGTAGGCGGTCGGTTACGGCCTGTCGCGCTCCGGCACGACTAGGGTCAGGTGACGGCGGATTGGCACGCTCTTCTTCGCCGCGACCCGAGGAGGGAACGGCCGCGATGACGACATTGGAGTCCGCCTGGTTGCTCGCTGAGCTGGAGCCGACGGTCACGGAGAACCTCGACCGGCACCTATCCACCGCCAAGGAGTGGATGCCGCACGAGTTCGTGCCCTGGAGCCAGGGGCGTGACTTCGCCGAACTCGGCGGGGAGCCATGGGCGCTCGAGCAGTCCACCCTGTCCCCGATCGCGCGCACGGCGCTCGAGGTCAACCTGCTCACCGAGGACAACCTGCCCAGCTACCACCGGGAGGTCGAGCGAGCGTTCGGCCAGGACAGCGCATGGGGCACTTGGGTCAACCGATGGACCGCAGAGGAGGGCCGGCACGCTTTCTGCATCCGCGACTACCTGCTGGTCACGCGTGGCGTCGACCCTGTCGAGCTGGAGCGCGCCCGTATGCAGACGATGGAGACCGGGTTCGACGCCGGCGACAAGCCGTTGCTCCACGTGTGCGCATACGTGTCGTTCCAGGAGCTCGCGACCCGGATCTCGCATCGAAACACCGGGCGCTACACCGAGGACCCGATCGCCGAGCGGTTGCTGGCGCGGGTCGCGATGGACGAGAACCTGCACATGATCTTCTACCGCAACCTCGTGTCGGCCGCCCTGGAGTTGGCGCCGAACGAGACCATGCGTGCGATAGCTGACGAGGTCGTCGGGTTCGAGATGCCGGGAAGCATCATTCCCGGCTTCGCCCGCAAGGCCGTGCAGATCGCCAGGGCCGGCATCTACGATCTGCGCATCCACCATGACGACGTCGTCATGCCGCTGGTGCGCCAGTGGGGTGTGCTCGGCCTCGAAGGTCTCGACGCCGAAGGAGAGCAGGCGCGCGACGAGCTGACCGACTTCCTCAACGCGCTCGACGCCCAGGCCAGCCGCTTCGTGGAGCAGCGGGAAGAGGCCGCTGCCAGGAACGCGGCACGTACCGGGGGCTGACCGTCGGCGGCGTAAGAAGACACCTCCGGTGCCATGACGACGATGCCCTGCCACTGGTGGGCGCATGCCATCCCTGCCGTGGCTCGGTCAGCCACGTAGTCGCTCAGGCGAGCAGACTGCTGCCGTGACCGAGCGCAGCCCCTCGGTGCTGCGACATCTGGCGGCACCACCGGACCGGGTGTACGAAGCCGTCAGCGACCTGGGCCGGCCCGAGGTCGGGTACAGCGCAACGATGCAGGCATGAAGATCCCCCTTCATCGCCTCGCCGCCGAACTCGAGGACGTCCCGGAGCCGTAGCTACAGGAGTTCTGAGAGGACTTTCAACCATGAAGAGGCGTCTGCTCGTCTGGGCTGGTGCGCTGACCGCCGTCGTGGGAGTCATCTGGACGTTGCAGGGGCTTGGTTACGTCGGGGGCAGCGCGATGACCGGCGAGACATTATGGGCCGTCGTCGGCCCAGTGGTCATGGTTGCCGGCCTTGCCGTGGCCGCTATCGGTCTGCGCGGGCGCCGTTCCGGGTCGTAGGCCGCCCGCAGACCTGCGCAGCCGTCACCGCCTGGCCGTCCGCGGAAGGGCAAGTGGCCACGTGCCGCACCCACAACGCCGGACGGGCACCATGGAGGTGATTCTGGACGACTCCGCGGCCGACCAGGTCTTCGCGCCGGCGTTGGCCCGCCAATCGTCGGCTTTGTCCCGGCAGACTTGTCACCGACCAGGCACCACCTCCTTGCTTACTATCATATAGGTACCTTATTGTAGTTAGCATGAACCTGACTGACCGCGAACACCAGATCGTAGCCTTGCTCCGCCGCGATCCCATGATCGGTTCGGCGGCGATCGCAGAGCGGCTCGGCACAACCCGTGCGTCGATCAACGTGCATCTGTCCAACCTGGGCAAGAAGGGCGTCATCCTCGGCCGGGGCTACCTGCTCAGCGAGCAGCCGGGCATCGTCGTAATCGGCGGGGCCAACGTCGACGTGAAGGCACGCAGTGCCGCGCCGGCCACACAGCACACGAGCAACCCCGGGCACGGCTCGATGGCCCCCGGCGGAGTGGCTCGCAACATCGCCGAAAACCTAGCCAGGCTCGGCACCCGCACACACCTGATCACCGCTGTCGGCCGAGACGCCCTGGGGGACAACCTGCTGGCCCAGACCTCCGCGGCGGGTGTGCGGCTGGAGTACGTCCACCGCACGGACCTGCCGACCGGCACCTACACGGCGCTCCTCGACTCCGACGGAGAGCTAATCCTGGCCGTCGCCGACATGGCCGCCACCGACGAGCTCGGCCCGGACCGCATCAACGACGCACGGGATGTCATCGCCACCGCAGGTCTGATCGTGCTAGACGGCAATCTCGCTTCGGCTTCGCTTGTGCATGCGCTTGACCTCGCCAGTACAGCCGATGTGCGGACGATCCTGGAGCCGGTGAGTGTTCCCAAGGCAGAGGCGCTGGCGGCATACATCACCTCTGACCGGCCGTTGTATGCCCTGACCCCGAACCGGGACGAGCTCACAGCCCTCACTGGTCTGGCCGCGCGCACCGACCGGCAGCTGCGTCTGGCCGCCCACAGCCTGCACCAGCGCGGCGTCGAGCACGTCTGGATCCGACTGGGGGAACATGGATCGTTGCTCAGCAGTGGCTCGGGCAATGCGACCTTCATTCCCGCCGTGCCCACGACCGTCGAGGACGTGACGGGCGCCGGCGACGCAATGCTCGCGGCGTTCTGTCATGCCGTGCTCGAGGGCAAGGATCCGGTCGATGCCGCGAGGTATGGCCACGCGGCCGCTGCCCTGACCATTTCCAGCCCCTACACCGTTCGCCCCGATCTCACCCCGCGGCTGGTGCAGGCCGCGCTCAACTCACTCAGCTAGGAGCCATTCCACATGACACCACCTCACCACTCCCTCGTCCTCACTGACGAGGTCACGCAGGCGCTGAACGATGGCGCCCCCGTCGTCGCGCTCGAGAGCACGATCATCAGCCACGGGATGCCGTACCCCCAGAACGTCACGATGGCGACCGAGGTCGAGCAGATCATCCGTGACGGCGGCGCGGTTCCGGCGACCATCGCCGTGCTTGGCGGCCGTCCGCACATCGGCCTGGAATCCGACGACCTCGAGCTGCTCGCCACAGGTCCGGATATTGCGAAAGTGAGCGTTCGCGACCTCCCTTACGTCATTGCCAGGGGCCGCCACGGCGCCACGACGGTGGCAGCCACCATGCGGCTGGCCTCCCTCGCCGGGGTCAGCGTCTTCGTCACTGGAGGGCTCGGCGGCGTTCACCGGGGAGCGCCGTTGAGCTTTGACACCAGCGCGGACCTGACCGAACTGTCGATGACGAGCGTCGCGGTGGTCTCGGCCGGTGTAAAGAGCATCCTCGACATCGGCCTCACTCTGGAGACGCTGGAGACGCTGGGTGTCCCCGTGCTGGCCTACGGCACGAACCAGTTCCCCGCGTTCTTCTCGCGTACCAGCGGACACGAGGCGCCGATGCGTGCGGACAGCGCACGCGAGGTTGCCGAGGTGATGGCCGCCAAATGGAACCTCGGCATCGCCGGCGGTGTCGCCGTGGTCAACCCGATCCCGACCGTGGACGAGATCCCGGCAACGGAGATCAACGGCATCATCGACCAGGCAATCGCCGATATGGAGGCCCGCGGCGTCCACGGCAAGGAGGCGACACCGTTCCTGCTCGGCCGAATCGTGGAGATCACCGGGGGTGCCAGCCTGGCCGCCAACATCGCGCTGGTGAAGAACAACGCCCGGCTCGGCGCCCAGGTCGCCTCAGAGTATGCCGCCCTCGCCGGCTGACAGTGGTATGTAGGAGCCTCCGCAGCGGCCGTCCTGACTCACCGCCCAGTCAGCGGCCCGTCGACGAGTATGCCGGGTAGTACGTCCTCCCGGCGCACCTCAGAGGAGACCGAGTCCTCGGTGGACCTCCGGCCACGACGGTGGTACGAGCTGCCGACGTGATCACCCTGGGTCAGTCGTACCGGCGCATCGTTTGCACGTTGATCGCCAGCATGAGCGCGACAAAGACCACCACAACCAGGAACCCGCGTCCGATGACCGTCCAGTTGAAGTCTTCGAGGATCAGCGAGCGCATGGCCTCCATCACGTAGGTGACGGGGTT
This sequence comes from Jiangellaceae bacterium, assembly GCA_035316885.1. GTDB lineage: Bacteria > Actinomycetota > Actinomycetes > Jiangellales > Jiangellaceae > DASRTE01. The sequence goes on along the minus strand of DATHII010000384.1, from coordinate 13,049 downwards.
CAGGGTTGCCGCAATCTCCATCGGACGGGTCAAGAGGTCGCGTGGGACGAAGTTCGGGGTGAGGAACAGCAGGGGGAAGAAAACCAGGCTGGCCGAGTTGGTCGCCGCCGCGCTGCGCGTTTTCATCGCGATGAACTGCAAGAACGCGGAGTAACCGACCGCCCACCCTGCCGTGAGCACGACCAGCAGCACGAACCCCAACGGCCCAGACGCCATCGTGATACCGAATGGCAGAGCCAGCAGCACGATGACGGTGGTCATGCCGATGCTCTTGACTGCTTCCGACGACAGGCGGCCCAGGGCGAGCGCCGTGCGTGAGACGGGCGCCGCTCGCAGCTTGTCGAAGTATCCGTTTTCGATCTCCTCGACCAGGTAGAGCGCCGAAGTGCCGAACGACGCCGCGAGCAACAAGGCGCTTGGGAGCTGGAACGCGGCGTAGTTCTGCCCCTCGAGGAACGGGGTCGAGCCGGACGGGAAGATCTTGGCTGCCTGGCCGACGTTGACGACGAGGAAGAACAACGGGATCAGGAGCGTGGGGAGCAGGGCGTCTGGCGTGCGCTTGGCCTCGCGCAGCGCACGCTCTCCGAGCACCAGCAGCTGGCTCATCCGTGCACCTCCTGCACCTCGCCGGCCACGCGTTCGCGCGTGCGCCCGGTGACGTCGAGGAACACGTCGTCCAGAGTCGGCTCCCCGTCGATGCCTCGGCGCAGCTTGAGATCCGCCTTGAGCTGTGCCGGGGTGCCCTCCTGCACAATGAGTCCCCCATCGATGATCGCAAGCCGATCGCACAGCTGGTCGGCTTCTTCGAGGTATTGCGTGGTGAGAAACACCGTCGTTCCAAGCTCGTTGATGCGGCGCACCTCTTCCCAGACAACCAGCCGGCTCACCGGATCCAGCCCGGTGGTCGGCTCGTCGAGGAAGAGCACCTCGGGCTCGTGCACCAATGCGGAGGCAAGGTCAAGCCGACGCTTCATCCCGCCCGAGTAGCCCCTGATGAGACGGTCTCCCGCATCAACCAGATCGACGAGCTCGAGCAGCTCGCCGGCACGCTCCAGGGCCGCCGATCGCGAGCTGCCGAACAGGCGGGCCTGAAGGGTCAGCAACTCGCGCCCGGTCTGCCGCGGGTCAAGGCCGGCCTCCTGCAGGGCCACACCGATGCGGCGTCGTGTCTCGTCGGGATCGGCGGTGACGTCCACCCCGGCCACGCGGGCCCGTCCGGAGGTGATCGTCGTCAACGTGGTCAGCATGCGAACCGTCGTCGACTTGCCCGCGCCGTTCGGTCCGAGAAAGCCGAAGATCTCGCCGGACGTGACCTGAAGATCGACCCCGCGCACCGCTTCAACTGTCTCGGCCCGGCTCTCGAACGTCTTGACCAGCTGTTCTGCTTCAACCGTCACCACCATGACTAGCACCCTAGCTACGGGGTCTGACAGCCTGGCCCGGAACGGTCCTCTGGAAGAAATCGGTCAGCACCAATACAAGATCTTCATCAGGGACGCCGTGCCATTCCCTTTGCCATGCTGCGATGCGTGCCGTTGGGCACCGCGTCGACCGCCACCTACCCGGGTAGCTCACCGGTGGTGCCTTCGCTGTCGAGGACGAGGGTGTGTGCTGTCACCCGCCCCGGCGGTCCTGCTTCGACGGCGCCACCACCAAGCACCGGACGCCGGCTGCACCCGCATGGTGGCGGTCGGCAGCGGTCTGCTCGGCTGGTCAGCCGGTGCTTAGGGTCCGTGGTGACGCTGGCCACCTGCGATGTGGGCTGCCAGGCCCAGCGCCGTGAGCAGGGCGAAGGCGAACGGGAAGACCCTGTCCCGGCCCTGCGAGCCGCCGGCGTACTGGTAGGCCGACGCGGTGATCCCGATGGATGCCAGGAGCGTGAGCGCGACGTTCAGCGGTACAGCCGCTCGGACGGCCCGCAGGAACTGCCACACGCCGGAAGGCCGGAAGACCTCGCCCAGCGTGGCAACCAGCGCACGTGCAGGTCGTACCAGCGCGTCGGCGTGTCTCTGGCCGCGTCCACGGCGACGTAAGCCAACGCCCACGTCGCCCCGGCCAGGCCCGCGGCCAGGAGCACCGCGCTCTCGGTCGGCAGATAGGACGCGTTCACCGCCTGCGACAGCAATGCGAGCGTCCATTGCGCCAGGAGCAGGCTCAGGGCGACGGCAGTGGCGAGGAACAACAGCGCACCAAGCCACCTCTGGGCCTGCCTGCTCCGAGTCGCGGCTGCCGACACCGCCGGCGCAAAGTCGGGGGGCAGGATGACGGGCAAACCCGCCGACCGGCCCGCCGGGTCCGAGGCCGGTCGCGCGGAGACGGGTGACCTGGCCAGGACGATGGTGCCTGCGACGTCAAACTCCCACTTGCGCGGACTCTGGCGGTGAGGCTGATCGGCCAGCCGGCGCGGTGCGTACTCGTAAACGTCGTCGACCGAGACCAGGCCGTCCGCATCGACGTCCGCGGCGCCGGTTTGGAGGCCGTGGGCAAGGCTGGCGGTGAAGATCGACGGTGCCGCGCGGCCGGCGAGCGTATCGCCCTCGAAGGCGTACTGCGTTGCGTCGGATGCCGTCAACACGACCACCCCCGCAAGTGCCCCGGCGGACCGCTACCGTTCCGACCGTCGCAAGAGGAGAGACGCCATGGCCGACCCGCCAAACCAACCGCCCGCAGGCTGGTACCAGGATCCGAGCGGCGCCCCGGGGCTGCGCTATTGGGATGGCAACGCGTGGACCACGCAGCAGGCCGAGTCCTCACCCGTAGAAACCACCGACGGGCCGAGCAGACCCTGGTATCGGCGGTGGTGGGCCATCGCCCTCGGCGTGCTGCTCGCCGTGGTCGTGCTTGGTGCCATCTTCGGTAATGACGGTGACGACACGACTGCCACTGCTGAGCAGACCTCGGAGCCCGCCGCGGACGACCCAGCCGAGGAGCCCACGCCCGAGCCCGAACCTGAGGCCGAATCGGAGCCCGAACCGGAGGTGCCGGGCATCGGCAACACTGTGCGCGATGGTCAGTTCGAGTTCATCGTGACCGAGGTCGAACCGCCAGTGGAGACGATCGGCGGGGACTTCCTGGAGGAGGAGGCGCAGGGGCAGTTCATCATCGTGCGTGTCACCGTAGTAAACGTCGGCGACCAGGCCCGAACGCTCGCCGCCGCCTCGCAGTATCTCTTTGACGCCGACGGGCGGAGGTTCGAGACCTCGAGCGCGACATACGCGCTGGAGGACGCCAACAAGGTCTTCTTGGAGAATATCAACCCCGGTAACACGATTACCGACGCACCGCTGCTCTACGACGTCCCGGAGGGATTCGTGCCAGCGTCGATCGAACTGCACGACTCCCCGTTCTCCGGCGGGGTCACCGTGGCTCTGGGATGACTCGAGCTCACTCGAAGAGGTCGCAGAACGCCGCGAGCAGCGCAGGATCGGACACCGAGAACGGGTTGATCTCTCGGATGGGGTGCTGACCGCTGGACTGCAGCAGCTCGGCAGGGTTGAGGCGCACCACGAACCGGCCGACGTCGAGCAGGAAGTCCTCCGGGCCGGTGATGCGGACCGACAGCCCGCCGTCCTGGATGATGATCGTGCCGTCCTCGACGAGCAGCACCCGCTCCAGGAACGAGGTCCGAGGTAGGTCCACGACCTCACCGGTGGCAAGGTTGGTGACGGTGCCGGATTCCTGGACATGGGCGTGTATCCGCACCAGGTTCCCGTCGTTGCCGAAGAAGCGCGTCAGCTGGACTTCGCCGGTGAACTCCCACGAAATCGGGTCGCCGCACGCCTGCCCGGTGTCGGTCACGGCACCGGAGAAGGTCTGCTGCGCGTGGGTGGGTGGATCGGCCGCCGCCGGGAGCGCGGTCACAGTCACCAGCGCTACGGTTCCGGCCACGAGGAGCAGCCGTCGGATGCTGCGTGCCACCATCGCATTCTCCTGTCGGTCATCCATGGCACACCCTAGAAGGTGTTCCCGCCGGCGTCGACACCTGAACTACAGCTTGCGGAAGATCATGCAGACGCTCCGAGGCCCCGGCGTGGGGGAAGCCGGGGCCTCGGAGATTGGCACCCTGCGGGGGCGTGCAGGGAGCGTTCGGATTGGCTCGAATCAGGGATCGGGTGGCCCTCCCTCAGCGTCGTTCGGCGGGACATCGGGTCGCCCGGTGGAGCCGGCACCTGGATGGTCGTCGGGGTCGGGCCTTTCCTGTGACGCTTCCCGTGGAATCCGGTCGGGCGTGGGAAGGCCAGTTGGCGGTCCGCCTGGCGTGCCGGCCGGGCGATGTTCGTCCGCGCGGCCGGTGTTACCCGGACCCGCCGACTGCTGACCCTGCTCCTTGGCCTGCTCGCTGATCTGCTGGCCGTCGACCCCGCCGTCCTGGGCGTCCTCGGCGACCTCGTGGCCGAACTCGGCCCGGTCCGGAAAGTCGATCGGAGTCACGGACTCGATGATGGTCTCGGCGCGTTCCTGCGCCACCTCGGGAAGAGCTCCGGCCGCCGTCGCGCCGGTCAAGCCGGTCAGCGCGGCGACGCACCCTGTCGCCACCTTCGCGCGCAGGCTCATGGCAGCAAGCTTCGACAACGTCGTTCCCGCGTTCGCTCGGCGGTCCGGTCGGTCGGTGACGAAGACGCCCGACGCCATCCGGTCGGCAAGCTCACGGCTGGGCCGGACAGGTTGTGCGGCTGCCGTGCGGATGACTCTGACGAAGCCGGCCAGCGGCTCCAGCTCAGGGGCGACCGTGCCGCCGCGGAGCACCGCCTCGACGGAGACGTCGTCAAGAACTCGTTGTCCAGGCATCTCACCTCCGTGATCGCGTGACACCTTCGTAGGGGTACGCATCCCGCTCGAGTTTCTTCCGGAGTGCATTGAGAGCCCGGCGCTGGAGCGCCTTGACCGCACCGACGGACTTGCCGACGATCGCGGCAACCTGTTCCACGGTGAGGTCGGCGACGATCCGGAGGATGAGCACTTCGCGCTGGTCGTCGGACAGGCCCGCGCAGAGCTCGTACACCCGAGCGGTCCCGAGTACGTCGAACACATCGTGCTCGACGTCGCCGCCTGGCCGGTCGAACATCTGGGCGTCGGCTGTCGGGATCGACGGGCGCCGAGCGGCCCGTCGGCGTTCGTCGACAAGCCTGTGGTGGGCGATGGTGAACACCCAGGACCGGAACTGCTGCTCGGAACCCTCGAACGAGGCCAGCCGTCCGAAGACTCCGAGGAACGCCTCACTGGTCAAATCGTCGGGCTCAGCCGCCCCCTGCAGGCGCAGGTAGCCCGCCACGACGGGGGCCACGTCGATGTACAGGCGCTCAAACGCCCACGGAGCGCCGGAACGCGCCGAGTGGAGAATCTCGGTGAAACCTTCGCCGATCGCCAGTCTGGCCCTCCCAGGATCCACGGGTCATTGCGGTAATCGTCCGATCGGTCCAGAAGGGTACGGGGAACACACGGAGAGACGGCCGTTGCCCACTCGTCAGTTGCCGAGGAAGCGGCCGAACATGGCGGCCCGCCTGGACGGCTCACGCCTGCGCTCCTCCTCCCGGTCCGCGCTCGCCATCACCCGCAATCCGAGGTTCGCACCGAGCCAGCGCAGCGGCTCCGGCTCCCACTGTCGCGACCGGTGCCCGACCCACGGCAGCCGGACGAGTTCGGTGTCGCGGCGCAAGATCAGGTCGGCCAGCGTGCGGCCGGCGAGGTTGGACGTGCCGACACCGTCGCCGACGTATCCGCCCGCCCACGCGAGGCCGGTGTCCCGGTCGAGTCCGACCGACGCGAACCAGTCCCGCGGCACGCCGAGCGGCCCGCCCCAGGTGTGCGTGACCTCAGCCGATGCGACGGCTGGAAACATCTCCCGTAACACCCGCCAGAGCTCGGCGAACACCGTCGGGTCTCGGTCGTACGAGGCATGCACCCGGGAGCCGAAGTGGTACGGCGCTCCCCGGCCGCCGAAAGCGAGCCGGTCGTCGGCGGTGCGCTGGCCGTAGATGATCAGGTGACGGAAGTCGCTGAACGTCTCGCGCCGGGCGAGCCCGACCGAGTCCCAGAACGACGCAGGCAGCGGAGAGGTCGCGAGCATCAGCGAATACACCGGTGCGACCACCCGGCGGTACCCGGGCAGCATGGGGGAGTAGCCCTCGGTCGCGCGTACGACGATCTCGGCTCGCACCCGACCGTACGGTGTCTCGACGACACCGGGACGGAGCCGAATGGCAGGCGTCTGCTCGTATATGGCAACCCCACGCGCCGCGACGACCGACGCGAGACCTCGTACGAGCCGCGCCGGGTGGATCGCCGCGCAGTGCGGTGTGTACGTACCGCCGAGCACGGCCGTCGCGCCGAGCATGTCCGCGGCCTCGGCGGCGGTCAGCATGCGCAGGTCGTCGAAGCCGACACTGCGGGCCTCGTCCACCGAGGCGTGCGCACGGTCGAGCTGAACCGGTGTCCGGGCGACGACGACGGTGCCGCCTTTCGCGAAATGGCAGTCGACACCCCACTGCGAGGTGACCGCCCCGACCTCGTCGACTGTCTCCCGCATCGCACGCTCGAGTGCGATCGCCCGCTCCCGTCCGTACAGCCGCTTGACCTTTGCCGCGGACGACGGGAAGAGCGCGGAGCACCAGCCGCCGTTGCGGCCCGACGCGCCGAAGCCAGCGATCTCCTTCTCGAGCACGCCGATGCGCAGGGCCGGGTCGGCGGCGGACAGGTAGGCCGCCGTCCACAGCCCGGTGTAGCCGGCACCGACGACCGCGACGTCGACGTCGACGTCGCCGGCCAACGGGGCACGTGGGGTCAGGCTCTCTGGAACGGTGTCGTGCCAGTACGACAGCGCGCGGTAGTCGGGCGCCGGCACGGTCAGATGCGCGACCAGGCCTCGGTCAAGACCGCGCGCAGGATCTGCTCGATCTCGTCGAAGTGCGACTGGTCGCAGACGAGCGGCGGGGAGAGCTGGATCACCGGGTCGCCGCGGTCGTCGGCCCGGCAGTACAGCCCGGCGTCGAGCAGCGCCTTCGACAGGAAGCCACGAAGCAGCCGCTCGGACTCCTCGTCGTCGAAGGTCTCCCGCGTGCTCTTGTCCTTGACCAGTTCGATCCCGAAGAAGTAGCCGTCGCCACGGACATCGCCGACGATCGGCAGGTCGAGCAGCTTCTCGAGTGTCGCCCGGAACCGTAGCGAGTTCTCGGTGACGTGATCGTTGAGCGCCTCGCGTTCAAAGATGTCGAGGTTCGCGATGGCGACAGCGGCCGACACCGGGTGACCACCCCAGGTGTAGCCGTGCGCGAAGCTCGTCGTCCCCTTGGCGAACGGCTCGAAGAGCCGGTCGCTCGCGATCATCGCGCCGAGTGGCGCATAACCCGACGTCATCCCCTTCGCGCAGGTGATGATATCGGGCTGGTAGCCGTAGACGGCCGAGCCGAAGTATCCGCCCAGCCGGCCGAACGCGCAGATCACCTCGTCAGAGACGAGCAGCACGTCGTACTCGTCGCAAATTTCGCGCACCCGCTGGAAGTAGCCCGGCGGCGGCGGAAAGCACCCTCCGGCGTTCTGCACCGGCTCGAGGAACACCGCGGCAACGGTGTCCGGCCCCTCGAACTCGATCGCCTCCGCGATCCGGTCGGCGGCCCACCTACCGAACGCCTCCAGGTCGTCGCCGTGCTCGGGCGCCCGGTAGAAGTTCGTGTTCGGAACCCGGAATGTGCTCGGGACGAGCGGCTCGTACGGTGCCTTGAGGTCGGGCAGTCCGGTCAGCGACAGGGCACCGTGGGTCGTCCCGTGGTAGGCGATCGACCGGGTGATCACCTTGTGCTTGGTCGGCTTGCCGGTGAGCTTGAAGTACTGCTTCGCGAGCTTCCACGCCGACTCGACCGCCTCGCCGCCGCCACTGGTGAAGAACACCCTGTCGAGGTCGCCTGGTGCGAGCGAGGCGAGCCGGTCGGCCAGCTCGATCGCCTTGGGGTGCGCGTAGGACCAGATCGGGAAGTACGCGAGCTCTGACGCCTGCTTGTACGCCGCCTCGGCGAGCTCGACCCGACCGTGCCCGACCTGGACGACGAACAACCCGGCGAGCCCGTCGAGGTAGCGGCGGCCGGTCGAGTCCCAGATGTACGCGCCCTCGCCGCGGACGATGGTGGGCACGTCGTCCTTCTCATACGACGACATGCGGGTGAAGTGCATCCACAGGTGGTCGTAGGCGGTGCGTGACAGAGCGTGTGGGTCGAATCCGTCGCTCATCTCGCTCTCTCCATGTGTCACAAGGGCATCTTCGTCGCATCGACCGCATCTGGGCAAGCGATTCCGTTGATCTTGGCCAGATGACGTACCGAATCCCTCGCGGCGGGACATGCTCGGCAGTTGGTTCCGTACGGAATCCTTGTCGACGGACCGGTCTCGTGCCAGGATCGGCGGTCCAGGATCTCGAAGGACTGCCCCTTCCATTCGAGAGGACCGCTGATGAGCACGTCCCCATTAGGCATGCGGAATGGACCCGGCGGCCGGCCACGCCCCACCGGGCTGTCCCGCCGAAACGTTCTTCGGGCGCTAGGCTTCGGCGGCCTCTGGGTTGCCGGCGGCGGCGGCCTTCTGGCCGCGTGTGGGAGTGAGGGAACCCGCGTCCAGGACGACGACGGTGCTGCCGAGGACCAGTCGGAATCCGACCCGCGGGTGATCTGGTCGAACTGGCCGCAGTACATCGACATCAACGAGGACGACGGCTCGTTCCCGACGATCGAGGCCTTCACGGCCGAGACCGGCATCGAGGTCGAGTACATCGAGGACATCAACGACAACACCGAGTTCTTCGGGCGGATCCGCCCACAGCTCACCGCCGGCCAGCCCATCGACCGCGACCTCATCGTGCTGACCGACTGGATGGCCGGGCGCATCATCGGCCTGGGCTGGGTCCAGGAGCTGACCAAGGAGAACATCCCGAACTCGACCAACGTCATCCCGATCCTGCAGGACGCCGCGTTCGACCCCGGGCGGGCGCACTCGCTGCCCTGGCAGTCCGGCTTCACCGCGATCGGTGCGAACGTCGACGCGCTGGCCGATCTCGGCATCACCGACCCGAGCTCGCTGTCGATCGACCAGCTCCTCACCGACGGCCGGCTCGCCGGGCGGGTCACAGTGCTGACGGAGATGCAGGACACCGTCGGACTCACTCTGCTCGACATGGGCGTGAACACTCTGGACTTCGCCGACAGCGACTTCGACGCGGCCATCGCACGCGTCCAGGCCGCCAACGACTCGGGTCAGATCCGCCGGTTCACCGGCAACGACTACACGCAGGACCTGCTCAGCGGCAACGTTGCGGCCGCGATCGCGTGGTCGGGCGACGTCATCCAGCTGCAGTTCGAGAGCGAGGCGATCCAGTACGTGACGCCGGCGTCGGGCCAGATGATCTGGTCGGACAACATGATGATCCCGAACGGCGCCGCACACAAGACGAACGCGGAGCGGCTGATGAACTACTACTACGACCCCGCCGTCGCCGCGCAGGTCGCCGCGTGGGTGAACTACATCTGCCCCGTGGAGGGTGCCCAGGAGGCCATGGCCGAGGTCGACGAGGAACTCGTCGACAACCCGCTGATCTTCCCGGACGCCGCGATCCTCGCGAACAGCTACGACTTCAAGCCGATGGACGAGGAGACGCAGCAAAGGTACGAGGACGCGTTCGCCGCCGTCTACTCCTGAACGCGGAGAAAGACAGACGACATGGCGGGTAAGCGTAACGGCGAAGCCGGGGCCGGTGCGGACATGCGTCTGTCCGAGGTCACGAAGCGATTCGGCGGGTTCGTCGCGGTCGACACCCTGAACCTCACCGTCCCACGAGGGTCGTTCTTCGCCCTGCTCGGCCCGTCGGGCTGCGGCAAGACGACGACCCTGCGAATGGTCGCCGGCCTGGAGCGGCCGACCAGCGGGACGATTCACCTCGGCGACGAGGACGTCACGCTGCGTAGGCCTCACCAGCGGCCGGTCAACACCGTCTTCCAGAGCTACGCTCTGTTCCCGCATCTCGACATCGGCGAGAACATCGCATTCGGCCTGCGCCGACGCGGCGTGCCCAGGCAGGAGGTGCGGGCACAGGTCGCCGACATGCTCCGGCTCGTCCAACTCGACGGTATGGAACGGCGCCGGCCGGCGCAGCTCTCGGGCGGGCAACAGCAGCGGGTGGCGCTCGCCCGCGCGATCGTCAACCGGCCACAGGTGCTGCTGCTCGACGAGCCGCTCGGTGCGCTCGATCTCAAGCTGCGCCGGCAGATGCAGCTCGAGCTCAAGCGGATACAGACCGAGGTCGGGCTCACCTTCGTGCACGTCACGCACGACCAGGAAGAGGCCATGACGATGGCCGACACGATCGCGGTCATGAACGACGGCCGGATCGAGCAGGTCGGCACTCCCGGCGAGCTCTACGACAGTCCGGCGTCGACGTTCGTCGCGAACTTCCTGGGTCAGTCGAACCTCATCCGTGGGAGCGTGGCCCGCGCGGACGGCGACATGGTGCTCCTCGACGTGCACGGCGTCCGGGTGGCCATGCCGGCGGCGCGGTCACGGGCCTCGGCGGGCGACGCCTACGTAGGCGTGCGGCCGGAGAAGATCAGGCTGATGCTGGCCGACGCCGACGCCACCTCGAACGGCGAGAACGAGGTGACCGGCGTCGTCACGGACGTGTCGTTCGTCGGCGTGAGCACGCAGTACCTGGTGCGCACGCCATGGGGTCAGGAGCTCACCGTCTTCGCCCAGAACATCGGTGTCGACGACCGAGCGCGAACCGGCGACGACGTACGCCTGCGATGGGCGCCGGTGCACACGTTCGCGCTCGACGCGGACGAGCCGATCGACGCCGGCGCGGATGTCGGCGAGCCGTCCGCCGCTGCGGCGTACCCCCCGTCGTGAGCGTCCTCGCGGTCCCCGGAACCGCTGCCCCTCCACCGGCGCCGCCCTCGAGCGACGAGCATCACCGGTCGCGGGTGCCCTACCTGCTGCTGTTTCCCGGGCTGGCCTGGCTCGCGGTCTTCTTCGTGGTACCGATGGCCGTCCTCGGCTCGCAGTCGCTGCAGGAGGGCTCGATCGAGGACGGGTACACACTGACCTGGCACTGGCAGACCTACACCGATGCGCTGTCGCAGTACTGGACCCAGTTCCTGCGGGCCTTCTGGTATGCGGCATTGGCGACCGTGTTCGCGCTGCTGATCAGCTACCCGCTCGCGTACACGATCGCATTCAAGGCGGGCCGATGGCGCAACGTGTGGCTCGTTCTCGTCATCGCGCCGTTCTTCACCAGCTTCCTGATCCGGACGATCGCCTGGAAGACGATCCTCGCCGACAACGGCGTGGTGGCAGAGGTCATGCGCGGGCTCGGCCTGTTGAGCTGGACCGATGACCGGCTGTTGAGCACCGGGCCCGCGGTGGTCGCCGGTCTGACGTACAACTTCCTGCCGTTCATGACGCTTCCCATCTACGCCGCGCTGGAACGGATGGATCGGCGCGTGGTGGAGGCGGCGCACGATCTGTACGCGTCGCCGTTCACGGCGTTCCGGAAGGTCACGGTGCCGCTGTCGATGCCGGGCGTGGTCGCTGGGACGCTTCTCACCTTCATCCCGGCCGCGGGCGACTACATCAACCAGCGACTTCTCGGGTCCTCGCAGAACAATGTGATCGGAAGCGTGATCGACACGGAGTTCATCAGGGTCGGCGACTACCCGACCGCTGCAGCGCTGTCGTTCGTGCTCATGATCTCGATCGTGTCGTTGGTGGTGGTGTACGTGCGCCGCGCCGGCACCGAGGAGTTGGTCTGACCATGCTCGGCCGAGCGATCCGCTGGGCGCGTGAGCACGTGGTCGTGTTCGCCGCGGTGGCCGCGGTCGCCTACATGTTCCTGCCGATCGTCGTCGTCGCAGTGCTGTCGTTCAACCAGCCGAGCAGCCGGTTCAACTACACGTGGTCCGCGTTCACCTGGGACAACTGGGCAAACCCCTGCGCTGTGCCGGCGGTGTGCGAATCGGTGTTCACCAGCCTCCAGATCGCGGCTCTCGCGACGATCGTGTCAACCGTTCTCGGCACGCTGATCGCGCTAGCCCTGGTGCGGTACCGCTTCCACGGCCGGAGCTCGACGAACGTGCTGATCTTCATGCCCATGGCGACACCCGAAGTTGTCATGGGCGCATCACTGCTCGCGCTGTTCGTGAACATGAGCCTGCCGCTCGGCTTCACGACGATCCTGATTGCACACATCATGTTCTGTATCAGTTTCGTCGTGGTGACCGTGAAGGCGCGGATCGCGACACTCGATCCTGCGATCGAGCAAGCCGCGATGGACCTGTACGCGACGCCGGTTCAGACGTTTGCGCGCGTCACACTGCCGCTGATCATGCCCGGGATCGTGGCGGCCGCGATGCTCGCGTTCGCGTTGTCGTTCGACGACTTCATCATCACCAACTTCGCCGCCGGGACGGGGCAGACGGTGACGTTCCCGATGTACGTGTGGGGTGCGGCTCAGCGCGGCGTCCCACCACAGGTGAACGTGATCGGGACGCTGATGTTCCTCATCGCCCTTGTGGTCGTGCTGGTTCCCCGCCTCTTCCAGCAGAGGGGTTCACGCGCCGCCAGGTCTCTCGTCTCACCCTGAATGCAGGATGACGGACGGCGGAACCCGAACCGCCCGGCCCGTGGCGCTACAGACACCGCAGAGAATTACTCCATATCGATCTGTTGTGCTGCAGTTTCAGTGGTGTTCCAGGTTGACACTTGTCCACAACGGACGTTGGAGTACAGGAGTTGTGCACATTCTCGTTCGTGCATTCCGGTGAATGCTGGATTGTCGGTGGTGGCTTCTATTCTCGGGGTATGTCGATGTCGTCGTTCGGCGTTTCCGGTCATCCGGTGGTGGCCGGGCTGGGCGTTGTGGGCGAGGCGTTGGACAAGGCCGCGGCCGGGGATGTGTGGTCGCTGTCCGATGACGATCTGGCGGCGACGGTTGTGGCGTGTGAGGTGTTGGCGGCGCGGCAGGCGGCGCTGGCGTTGCGGCTGCTCCGCGAGGCCGACGGCCGCGATCTGGGCCGCCG
>DATHII010000383.1:0-12867 GCA_035316885.1 Jiangellaceae bacterium | reverse complement strand
CGGGCCGGACAGGGGGCGCTCGCCGTGCTGATCGCGCGCGACGACCCGCTGGACACCTACCTGGTCAACCATCCAGCCGCCGTGTTCGGGCATCCGGTGGAGGCGACCGTCCTCGACCCGGACAACCCCTATGTGCTCGCTCCGCACCTGTGCGCCGCCGCCGCCGAGTCACCACTGACCGACGACGACGTCACGCTCTTCGGCCCCTCCGCGCCCCAGGTACTGGCCTCGCTCGAGCGCCGTCGGCTCCTGCGCCACCGGAGCTCGGGGTGGTACTGGACCCGTCGCGACTGGGCCTCGGACCTCGCGGATCTGCGCGGAGCCGGTGGTGAGCGCATCCGGCTCGTGGAGGTCGCAACCGGGCGACTGCTCGGGACGGTCGACGATGCCCGGGCGCACGCCACCGTGCACACCGGGGCGGTGTACGTGCACCAGGGCGAGACCTACCTCGTCGAGAACCTCGACCTCGACGAGGGCGTCGCCGTCGTCCGGCCCGACAGGTTCGACTACACGACGACGGCGCGCGACGTGACCGACCTACGGGTGCTCGACGAGGAGCGGACGGCGTCCTGGGGGGCCGCTCGACTCGTCTTCGGAAGCGTCGAGGTGTCGAGCCAGGTGGTGGCGTTCCTGAAGCGGCGGTTCGGCAGCGGCGAGATACTCGGGGAGGAGCCACTCGACCTGCCGGCGCGACAGCTGCGCACACGCGCCGTGTGGTGGACATTGCCCGATGCGGTGGTGGCCGCCGCTGGCGTATCCGCGGCTGCTGCTCCGGGTGCCGCACACGCCGCGGAGCACGCCGCCATCGGGATGCTGCCGCTCGTCGCGACGTGCGATCGCTGGGACGTGGGCGGCATGTCGACGGCGAGGCATGCGGACACGGGGCTGTTGACCGTGTTCGTCCACGACGGGCACTCGGGCGGCGCCGGCTTCGCCGAACGCGGCTTCGACGCGGCCGCGGCGTGGCTGCGGGCGACTCGCGACGCGATCATGGCCTGTCCGTGCCCCGAGGGCTGCCCATCGTGCGTACAGTCTCCGAAGTGCGGGAATGGTAATGATCCCCTGGACAAGGCCGGGGCGGTACGACTCCTCGACGCACTGCTCGCCGAGGCGCCCACCGGGCCGGCTACCTGACACTCGTGCGCGGGAGGACCCGTCATGACCGTCATCGCAATACTTCTACTCGCCGTCGCGATCGTGCTCATCGTCGCCGCCTTGACCGGCAGCGGCGACGCGGTGAACATCGACGTCTTCAACGTGAACATCGACACCAACGTGGCCCAGGTCTTCATTGCCGGTGTGCTGACCGGTCTGCTCGCACTCGCGGCCCTGGTCTTGCTCCGCGTGTCGCTGCGCCGCGCCCGTGAGCGTCGTCAGGAGGTGCGTGAGCTGCGCCGGCAGGCTCAGGCGGCCCCCGCGGCATCGGAGACACCGGCGACCGCCGACGCCGCGGCGGCGCCCGACACCGACGCGCCCACCGACGCACGGACAGCGTCGGAGGCCCCCGCCAGGGCCGACGACGACGTCCCGGACCGGCGAGTCACGGCGACCGACCGCGAGACCTCTCCACCCAGAGACACCACGGATCCGACATCCGGCCCGACCACGGAGACGCGCATGCCCTAGAGGCCACCCCGAGCGTGATCAACGTTGCCTTGGTGTCGTTCCAGCGACACCAAATCCCCGTTGATCACCGCCGAACCCGTGCTCGGTGGCGCCCGTTCGTAGCCTGTGCTGGGTGACCAGGCTCGACGCGGTGCCCGCGCCGGGACTGGTGCTGCTCGGGATCGTCTCGGTACAGGTGGGCGCCGGGCTGGCGAAGAACCTCTTCGACGTGCTGCCGCCGAGCGCGGTGGTGACGCTGCGGCTCGCGACGTCGACCGTGGTGCTCGTCGCGCTCACCCGTCGGTCGCTTCGCGCCCGCATGGGTCGATGGTCGCGACGCGACCTCGCCGTCGCCGTGGCCTTCGGCGTCGTTCTCGCGACGATGAACGTGTCGATCTACGAGTCGATCGCGCGGATACCGCTGGGGATCGCCGTGACCATCGAGTTCCTCGGTCCGCTCGGGATTGCCGTGGCGTTCTCGCGGCGACGGCTCGACCTGATCTGGGTGCTGCTCGCCGCAGGAGGGGTGCTGCTGTTGACCCGCGGCGACGCGGACAGCGTCAACGTGGCGGGAGTGGGGTTCGCCCTGCTGGCCGCCGCCGGGTGGGCGGCGTACATCCTGCTCAGCGCTGCCACCGGCCGACGCTTCCCGGGCTCGTCCGGGCTGGCCCTGGCGAGTGTCGTCGGGACGTTGCTGGTACTGCCGTTGGGAGCCGCCACCGGCGGCACCGACCTGCTACGGCCCGAGTTCCTGATGATCGGAGCCGGCATCGGACTGTTGTCGTCGGTGATCCCGTACACAGTGGAGCTCGAGGCTCTGCGTCGGATGCCGGCGAAGCTGTTCGGCATCCTGATGAGCCTGGAACCGGCCGTGGCCGCGCTGGTGGGCTTCGTGATCGTCGGCGAGGTGCTCGATGCCCGCGAATGGGTGGCGATCGGATGCGTTGTGGCCGCCTGCCTGGGGGCAACCCGTACGCACGCAGCGCCGCGGGAGGCGCCCGAGGTGTGAGCGCGGACGGCCAGAAGGTCCGCGCTCTCGCCTGCGCAGTCACCGGGCCAGGGCGTGGGCACCAAGAAAGGCCTCCGGATCGCGAGGATGTCCGCCGACGCGCACCTCGAAATGCAGGTGGGGACCCGACGCGTTGCCGGTGGCGCCGACTGATCCGAGCCGTTCCCGGGACTGCACGACCTGGCCGGCGACGACCAGCACGCGTGACAGGTGCGCGTAATAGGTCACCACGCCACCGTGGTCGACGACGACGAGGTTGCCCAGGCGGCCTGCGCCGCCGGCCACGTCGACCCGGCCGCCCGCAGCAGCCACTACCGGGGTGCCGACAGGCGCAGCGAAGTCGAGGCCGGTGTGGCGCCCGCTCGACCACGCCCGGCCGGTGTCGCCGAACCTCGCGGTGATGTGGTACTCGCCGTCGACCGGGACCGACCATCCCGGAACGGGCAGCGAGGCGCGGCCGCCTTCGGCGTAGTGACTGGCGGACGCGCCCGGACCAGCTCGTGCGCGGCGTGCAGGATCGCCGAGCACCGCCGCCGGGCCGGCGACCTCGACCGCCGTGACGACCTCGACCTGCTCGCCCCGGACGCGGCAGGAGCGAAGGACCGCGCCGTTGGCCTCGGCGACGCCACCAGCGGCGGAGCACGCTGCCGGTGCTCCCGACCACACCTGGCCGGCGGCGGCGAGTGCGGCCAGGTCGGCCGCAGCGGCTGCACGATGCCGGGCGAGGTAGCCGCCTCCCAGCGTGGCGACTACCAGTAGTGCAGTCAGCACGACCATGACCCCGCAGAGGACCAGGATCGAGCCGGCACCCCGTTCGGCTGTGCTCCCGCGGGGCCGTCCCAGCCCGGTCATCGACCCTCCGTGACCGCGGCGGCGCTCGCGCGGACTGTCGGAGCAGGGACACGATCGCCGAAAGGCAGGGGCACGGGGACCGGGGTCGAGACTTCGACGGTCACGAGCTCGTCCTCGACGTGCACCCGTACCGTCGCGCCGTCCGGCGCTGCGGCCTCGGCCACGCTGGAGACGACCGCTGGCGCGTCGCCGCGTGCGGCGGCCCGGGCAGCCTCTCGTGCGGCATCTGCGCAGCGCAGTTGGGCGAGCCCGACCGCAACGACCCAGACTGCTCCGATCACGACCACGACCAGAGCAGGCAGCGCCGTGGCGATCTCGGCGGTGACGACGCCGCGCTCTGGATCGCCCCTGACCCGGCGCCGGCGGGGTGCCCCCCGCCGGCGCGTCGTAGGCGTGGTCACCCGAAGACGCCGAAGGCGCGGCGCACGAGGTCGGTCAGCAGACCGGTGACGGTCTCGCTCGTGAGCAGCTTGTAGAGGACGCCCCCGAAGCCGCACGCGGCGACGGTGCCCACGGCGTACTCGGCGGTGGTCATGCCGCGCTCGCTGCGGCGCAGAACGGCGACGATCTTGGACATGGAACCTCCCGGAACCCGGCAGCCGGCCGGTGCGGTGCCACGCGATCGCGCGGCTGCCGCCAGGCTGGTCGACCGTCGGCGGGTGATCCCAGTGGCGCGATGCGACCTGGGGACGAACACCGGATCGTCCGCCTTCCTGTGGACGACCGCTGAGCCGCTCAAGGCAGCAGCGGCCCCGCGCCGGCAACCACCGGAACGATGCCGACCAGGACGAACGCCGGCAGGAAGCACAGCCCCAGGGGTGCGGCGGCCTTTGCCCCGACCGCCCTGGCCCGCGCCTCTGCGTCCCACCGGGCGGCGCCGCGAGCGTCCTGGGCCACCCGCTCGAGCATCGTGGTCGGCGACGCGCCACGGCTGCCGGCAGCGGCCAGAGCCCGCGCCAGCGGGCGTAGCGCCGGGTCGGTGACAAGGCTCGCCCACGCCGCCCCTGGCTCGACCCCGACGCGCGCGGAGGCGGCCGCCACCACCAGCGCACCTCCGAGCCGGCCGCCCACGGCTACTCCGACCGCCTCGGCCGCGACAACGGGCGGACTACCCGCCGCAACGGCCGCCGACAGCAACTCCGCGGTCAGCGGGAGTGCCGCGATGGCATCTTCTCTGGCCCGCACCGCGCCCGCCGATTCCAGCCGGCCGATCCACACCCAGGCGGCGGCCCCGACGACAGCCCCGACGGCAGGACCCGCAGAGCCATCGACCAGCCACGCCGCTGCGACCGCCACGATCGCCACGGCAGCCGCACGTGCGCGTGTAGAGCCGAGGAGGCCGCGCTGCGAGTCGCCTACATGTTCCCCGCCGCGGACCGGCGATCCGGGCGCCAGAATGCGGCCCAGCCGCGTGGACGCCGGCCGCGGCCCGACGGCAACGGAGGCGGCCGCCGCCGCGAGCACTGCCGCCATAGCTGCGGTGGGGGTCACGGCGACGTCGTCGTGAGCCAGATCCTGCTCAGCGCTCCCACGGCGACCTGACCGCGGACCGGGCCAGCCGGTGGATCCACCACATTCCCGCCCCGACGAGGGTGGCCGCGACGACCACGCACGTCATCCCCAACGGCGATCCGACCAGGAACTCCACCGCGGCACCTCTACCACCGGAGAGCAGAAGCAAGGTGCCGACCGGCAGAAGAGCCAGCAACCGCGACGTGGCGCGGACGGTGGCGAGCTGCGCCTCCGCCTCGCGGTGCACGGCCGCCTCGGCCCGAAGCGTGTCGGCGACAGCCACGAGCACGTCCGAGAGCGCGGCCCCGGTGCGTTCGGAGACCTCCCATCCGGCGGCCACCCCGGCGAGGGCGCCGCAGCCAGGGTTCGTCGAAGCCTCGCGAAGCGCGACCGGGACGTCGCCGCCGATCGCCGCCCGCCTGGCCGCAGGTCCGAACAGGCCGGGCCAGTCGTCTGCGACAGCGTCGAGCGCCTGACGGGCCGGTACGCCGGTGCGAAGGGTGGACGCGAGCACGATGCAGGCCTCGGCGACCTCGCTCTGGCGGCGCCGCCGATCGCGCGCGGACGCCGCGGCCCGCCGCAGCCGGACGAAGACGGCGATGCTCCCGGCCGCAAGAAGACCTGCCACCGGACCCGCGACAGCCAGCCCGCCCAGTGCGCCCGCCAGCGCACCGACGACAATCCGTCCGCGATCATCCGTGGAGAATTGGTTCGCCAAGGTCGCGAGCAGCCTGGAGGCACGCCCGCCGCCGGCGGCTCCGCGTCGCATCGGCCCCAGGCGTGCCACGAGCAGGCCGGGCCGGCCACCGACGGCGAGCGCCGCGGCACCACTCGCCAGCAGCACGGCGACGAGGCCGCTCACGGTTCCCCTCTCCGGTCGGAGAGCATCGTGTCGAGGCCGGCTGCCCCCGGACCGCGCCGCACGTCCCCGTCTGCATCGGCGCGCAGGGCGGGAACGGTGACCAGCCGTCCGGCCGCCGTGCAGGACAGCAGGTCCAGCCCGGCGACGCGGCGGCGGCCGGAGCCGTCCCGGACGAGGTGGACGACGAGATCCAGCGCTGCGGCGGCCTGCGCGTGGACGGCGTCGCGGCGGAGGCCTGCGGCCACCCCGAGCGCCTCCAGCCGTGCGGGCACGTCAGCCGCCGAGTTGGCGTGGAGGGTGCCACAACCGCCGTCGTGCCCGGTGTTGAGCGCCGCGAGCAGGTCGACCACTTCGGCCCCTCGGACCTCACCGACCACCAGGCGGTCGGGACGCATCCGCAACGCATGCCGCACGAGATCGTCGAGCCCCACCCGCCCGGCCCCGTCGACGTTCGGCGGCCGCGCCTCGAGCCGGACCACGTGGGGGTGCGCCGGCCGCAGCTCGCCGGAGTCCTCGACAAGAACCAGCCGATCGTGCGGGTCGGCGAGTCCGAGCAGGGCTCCGAGCACGGAGGTCTTTCCGCTGCCCGTGCCACCGGTGACGAGGAAGGCGAGCCGGTACCGGACCACCGCGACCAGTGTCGGAGCCATCGCCACCGGCACGCTGCCGCACGCCACCAGGTCGTCGAGTCCGAACGTCCGCGCAGCCGGCACCCGGAAGGAGACCACCGTTCCGGCCGGGGAGACGGGCGGTAGGACGGCATGGAGGCGCACTCCGCCGTGCAGCCGTGCGTCGACAAAGGGCACCGCATCGTCGAGGCGGCGCCCTGCGGAGGCCGCCAGGCGCTGGGCCAGCTCGCGAACCGCCGCCTCGTCGCGGAGCCGGATCGCCGACCGTTCGAGGCCGTTGCCGCGATCGACCCAGATGTCGTCGGGAGCGTTGACCAGGACGTCGGTGACGCCCGGTTCGCGCAGCAGGGCATCGAGCGGGCCCGCACCGGAGATCTCGGCGCGCAGCAACTCGGTGACCTGAAGCACGGCGGCGTCGCCGAGCACAGAACCGGCCGAGCGAAGCGCCGCTGCGACTCGCGCCGGGGTGGGCGCGCCGGGCTCGACCGCCAGCGATGCGCGCACCCGCTCGAGCAGGCGGACATCGAGGTTGGCCGGCGAGCTCATGCGGCCCGGACCCGGGTCGCAGGGAGGAGCTCTGCAAGCAGGAGCTCACACGCATGCGCCAGCGGCCCCCTGCCCGAACGGCCCGGCGCCTCGCCCCGTTCGAGCAGTTCGTCCAGGCGCGGTTCGGCCTCCATCTCGACCGCCAGCGGCAGGCCGAGCGCGTCGGCGACCTCGGCGGCGTCCAGGCCGGACGGAGACGGCCCCCGCACGACGGTGCGCACGTCGCGGGCGGTTGCGGCGAGGCCGGTGGCGACCCTGGCCGCCGCCGCGACCGCACGGACCTCGGCGGGTACGACGAGCATGGCGCTCGTGCACCGGGCCAGCGCGTGCTCAGCGGCCGGGTCGATCCGACGAGGCAGGTCGAGAACGACCACGTCGCAGGCACGCTGCGCCGCGGTGAGGACGGCTCGCACCGCCTCGGCCGGCACGGTGAGCAGGTCGCCGCGGTCCCACGACAACACGGTGAGGCCGAAGCTGGCAGGTAGGGACTCGCGCAGCGCGGCGCCGCCGAGGCGGCCACGGGTCTCGGCGAAGTCGGGCCAGCGCAGACCGGTGCAGTCCTCGGCACCGAGCACGAGGTCGATGCCCCCGCCCAGCGGGTCGAGGTCGATCAGCATCGACGCCAGGTCACGGCGGGCCGCGGTGACGGCAAGAGCCGCGGCCAGGACCGAGGCCCCGGCACCTCCTCGACCACCCACGACGCCGACCACCAGGCCGTCGCGTCCGCCGCCCTCGGCTGCGTCCGCGAACCGCTCGACCAGCCATGGCTCGGAGTCGGGGAGAAATACCACGTTGTCGGCACCGACGGCCACGGCTCGCCGCCAGACGTCAGCGTCGTCGAGATCGAGACCGACCAGGATCACGTCTCGGCGCCGGCCCGGGTCGGTGGCGGAAACCGCGGCGACCTGGTCGTCACCGAGGACGACCAGCGGCGCCACGGGCCAGCGCGCCCGGGCCGAGCCCGGATCGGTCGCGACGTCGACCTCGATGCCGGCCGCAGCTGCGAGCCGGAGCAGGTCGTCGAGCAACCCGTCGTCGGCCGTCACGACGAGCGGACGGGCCGCCGGTGGCGGCGCAGGGGAAGGGTTCACCGAGATACCTCCGCGTGATGTGAAGCAGAGGTTCACCCTGGCCACCGGGAGGCGCGCGCGGCGCCGTCGGAGCGTGGCCTGTGGACAGCACGGACAGGGCTGAGGACATTGTGGATGAACGGGGGCCGGCAGCCTGCGCGAACCGGGTGGCAATGACACACGGCCCCCGCCGGGGGGCGGCGGGAGCCGTGGTGGGACCCAACCAGGGGGGCGGGTCAGGTCCGAGCGGCGGGGGGTGCCGCCATTGGCAGTTTTTCCCCGGTTTTCCGAGCCCAAACCATCCAACTCGAGAATTCTGCGACACCCGTGTCGGCCTTACCCGCCTATCCTCGATCGCGTGGACATCGACGTCGATGCGGCATCCAACGGAGCCGTCCCACGCCGGGTCGGCCCGCCCGCCGCCCACACGGCTGCCTTCTTCGACCTGGACAAGACGGTCATTGCCAAGTCCAGCACACTGGCCTTCTCCCGCAGCTTCTACCAGGGCGGTCTGATCAACCGGCGAGCAGTGCTTCGTAGCGCGTACGCCCAGTTCGTCTACCTCGTGGGTGGCGCCGACCACGACCAGATGGAGCGAATGCGCGAGTATTTGTCTGGACTTGTCACCGGCTGGGACGTCAAGGCGGTCAAAGACATCGTCGCCGAGACGTTGCACACCATCGTCGACCCGATCGTCTACGACGAGGCCGTCACGCTGATCGAGGAGCACCACCTCGCCGGCCGTGACGTGGTGATCGTGTCCTCGAGCGGCGCCGAGGTGGTCGAGCCGATCGGCGAGATGCTCGGCGCCGACCGGGTGGTCGCGACGCGGATGGTCGTCGGCGAGGACGGGCGCTTCGACGGCACGATCGAGTTCTACGCCTACGGCGAAACCAAGGCCACCGCCGTCCGCGAGCTGGCGGCCGCCGAGGGCTACGAGCTCTCCCGGTCCTATGCGTACTCCGACTCGGCCACCGACCTCCCGATGCTCGAAGCCGTGGGCCACCCGTACGCCGTCAACCCTGACCGTGCGCTGCGCAAGGCCGCGTCCGAGCGCGGCTGGCCGGTGCTCGTGTTCTCCAAGCCCGTCGCACTCCGGCAGCGGGGTGCGTCGATCCGCGAAGCGCCCAAGCCTGCCATCGCCGCTGCGGCCATCGGGGCCGGCGCAGCGGCGGCCGGTCTGGTCTGGTACGCCACCCGTCGCAGGGGTCGCTCGTCGTGACCGAGCCGCATGACCCGCCCGAAGAGATCCTCGATCTCGGCCCCCGCCCGCGCCCCGAGCGGAGCGGTTCGGCACGCACACTTCCTCCGTTGCACCTCGGCGGTCCCCCTCCGGCCGACGACGACGGCCCGCCGTCGTGGTGGCAGTGGGGGGCCCTGGCGGTCGCCATCGCGGTTGGCCTGGCGGCCGGTGTCCTGGTGTCCAACGCGCGTCACGACGCCGCCGACGTCACAGCCGCCGAGGAGGAGATCCGGCTCGTCGCCGGCATTCCGCAGATCACGTTCGTCCAGGCTCCGGCCGTCGAGCTCGGCTTCCCGCTGTACAACGCCGGGCCGCTCGACATCGTCGTGCACAGCGCACGCCCCGAAGGTTGGACGATCGTCGACGAGGAGCCCGACCCGCCGACGACGAGGCTCCGGCCCGGCGAGTGGACCAATGTGCTCACCACCGTGGCGGCCAGCGAGTGCGCCGGTGTAACGCCGAGGGTGCTCCAGCTGAACGTTCGCACCGAAGCCCGCGAACAGGTGGCCGACGTGGGCCTCCCAGCGACGAGCGTCCTGCGCGAGGCCCAGGACATCGCCTGCGACACGAACCTGGTTTACCAGGTCGGCATCGGTGTCGAGCGCGTCGAGGTCATGCCGTCCGAACCGGACGTCCTGGTCATGCGGTTGTACCTGCGGGCCTTTGATCCGAGCCAGCGGTTCGAGCTCACCGCCCTCAGCGGGTCCGCCGCCGGGTTCGAGACTGTCGCGGCCACGGTCCCTGCGTCGTTCGAGGCCGGCGGCCGGTCGCCGAGCCAGGTGGACCTCACGTGGCGGATCACCGAGTGCACGCTCACCGAGTTGCTCGGCCACGTCGAGCTCGCGGCGGAACTGCTCGACGACAACGGCCGCACGAGCAACGATCGGATCGTGCTGGCCGAAGAGGGGATCGCCGCACTGGCCCGTTTCGGCGCCTCCCAGTGCCCGTGAGCGGCAGACCCGAACGTAAAGATCTTGGCGAAACCCTTCCGACACGCCGAAGGCGTGCTCTACAAACGACAGTACGGCCCGCAAGGACCGCGCACGGCAGTTGGGCACCCACGCGGCGATCTGCCCATGTACGGGCAGTCGTCCCGGGTCAGCCGGGGCGACAGACGAGCTGCACGCCTGGTAACCCGCTCTGACGTGCCAGCGGCGGCGCCCCTACTCGGTTCACCCGGGGGCGCCGCTCGCATGCGCCAGTCCCACCTCGGCGCCGCGGGCGTACGCCTCGCAGCAGTGCCGCACAAAGGCGGCGACCCCGTCCGGCGCGCCGGACGTA
The DNA here is from genome assembly GCA_035316885.1 of Jiangellaceae bacterium. Taxonomy (GTDB): domain Bacteria; phylum Actinomycetota; class Actinomycetes; order Jiangellales; family Jiangellaceae; genus DASRTE01. The sequence goes on along the minus strand of DATHII010000383.1, from coordinate 2,258 downwards.
TAGGCGGCAACCAGCGGTTCGTAGCCGCGCATGAACGCGAGATGGCCCGCCTCGGGCACGCCCACCGCCCAGGCGTCCACACCGCGCGCCACCAGCACCAGCCGCTCCGTCGCCCTCGCGACCACGCCGCCCGCGGAACCGAACGGGTCGAGCGCCCTCAGCTCGCCGTGAACGAGTGCGGCCACGACCGCGCCGGGAGCAGCCGTCGGGGCGGCGGCCAGGCGCAGCAACTGCTCGAGTCGCCGGGCGTCGGCGCCCGGGCACGGCCGGCCGAGTGACGCCGGAGGAGCCAGGTCACGCGCCGCGAGCATGTGGATCCGAGCGAGCGCCTGCCCGGGCGACTGCTCCCAGATCGCCGCAAGGGCGGCCACGTCACCCGTGGCGCGAAGAGACCCTTGCAGGATCGGGTCGCGGACGTCGTCGGGATCGCCGCCCGCGAGCACCGCGGACGCGCGGGCTCCCTGCAACACCGACTCGGCCGCCAGCCTGCGTGCGTCACGTCGCATCGACGGATGCCGCAGGAGGGCGTCGAGAGCATCACGCGCGTGGGCGGCAGCAACGCCGACACCGCTCAGAGCCGCGACACCGGCGAACGGGTCGGACTGTGGACCTTCCTGCACGCGTCCGACCCTACGGGCCCGGCATTGGGGGTCGTAGGGTGCGATGCGTGGCCACCGACGGTGCCGAGCGCCACCTCCGGGAGCGCGCCGCCGTCTTCGGTCGCGTGGCCGACGCGTACGAACGTGCCCGCCCGGACTACCCGCCTCAGGCAGTCCCATGGCTCGTGGGCCCGGCACCTCGCCGGGTGCTCGACCTCGGCGCCGGGACCGGCAAGCTGACCCGCGCCCTCGTCGCGGCCGGCCACGACGTCGCCGCCGTCGACCCAGCGGCGGCCATGCTCGACACTCTCCGCGGCGGACTGCCCGGTGTCGACGCGAGGAAGGGGTCTGCGGAGGCGCTCCCACTCCCCGACGCCGATGTCGACGTGGTCGTCGTCGCACAGGCCTTCCACTGGTTCGACCCGGACCGGGCGCTCCCGGAGATCGCCCGTGTGCTGCGACCAGGCGGGCGGCTCGGTCTGGTCTGGAACATCCGCGACGAGACCGTTCAGTGGGTCGCTGACCTGTCCGCTGTGGCCGGCAGCCTCGACGCCCTACCCGCAGATGTCGTCGAGTCCCGCCTCGCCGCGCAGGAATGGTTCGGCGAGCCGGAGGCCACCACCTTCCCGTTCGTGCAGCGGCTGGACCGCAACACGTTGCTCTCGCTCGTCGAGTCCCGGTCGTACGTCGCGATCCGGCCGCCGCAGGAGCGGGCAGCCATCCACGCCGAGGTCCGTCGGCTCTACGAGAGGCACGCGAGCCCGGACGGGCTCGACCTCCCGTACACCACGCACTGCTACCGGGCACATCGGTCGAGCTGACCGTTTGGCCAGGACAACCGCGGGTAGCGGATCACGAGACATGCCGACCCCGAGGAGGCTCACAATGGCGACCACGTTGTCCGGAAAGACCATCGCATTCCTTGCCACCGACGGTGTCGAGCAGGTCGAACTGACCGAACCCTGGCGAGCCGTCGAGGACGCCGGCGGTACTGCTGAGCTCGTCGCACCCAAGGCCGGCCAGATCCAAGGCTTCGACCACGACGACAAGGGCGACACCTTCACCGTCGGCCGCGTGGTCGCCGAGGCCGATGCCGACTCCTACGACGGCCTAGTCCTTCCCGGCGGCACCAAGAATCCCGACCGCCTGCGCACCGACAAGGGCGCGGTCGACTTCGTCCGGGCCTTCGTCGATGCCGGCAAGCCGATCGGGGTCATCTGCCACGGCCCGTGGACGCTCGTCGAGGCCGACGCAGTGCGCGGCCGCACGCTCACGTCGTGGCCGTCGCTGCAGACCGACCTGCGCAACGCCGGCGCCAACTGGGTCGACGAGGAGGTCGTGGTCGACGCGAACCTGGTGTCCAGCCGCAAGCCGGACGACCTCCCCGCCTTCTGCGTCGCGGTCGTCGAGCAGATGGCAGGTGGGTAGGTGGCGCGTGAACGGTCTCGCCCAGTGCCGGGGGTTGAAGCACCCCGACCCGCGATGGTGAGGTAGGCGCAGCGGGCGCCCGTGCTGACGCGATGAGAACTGGAGCCGACGACGTGACCAGTGAAGCCCTGTCCAACCTCCTCCACGAGGAACGGCGCTTCCCGCCGTCCGACGAGTTCACCGCGCAGGCAAATGCGGGCGCAGGATCCTACGAGGAGGCCGCGGCCGACC
>DATHII010000382.1:0-4592 GCA_035316885.1 Jiangellaceae bacterium | reverse complement strand
CGCTTAGTCCGGAGAACCGAAATAGGGGCATGTGGTTCGATCCGGAGATGATTCCATACTGCGGGACGCGCGCACGTGTAGACCGCCACGTTCAACGCATCATCGACGAGTCGACCGGGAAGATGATCAAACTGGGCGACTGCGTCGTGTTGGACAACGTCGTGTGCCAGGGCATCTACCACAGGTTCTGCCCGCGCGGAATACCAGTATATTGGCGATCTGCATGGCTGCGCACGATAGACGGCAAAGACGTCTAATAGCTGCGTGAGTCTTGGACATGGCCGGACCCCCGTCCGCTGCCTCGCTCCGGCGATGGTGGATGCCGTTGGGGTCGGCAGGTGTCTTCATCGCCATGGCCGTGAGCGTCCGTCTTGGCCTACTGGACACCTTCGACTCGATCATCCGCGAATGGGCGCGACCCGATGACGTATGGGGGACGGCGCAGCTGCGAGCCGACTATGTCGTCGAAGGTCTGCGCCCGCCCGTGCTTGCAGGCCTCCTCGCGGCGTTCACCGCGGCTTTCTGTGTGATACGTCGGTCTCTGCGACCCGTGATGTTCGTCGGCGGTGTGTGGCTGTTGACCGCGGCGCTCACCGTCGCGGCGAAGATGGCGGTGGGTCGTCCCGACACCCACGGAATCGTGAACAGCTACGGGGGCAGTTTCCCGTCGGGTCACACCATCAGTGTCATCGTCTGCCTCGGTTTGGCCGTGCTGGTAGCGCGACCTCGTGTGGGTCGGTGGGTCTGGCTCGTCCCTGCTCTCGGGGGCTGTCTCATGGGAGCTTCCCTCCTGATCCAGGCGGCGCACTGGTCGACGGACGTCCTTGGGGGTGGCCTACTCGCCTCCGGTGTCCTCACCGCTGTGAGCGCCTCCGGTTGGCATCACTGGTCCCAGGGCCGGCCCATAAACCACCAGGGACGCTCCGTGTCTGGCGTGAGCGTGGGATCCTCCCTCACGCTGGCTGGCACGGTCGGTCCCGGCGGCGAGACTGGACCGCAGGTCACGAATTGAGATAGGTCGGCCTGCTGCCGCTCTTGGCGATGTGACCGCGCCTTCACTCGCTGTTACGATCCGCTGGGGGTAATCGTTACGATCCTTTGGGGGGGCAATGAGGATCGCCGTCTTCGGCTTGGGCTACGTCGGCACCGTCACGGCCGCGGGTCTGGCCTCGAGGGGCCACGAGGTGTGCGGCGTCGACGTCGACTCTGTGAAGGTCGACCACATCAGGTCCGGTCGGAGCCCGGTTGTCGAACCGGGCATCGACCAGCTAATCGCGACGGCGGTCGAGAGTGGACGGCTCCGGGCGACCACGGATCCTGTCGTGGCCCTCGAACGGGCCGACGTGTCCTTACTCTGCGTCGGCACGCCCTCGTCGCCGCACGGCGGCACCGATCTCGCGTACCTGCGACGAGCGCTGGACGACATTCGCAGAGGGCTCGCCGTCGCCACACCGCCGGCATCGGGCTTCCACGCGGTGGTGGTGAGGAGCACCGTTCCCCCCGGAACGGGGGATGACCTCGTCCACGAGACTTTCGCAGGGGTATCGCTTCCGACCGGCTGGGCCGTTGGGACGGCGATGTGCCCGGAGTTCCTCCGTGAGGGGTCGGGTGTTGCCGACTTCTTCAACCCGCCATTCGTGGTCGTCGGCACAGCCGATCAGCGCGTGACCGACCTGCTGACTGACATGTTCTCGTTCCTGAACCGCGAGATCAGGCTTGTCGATGTCCGTAGCGCCGAGGCGCTGAAGTACGCATGCAACGCCTTCCACGCCACGAAGGTCTCATTCGCCAATGAGATGGCTCGCATCTTCAGGGTGTTCGGCGTCGACTCCCGGGAAGTCATGCGGGTGTTCAGCGAGGACACTGTCCTCAACATCTCGCCGGCATACCTGATGCCCGGCTTCGCCTTCGGCGGCTCCTGCCTCCCCAAGGACCTGCGCGCGCTGCTCGACATGGCCCGAGTGAACGCGTTGGACGTCCCCCTGCTCGCCGGCACTGCGCGGACGAACGAGCTCGTCATCACCGACGTCGTGGATCGGCTGATCGCCAGTCCTTTCCGCGCGGTCGCCATGCTGGGACTGAGCTTCAAGATGGATACAGACGACCTGCGGGAGAGCCCGAACGTCGAGCTGGCGGAGCGGCTGATCGGCAAGGGCTTCGACGTGCGGATCTACGACCCGATCGTCAACCCCGAGCGGCTCATGGGCGCGAACCTCCGGTACGTCGAGAGCCGCCTGCCACACCTGCACCGGCTGCTCTTCGCGACGCCTCGCGAAGCGCTGCACGGCTGCGATGCGGCGGTGGTGGCCACGTCGGACGGCCCCGTGGTCGACGAGCTGCGCGCGGCGCCTCCTGAGTGGATCCTCGACCTGCACGGGCGCCTCGGTGCTGAGATCGAACGGATACCGGGCTACGAGGGCATCGGGTGGGCGGTATGACCATCGCTCACGACGTGGGTGCACGACCCCGAGTACTCATCATCGTCCAGAACCTGCCCGTACCCTTCGACCGGCGAGTCTGGTTGGAATCCAAGGCCCTGACCGCAGCTGGGTACGACGTCACTGTCGTGTGCCCGAAGGGCAAGGGCGACCCCGGTCACGAGGTTCTCGAGGGCGTCACGCTTCTGAAGTACCGCCCCTACGCGCCCGGAGGCAGCGCGCTCGGCTTCGTCCTGGAGTACGCCTACTCGTTCCTCGCTACGGCCAGGCTGGTGCTCCGCGCTCGTCGCCAGGGGCGGTTCGACGTGCTGCAGGCGTGCAATCCGCCGGACATCTTCTGGCCCATCGCCCGATGGCTGCGCCGCCGCGACGGTTCGCGGTTCGTGTTCGACCACCACGACCTCTGCCCCGAGCTGTACGATTCGCGCTTCCCGCAGGGGCGCCGCCTGCCGCGCCGAGGACTGCTCGCCCTGGAGAGGGCGACCTTCCGCACGGCCGACCACGTCGTTGCCACGAACGCCTCGTATGCCGAGATCGCCGTGCGTCGGGGTGGCAAGAGCCCAGCGGATGTCACCGTGGTGCGGACCGGCCCCGACCACAAGCGCCTGCGTCGGACGGCCGCCGTCCCGGCGCTGCGGCACGGCCGGCGGCACCTCGTCGCCTATATCGGCGTCATGGGCCCGCAGGACGGCGTCGACCTGGCGGTCCGGGCTGCAGCCCACGTCGTACACGACCTCGGTCGCGAGGACGTCGCCTTCACCTTCATGGGCGCGGGCGACTCCTATGACGAGATCGTGGCGCTGCGCGACGATCTCGGACTGCAGGACTACGTGGACTTGCCGGGCCGTGTGCCCGACGACACCGTCCTGGACGTGCTCTCGACCGCGGACGTCGGGCTCTCGCCCGACCCGAAGAATCCGCTCAACGACGTCTCCACGATGAACAAGACCATGGAGTACATGGCCTTCGGGTTGCCCGTCGTTGCGTTCGACCTCAAGGAGACCCGGGTGTCGGCCGAAGGGGCTGCGTCCTACATCCCGAGTGGCGACGTAGCGGCCTACGCCCGGGCAATGGTGGAGCTCCTCGACGACGACGACAAGCGCGAGGTCATGGGTCGTGCAGGGCGCCTTCGTATCGAGAATGAGCTCGGCTGGTCCTACCAGCGCGACGCTTACGTCGATGTCTACGACACGCTCGTCAGGCGCACTCGCACCACCTCCGAGCCTGCTGGCGACCGGAGCCGACACCAGGTGGGAGGCTGACGTGTGCGGCGTTGCCGGAGCCTTTTGCCAGCCCGACGGTGCTCGGCTCGTGCGGACGATGGCCGATCGCATCGGCCACCGCGGGCCGGACGCAGATGGGCTGCGGGACATGTCGCCGCACACATCGCTCCAGCTCGCGCATCGGCGCCTGTCGATCATCGACCTGTCGGCCGCGGCGGATCAGCCGTTCGTCAAAGACGGCCTGCACCTGAGCTACAACGGTGAGCTGTACAACTACCGCGACCTGCGCGCAATCCTGCGCGGCAAGGGCGTCCGGTTCGTCACGGAGTCGGACACCGAGGTTGTTTTGGAGAGTTGGCGGGAATGGGGGCCTGACGCCCTCCCGCGGTTCCGCGGAATGTTTGCCTTCGCGATCTACGACGAGCACACCGGCGCCCTCACCCTTGCGCGGGATCCGCTCGGCATCAAGCCGATGTACGTCATGCCGCGCGGGAGCGGCATCGTGTTCGCCTCGGAGCTCAAAGCCCTGGTAGCGGCCGTGGGCCCGGAGCTCACCATCGACCCCGGGGCCCTCGTGGCGTCGGCCATGTTCTATTTCCTGCCGGAGGAACAGTGCGCCGTCAAAGGCGTCTTCAAACTCCCGTCTGGATCGTGGGCCGAGTGGCGAGCTGACGGGACGACGCGGGCCGGCCGCTACTGGGAACCTGCGCAGGAAGCGCTCGAGGCCGCAGCCGGCCCGCCCGCGGACCTGGCGGCGGTGCTCGAAGCATCGGTGGCGGCACACCTGGTGGCAGACGTCCCGGTCGCCTCCTTTCTCAGCGGAGGCCTGGACTCGAGCCTCATCACTGCGATGGCCGCGAGCCTTAACCCCTCCATCGAGGCCTACACCATCACGTTCCGTCCGGAGGACCAGCGTCTCGAGGCGATGCCC
>DATHII010000381.1:0-9447 GCA_035316885.1 Jiangellaceae bacterium | reverse complement strand
AGCTGCTCGGTCAGACGGATTGTGCTCGTCCGCACTGCCTCCTCCAGCCAGGAGGCTATCTGCTCCATGATGGCCCGCTCCTTGGGCGTCTTGGGCGCCGCGAACCGCTCGTGGAGGATCGTCCCGCCGGGCGTGGGCTCGAACTCCGTCGTCGCGAGAAAGCGGACAGGCCCCATCGCTGTCGGGACGGTGTTCCGGTAGGTGAAATAGTCGTAAGGACGCCAATCGAGGACCTCTTCGATGATCGCGCCCTCCCCGTGCATGCAGTGGTTAGTGGCCCCAACCCCTCGGCGGTTACCCGTCGCGATCACCTTGACCCCGGTCACCCCCTGCCAGGTGATCCGTCGGCCCGGCGTTGTCACGAACTCCCAGGCGACCTGCGGCGGGGCCGAAGTCGGCGTGTCGAACCGGAACACCGCCTCGCGCTCGTCGACGATGACGCGTGTGCGCGACTCCTCCTCCTGCCAGCGTCGGCCGAGGTCGTGGACCCACACGGTTACCGCGCCTATGTGCTCGTACGTCTCACTGGATGTGCGCATGCCGAGCGCGGACACGTCGACATCCATCGCGTCGACGCACTGCTGAGTGAACAGCGCGTATGCCTCGATACCCGTGGATGCGATCACGTCGTTCTTGAGCAGGCGATGGACGAGGATGACGTCCGGTCCGAGCAGCTCCTCCTGGCCGGCAACACGCTGCCGCAGGATCGTGCCGTGGTGGACGACGAACTTCAAGTCGAGGTCGGGGATGCGCACGCACGCATTGCATTTGCACGACGTCGCCTGGCGCACATCGCGGCGTCGCCGTCGGAAGCCGAAGTAGCAGCGCTCGATCACGTCGAGGAGCAGCGACCCGTCCAACTTCTCCGTGATCGCGAACGTGAACGCGGCGTCGCCTTCGAGCTTGGCCAGCCGGAAGCTGGGTCGTAGCGCGGTGACGATCGTGCCCATGAGATCCGCGAGGATGTCCTGCGCGTGATCGAGCTCGACGCCCGCGAGGTAGCCCGTGTAGCCCGAGATGTCGGTCAGCAGAAGGCAAGCCGACTCAGTTGCCATCGGCGAACCCCCCGGGAACCGGGGCCCGCCAGCCAGGAGTGTGACCGGCTCGGGGACGCATCCGCACTCCTCGACCAGGGTTAGAAGCGGCAAAGGAGGTAGTGGGCTTTAACAGCGACCTCGGAGCCCGACTGTCGGAGGGGCCCGCCCTCCCGAGCGCAATCTACCGCGCCTGGCGCGCAATCGCACCGGCCGGTGGAACCGCTTGCACAACCCACGCCCTCACCGGAGCAGTTGGTAGAAGCGCCAGTAGTCGGTGTGTATCGGGAGAACCTCCATCCCGCTGAATCCCGCCTGGAGGGCGTACTGACGAAGCATCGAGGGGCGCATGACGGCTCCGGTGGCTGCGGTCTGCGGGTCTCCCATGGCGCCGGGCAGGCAGGAGACCACGCTCCAGCCGTACTCAGTTCGGTCTCGCGGTGAAGCGGGAACAGTGAACTCCTCGGCGACCAGCCCGTCGACCACGAGCATCCTCCCGTTCTCGGAGAGCATTTGCCGCGCTGCGTTGAGTGCCTCAACGGGTCGTGACATGTCATGCAGGGCCTCGAAGATCGTCACCAGGTCGTACCGGCCCGTTCCGCCGATGTCGGCGGCGTCGGTAACAGAGAACATCACTCGATCAGCAACGCCGGCCCGCTCGGCGTTCTGGCGAGCGGCGCCGATCGCGTTGTGATCGAGATCGACGCCGTCCACCTTGATATCGGGGTACGCCTGGGCCATGGCGATGCTCGACCAGCCGGTGCCGCACGCGATGTCGAGGACCCGCGCTGGTGGCGCGGCTCGAAGCCGCGCGTCGACGTCGACAATCGCGGGGAGCCATTCGGCGCCAAGCAAGTTGATGAACCGGGCCCGGTTTGGATCCGCCCGGCCCTCGGGCTCCCACGGCAGCGGCGGCGGCGCGTTTCCAACCCGAAATGCCTCCACTAGCTGTGGAAGCGAGCGACCGGCGCGGACGATGTCGACGCCGTTGTACGCCTCGTATCGGACGTCGTCGCGATCTGCCAGGACGGGGATGTGCTCCGGCGGCAACCAGTACCGGCGAGCGAGTGGTTCAGCCCGCGCGTCGTCGACCGCGAGCAGCCCACTCGCGGCGTGGTGCTCAAGCCATTCCCGCACGTAGCGCTCGGTCGTTCCGGTGCGTTCGGCTAGCTGCGACGAGGTGGCGGCACCGCTTTCTGCGAGAGCTCGATACAGCCCGAGCCGTTCACCAAGATAGATCGTGTAGAGCTCCAACGCCCCCAGGGCATCGCCGAATAGCCGCTCCCGCAACGCCTCCGTCCGGTCGACATCCGGCCCCGGATCTCCGGCGGTACGCCCCCGTTCGTACAGCTCCGGTCCGCGCTCGGCGTTCACCGGAACAGTGCGGCGATCGCCGAGACCTCGACCAGAGCTCCCGGGACCCCTAGCCTTTGCACGATCGCGGCCGTGACCAGCGGCGGCTCGGGGTTGTCGCCGAGAGCGCTAGCAGCCTCGCCATACGCGCTGCCGAGGTCGGCGCCGTCGACCAGCAGGACCAACACGCTCACGAGGTCGGCCATGGTCGCGCCCGCGGCGGCGAGCGCGGTGCCCAGGTTGGCCATCACCTGCCGGGTCTGCAGGGCGACGTCCTCCCCGCCCACCAGGGCACCGGTGCCGTCGACGGCGTTCTGCCCGCCGACGTGGATGGTTGTGGCGCCCGGCGGGATCACCGCGACGTGACTGAACGCGGGTGAGATCACCAGTCCGCCGGGACGAAGCAGCTCGATGTGATTCATAGACCGCAGCCTAGAGAACCGTGTGAGCCTAGCGCCGGAAAGGAGACGAGCGGCTTACGGGGATGGTTCCCTTGCTCCACGTCAGATGGGGAAGGCGGCGTCGCACGAATGTGCGGAGGCTCGCCTTCTAGCCGACGCGCCTGAATCCAGCGGCAACAGAGACTAATGTGTCGCCCTGCAGGGTTGCGGCAACGCCGGGCTCGGCTGGTGGTTTCTCCCAATCGATGGAGGCCGAGATGGAGAGCAGAGCGAAACGAAGGTGGCGGGCCACTGTTCACCAGCAGTGCGGCCCGGCCCCAGTGAGCCCTCATCGCAGCCTTCCAGGTGTCCCTGTGAGCTTGCCTTGGCCCCGTTGACCGGTCCCGCACGCATCGTCGGCTTCGGCCAGTCAACGCCGCCGGCATACGACCAGACCACGTTGTGGGAGGACTACTACGCGGACCACGTCGGTCATGACGGCGTGGCGGAGCGCGTGTGGCGCCGCGCCGATGTGCACACACGTCATTTGACGGCCTATCCCGTGCACGAGGACGTATGCCGCTGGAGTACCGCCCAGCGGATGCGGCGATTCCTCGACGACGCCCTGCCCCTGGCCAAGGAGGCGGTAGGTAGTGCGCTGGCGGCGGCCACCCTCATCCCCGAAGAGGTTGGCCTGCTGGCCACGGTCTCCTGCACCGGATACGCCAATCCAGGCCTGGACGTCCATGTCGCCAAGGATCTAGGCATGCGCCCGACAGTGCGGCGGCTAGCAATCGGGCATATGGGATGTTATGCCGCCATCCCTGGGCTGGCGGTGGCCACCGACTATGTCATCGCGCAGCGCCGACCAGCTGTGCTCGTCTGCACGGAGCTGCCGTCCCTGCATGTGCAGCCTCCACCGCATGACACCCAGCAAGCCGTTGCGCACGCACTATTCGCCGACGCCTGCGCCGCCCTCGTGCTGGCCCCCGGGCAGCTCGCAAAGGGGCTCGACGTCATCGCCGTGGAGACGCTTACCGACGTCGGCTCAACGGCCGACATGACGTGGGACATCACCGACCACGGGTTTCGCATGGCCCTCTCCCCGCGGGTGCCAGCGCTTGTGGCCCGTAACGTCCCTACGCTCGTCGACCGTCTGCTGATTGACCGCGGTCTTGCTCCTGATGAGGTCCGGCACTGGGCGATCCACCCTGGCGGTCCGCGCATCATCGACAAGGTGCAAGAGGTTCTTTCCTTGGATGACGTTCAGGTCAAGCGATCCCGCGACATCCTGTCTCGCTATGGGAACTGCTCTTCGGCGACCATCTTGGTGACCCTCGCGTCGATGTGCCCTGTTCCCGTCGGAGACTACGTGCTGGCCATGGCATTCGGTCCGGGTCTGACGGTCACCGGTGCCCTCCTCCAAGGTGCCGCGACCTAGGCCGACCCATGCACAACCAGGCTGACTACGTCGACCGCCGCGATGCATATGGCAGCGGCGAATGGCAGCCGGCCGCGGCCGCGCATGGCGACGACCGCGAGGACCACGCAGAGCCCGAAGGCAGCCCACACCCACGCCGCGGTTGCAGTAACCGGGCCGAATGCTGCCACCGCTGAGGCGACTGTCAGCACCAGCGGCGCCAGCCAGCGCAGTCTGCGTGCTCCAAGCCGGTGGGGCAAACCATGTACGCCGGTCTGGACGTCCTCGGCGAGGTCGGGTAGTGCGTTCAGCAGATGGGCCCCCACACCGAGCAAGGCACCGGCGGCCATCATCCACACGGGGGGCCACTGCGGGTCAGGCAGGGCAAGGGTGATCACAGCAGGAAGCGCGCCGAACGCGATCGCGTACGGCAGGCCTGACCAGGTGACCCGCTTGAGGCCAAGGTTGTAGGCCCAGCCAGACCCCACGACCAGCAGCAGGTGCACGGCTGCGGATGCGAGGCCGCACGCCAGAGACAGGATGATGCACGCCGCCGCGGCCGCTGCGATCATCCGCCGGACCAGGGCCTCTGAAACTTCACCGCGAGCGACCGGTTTGTCGGCGCGGCCCACCTGCTGGTCACGGCCGGCGTCGATGACGTCGTTGGACCAGCCGATGGTGAGCTGTCCTGCGGCAACAGCCGCCGTCACGACCAAACCTGTTCCCCATCCATGGCCGGCCGCCACGGCCAAGAGCGCGGTGAGCGCGGTGACCGCGACAGTAGGCCCGGGATGGCTGGCACGAAGCAGAGCCGGCAGGGCAGACGGTGTCGGCATTGGTAGAGCCTAAGGGCCGGACCGGTCGGCTCAGTCGAGATATAGCCGCGGAAATCGGGATTTTTGCCTATTGTGGCGAGGCGTGAGCCACCGTCCACTCCGCCGTGCCGGGGCGGCTGAGACGTGACGTCTCAAGTTCTGTTCACGGCTTTGGTCCTGGCCGTCGGCGTCGAGCGGCTCGTGGAGCTGGCCGTGTCAAAACGGCATGCGGCGTGGGCGTTCTCACGCGGGGGTAAGGAATTCGGCCGCGGCCACTTCCCTGCGATGGTGGCGCTTCACACCGCTCTGCTGGTGGGTGCGATCGCCGAGGTGTGGATATTTGAGCGGCCCTTCGTGCCGGTTCTCGGCTCGGTAGCGCTGGTCCTAGTTATTGCGTCGCAGAGCCTGCGCTGGTGGTGCATCGCCACGCTGGGCCGGCAGTGGAACACCCGGGTGATTGTCGTGCCGGGACTGCCACTGGTCAGCCGCGGACCGTATCGCCTGCTGAACCATCCGAACTATGTGGCTGTGGTGCTCGAGGGCGCAGCGCTACCGCTCGTGCACTCGGCCTGGGCCACGGCAGTCGGGTTTACCGTCCTCAATGCAGCCCTGCTCGCCAGGCGGATCCAGGTCGAGGAGCGAGCGCTGGCCACAGTCGCTGAGAGGGAAGCGGTGTTGCGATGAGGCGGCGCGCCAGCGACGTGGTCGTGGTGGGTGGTGGCCCGGTGGGCCTCGCGGCCGCCCTGTACGCAGTGAGTAGCGGCTTGTCGGTTGTCGTGCTCGAGCCTCGACAGGGCGCGGTCGACAAGGCGTGCGGTGAAGGTCTCATGCCCGGCGGCGTACGTGCGCTGGCCGCCCTTGGGATCAACCCCTCTGGCTGGGATCTGGCCGGCATCCGCTACGTCTGCGGGGGGCGGCAGGCAGAGGCTGACTTCAGCGCTGGGCGAGGCCGAGGCGTCCGTCGTACCGAGCTCCACACGGCGCTGCGGTCGATCGCAGCAGCCGCTGGCGTGAAAATCTTGCCCTTGGCGGCATGCGAGGTGGTGCAGTCGTCCGGGGAGGTGCGCGTCCGAACACAGGGACCCGGCCGGACGCCTGGATGCGACGTCTATGGGCGCTACCTTCTGGCAGCTGATGGGCTGCATTCGCCGACGCGTCGCGCGCTCGGCCTGGAGGTGTACACCCGCGGGCCACAGCGCTTCGGTCAACGGCGGCACTACGGCCTACGGCCGTGGAGCAGCCACGTGGAGGTGCACTGGGGCAGCTATGGCGAGGCGTACGTCACCCCCGTCGGGGCAGATCTCGTCGGGGTTGCGGTCCTAAGCGCGCGCCGGGTGCCATTCGAGGAACAGCTCAACGAGTTCCCCCAGCTGCGAGAGCGGCTGGCTGATGCCGCCGCCGCCACACGAGTGCGCGGGGCGGGCCCACTCCGGCAGCGAGTCGCCCGCCGAGTCGCTGGCAGGGTGCTGCTCGTCGGCGATGCCGGAGGTTACGTCGATGCGCTTACCGGCGAGGGGATATCGCTCGGGATGGCCCAGGCACGGGCGGCGGTGTCAGCGGTTGAAGCCGATCGGCCGCACGCGTACGAGCGTGCCTGGCGCCGGGCCAGCTGGCGGTATTCCGCGATGACGTACGCCCTTGTGCAGGCAACCCGCCCAGCGTGGGCCCGGCAGGCCATCGTTCCTACCGCCGCTGCGCTGCCCACCGTGTTCCGCGCGGCCGTGGGAGAACTAGGGCGATCGCATTGAGACGAGGATGACGGAATCGAGCCGCAGCGAGACTAGGTAATTGTCGGCGAGGCCCAGCGCAATTTCGAGAGATTTTATGGTCTTGTCTGCAGCGAGGGACAAATCGTTCGGATCTGTGGAAAACTAGGCTCGTGGCGAGCTCGGGGCCGGCGCCCAACTCAGCATCGAGACACTCAGAGCGGTTCCTGGCTGTCGGTGCGGTTACCAAATCCGATCGACTTGTCGTCGAGCTAGTCCAGCGGCCCGACACGCCCGATGCGGTACTGATCAAGTGGCCATCGCAGCCGACCGTCACCGATCCCGCGAAGCTTACGGCGACAATTGCCGCGATCCTCCGCGTCTTGGGCACGGCGCAAATCGAGCTAGCCGCGCGCCGAGCGGCTGGGCTGTAGCCCCACTCAGTGACGATGGGCGCCAACAAGGTCGACGACCGAGGCGGTGAGCCGAGCTTGTTCGGCGGCCCAGGTGAGGTGGTGTGCAGCCAGCGCTTGACGCGGATCTGGAAGGTGAGCGGCCGGATCACCGGAGACCAGGGCATCCAAGAAGGCGCGAACTAGTCCAGCGTCGCCGCCGCCGTGACCCTCGAGTCCCTTGGGCGCGTCGACGGTCGGGATCGGGACCCACTCGCGTCTACCAGTGCGGAAGTCAAGCAGGTCGAGCACCTTGCCGTCGCCCTCGATGCACCCATGAGTGCCGAATAACTTCGTTTTGCGGAGCTGATAGCCGGTGAAAGCCGTGGCGGTGAAGCTCGCCGTGACGCAACCCTCGTATTCGATCGACACGACCTGGTGATCGACGACGTCGTTGTCGCAGTCATAGACGCAGCGGCCGTACGGGCCATCCCGCAAGGCCGCGAGGACACCTTCGACAGTGAGGTCGGACGTGACGGCCCGCAGCGGCCAGCGTTCCCGGGCTGGGTCGCCGAGACAGGGCAAATAGATCTTCGGCGCGGAGTACGGGCAGCTTTGCTGGAGCACACAGTTCACGCAGCGGTCGGCGGCCTCCTCCGGACGCTGATCGGCACGAAAGTGGTAGAGCCCGCCGAAGGACGACACCCGACGCGCGGGGCGGCCGATCACATGACTGAGCCAGTCGATGTCGTGCACGCACTTGGCCAGCAGCATGAACGAGGACTCGTCCTCACGCCGCCAGTTGCCGCGGACGAACGAGTGTGCGAAGTGCCACCAGCCGATCGGCTCGAGATGCTCGACCGAGACCAGCTCCCCGATCGCACCCGAGTCGAGCAAGCGCTGCAACGTCAGGCTGTACGGCGCGTATCGCATCACGTGGCAGACGGCGAAGGTCGCGCCGGCCCGCTCGGCCGCCTCGACGATGGCGTCACACTGCTCCGGCGTCGTGGCAATGGGCTTCTCGAGGAGGAGGTGGTAGCCGCGGTCTAGTAATGCGACGGCCGGCTCGTAGTGGATGCGATCTTGGGTGGCGACGACCACCGCGTCGGCGATCCGCGGGCCACCGACCAGCGCTTCCCAGCTGTCGAACCGCCGGTTGTCGGAAACGGCGTGCCGGTCGGCCAGCTCGTCACGTCGGGCGCTATCGGGGTCGGCGACCGCTACGACCTGGGCTCGTCCGTCGGCCGCGGCCAGGTCAGCGTACGTCTGGCCGCGGTTACCCGCCCCGACTACCGCAATGCTCACCGGCACTGTCATGCAGCCTCCTAGAAAGCCCCAGTCTGCGCCAGCGCTCCGACTGGACATACGCACGGTCCGCCCGACGCCGGGCTCACCTCGCGAGGACGATGACCCGCTCCGCTACCCGAGCCGCTGCGCCCGGTGGAGCAGGTGGCGTTGCTCGGGCCGGCTCAGTGAGTGCTGGGCGGCCCGCAGGTATAGGACGCGGGCCGCCTCCGGGTCCCCGGCCTGCTCGGCCAGGTGGGCGCGTACGGCATCGACCCGATAGTGGCCCACGAGGCCTGGAAGGTCAGCGACTGCGTCGAGCTCGACCAGGGCCGACTGAGGTCCGCGCACCTGGGCCACCGCCACGACCCGGCTCAGCAAGGCCATGGGGCTCGGGGCCAGCGCCAGCAGATGGTCGTACAGCGCAAGGATCTGCGGCCAGTCGGTGGCGGCGGTGCTGGCGGCCTCACTGTGCAGCGCGGCGATCGCGGCCTGGAGCTGTAGTGGGTCGATGCGATGGCGAGCGAGCGCGCCCCGCAAGATCTTGGTGCCTTCGGCAATCGCGTCCGTACGCCAGATGCGCCGGTCCTGCTCGGCCAGTGCCACTGACTCCCCGGCGGAGTCCGTCCGCGCGGGACGGCGCGCGTCGGTGAGCAGCATCAGGGCCAGCAGCCCGGCGACCTCGCCGTGGTCCACCTGGCCATGCAGCTGTCGGGTCAGCCGGATCGCCTCGCCGGACAGGTCGGGGCGGCTGACCTGGTCGCCTGCGCTGGCCGTCGACCCCTCGTTGAAGATGAGGTAGAGCACCTCCAGGGCCGGCGGCAACCGGGCTGCCCACTCATCAGACGTGGTCGGTGTCTCGAACCGGGCGCCGACCTCCTCAAGGCGCCGTTTGGCCCGGCTGATGCGCTGGGCCACGGTCGCCTCAGGCAGCAGCAGCCCACGGGCGATCTCGGCCGTGGTCAGTCCGCCCACCGCGCGCAGCGTCAGCGACACCTGAGCCGGTCGGGCAAGCCCGGGATGACAGCACATCAGCAGCAGCGGAAGGCTGTCGTCTAAGTCG
>DATHII010000380.1:0-7431 GCA_035316885.1 Jiangellaceae bacterium | reverse complement strand
GTTGGGGCACCGCCGGAGGCACTGGTCCTTGTGGACCTGGTTGCCGCCCTGCGACGGCCGGCTCTGCCTGACGATCTGCGTGGTGAGGACGCCGCGCTGGCGGCGTACCGGCACGCGATGACCACGGATGACCTCGAGGAGCGTGTATCCCGCCCGTTGCGCCCGTCCGTCGGCGCCAAGATCGCCGTAGTGGCGCTTGCCGGTACGCTCGGCATGGGCGGGGTCGCCGCCGCGGCCGCTGACGGTTCGCTGCCGGATCCGCTGCAGAGCATCGCGCACGTCCTGTTCGGCGCACCGCCCGCCCACCCCGACGGCAATGACGGGAGTGACACGGGTGGCACCGCACCCTTCCCGATGCCGACCGACGCCTCGACGCGCTCCCCCGATCCGACGGAACCGTCGGCCACGTCGCCGACGCTGGTGCCCACCGACTCACCGACGCCCGAGCCGTGCGCGCCGGAGGTGGCCTTGACAGAGCCGTGCGAACTCGTGGCCGAATCCGGACCGGAGCCGACCGACATGATCGGGCCAGACCCGACCTCCACGCTGAGTACGTCGAACCCGGACGCCACCGGCACGGACGGTTCCGGTACCACCACGACCCCGGCACCGACGCCATACGAATTGCCCGGGTCACCTGGCCGGCCGTTCTCCGAGCATCCGACCGGTGTGCCGTCCTGGCTACCGATTCCGGCCGATCCGCCCGGGATGACGTCGTCCTCCGGCCAATCGAGCCGTGCTCCGTCCACGCTGCCCGGCCTGGGCCGGCCCACGGCCGACTGATCAGGGAGCGTCATGGCTGGTCGGTCGCGAGGCTCTCCGCGCCGGCCAGGGGGATCGTGAGCCAGGACGGGCGGTTGCGCGCCTCGTAGACGGCCTCGTAGACGACCTTGTCGGTCTCGTAGGCGCGCAGCAGCACGTCATCGTCACGCGGGTCGTGTCCGGCCGCCTTCGCGTAGCCCTCGCAGAACGCCGCACGGTTTCGCTCGGCCCACTCGACGGCCCGGTAGGCGATCTGCTCGCTGCCCGGATGGTCGACGACGAGCAGGTGGCGCGCCGCGTAGTCGAACGAGCGAAGCATGGCGGCCACGTCGCGGATCGGCGAGTCGAGGGCGACCCGCTCGGCGAGCGGCCTGGCCGGCTCGCCCTCGAAGTCGACGAGCTTCCAGCCCACCACTGTCCGCACGACCTGGCCGAGGTGATAGTCGCCGTGGATGCGCTGGGCCGGCACCGGGCCACGGAGTCGGGCCAGCCGGTCGAACGACACGGCCAGGCTCGGTGCGTACGTCGTGAGCTCGGGAACCGTCGCCACGGCCGCATCGAGGCGGGCGCGCATGCGTCCCGCGAGGGCACTGAGATCGTCGGAGGCGAACAGCCGGGTCGGCAGGACGTCGGCCATGGCGGCGTGGACCTCCGCAGTGGCGAGCCCGAGCCGCTGCGACTCGCCGGCGAAGTCGCCTCCGACCTCGTCGGCGTGCAGGTCGGCTTCGGCGTAGAGGTCCCGGACGCTGGTCGTCGCGAGCGCCCAGCCGTCGGTGGCCGTGACCAGGAACGTCTGGAGCATGGCCAGCCCCGCCTCCTCGCGCCGACCGGACCGCGAGACCCACCAGCCGTCGAGCCAGCCCAGCATGGGCGCGACGTACTCGTTGCCCGCCCGGGTGAGCGCATCGTGGACCTCGACGTCGGGATTGACGCCCGGCACCACCCGTCGGAACACCTTGAGCAGTGCTGCGTCGCCATAGGCCAGCGAGGTGTTGCTCTGCTCGGCGGTCAGGACCAGCGAGGATTCCCCGACCGGCAGCACGGCGCCGGGCTCGGTGTGGAAGGACAGACCGTTGACACGGTCCTGTGCCGCGAACCGGCGCAGGAGTTCTGCGGTGGCGTCCTTGTCGTGCAGCGCGTCGTAGACGTAGCGGCCCTCAGCATCCCCGACGAGGACGTGCTCGAGCCGGTCGTCGGGCTGGTCGCGGAAGCTCACGGGCACCTGGTAGATCTCCCGGCGGTGGCCCTGTTCCACCTCCACCATCAGGTGCCAGACCTCCGGCTTGGATTCGTGCAGCCGGGTGGCAGCCACGGTCCGCACGGCGTCGATAGGCTCGTCCTTGCCCGCGAACCAGCGCTGATTCGGCAACCATGCGGCCAACAGCGATACGGCGTGCTCGACGTTCACGACAGCGCCTGCCCGCGCGCGCGAACCAGCCGGAACCAGTAGAACCCGTGCGGTGCGAGCGTGAGCAGGTACGGCAGCTCGCCGATCAAGGGGAAGTGCACGCCGCCGACCAGCTCGACCGGCTCCGACCCCTCGTGCCGGCGAAGGTCGAGCTCGACCGGCTGTGGGAAGCGCGAGAGGTTGTTGACACACAGCACCACGTCGTCGCCGAAGGCCCGGACATAGGAGATAACGCTGGGGTTCGAGCCGCCCAGGTCGGTGAAGTCGCCGAGTCCGAAGGCAGGATTCTGCTTGCGTACCTCGATCATGCGTCGGGTCCAGTGCAGCAGTGAGGACGTGTTGGTGCTCTGGGACTCCACATTGGTGACCTGGTAGCCGTAGACCGCGTCCATGACGACGGGCAGCGTGAGCCGGCCCGGATCGGCGGTCGAGAAACCGGCATTGCGGTCCGGGGTCCATTGCATCGGCGTTCGGACGCCGTCGCGGTCGCCGAGCCAGATGTTGTCACCCATGCCGATCTCGTCCCCGTAATAGAGCACAGGTGAACCCGGCAGCGACAGCAACAGGGCGGTGAACAGCTCGATCTGGTTGGTGTCGTTCTCGAGCAGCGGTGCCAACCGGCGGCGGATGCCGATGTTCGCCTTCATCTGCGGGTCTTTGGCGTACTCGGTCCACATGTAGTCGCGTTCGTCGTCGGTGACCATCTCGAGAGTGAGCTCGTCGTGGTTGCGCAGGAAGATGCCCCACTGGCAGCTCGCGGGGATGACCGGGGTCTGGGCCATGATTTCCGAGATCGGGTACCGCGACTCACGGCGGACGGCCATGAAGATTCTCGGCATGACCGGGAAGTGGAAGGCCATGTGGCACTCGTCGCCGCCGGCGTCGAAGTCGCCGAAGTACTGGACGACATCGGCGGGCCACTGATTCGCCTCACAGAGCAGCACCGTGTCGGGGTACTCGTCTTCGATCACCTTGCGCACCTGCTTGAGGAACGCGTGCGTCTGGGTGAGGTTCTCGCAGTTCGTGCCCTCCTCCTCGAACAGGTAGGGCACAGCGTCGAGGCGGAACCCGTCGATACCGAGGTCGAGCCAGAACCGCAGGGCATCGGTCATCGCCTCGCCCACGGCCGGGTTCTCGTAGTTGAGGTCGGGCTGGTGGCTGAAGAACCGGTGCCAGTAGTACTGGCGGCGGACGGGGTCGAATGTCCAGTTCGACGTCTCGGTGTCGACGAAGATGATGCGCGCATCGGGGTAGCCCGTGTCGTCGTCGGCCCAGACGTAGAAGTCGCCGCAGGGGCCCCCGGGGTCTTCGCGCGAGGACTGGAACCACGCGTGCTGGTCGCTGGTGTGGTTCATGACGAAGTCGACGATCACCCGCATGCCGCGGTCGTGGGACAGCCGGACGAACCTGCTGAAGTCCTCGACGGTGCCGAACTCGGGCAGGACGCTCTTGTGGTCGGACACGTCGTACCCGCCGTCGCGCAGTGGTGACGGGTAGAACGGCGGCAGCCAGAGACAGTCGACGCCGAGCCACTGCAGGTAGTCGAGCTTCTCGGTGAGCCCACGCAGGTCGCCCGCGCCGTCGCCGTCGGAGTCCTTGAACGAGCGGACCAGCACCTCATAGAAGACCGCCCGCTTGAACCACTCGGGATCGGTACCGGCGGCCGGCAGCGCATGCTCCTGGGTCACGTACCCCACCGCCGCACGCTGAGCACGTGGGCGGGCTCCACGGCCGGGTCGAGGCGGACGTAGTTGAACTGGCTCCAGGGGTAGCGCTCGCCGGTCAGCTCGTCGTGTGTCACGAAGGTCTCGTGCCAGTCGAAACCGAGCGCCGGCATGTCCAGCGCGACGGTGGCTTCTCGCGCGCCGTGGGGGTCCAGGTTGACGACGACGATGAGCACGTCGTCAGCGTCGTCGCCCTGTCGCTCGCGCTTCGAGAAACAGATGACATCGGAGTTGTCGACGTGGTGGAACCGGAGGTTCCGCAGCCGGTGCAGGGCCGGGTGGGCGCGGCGGATCGCGTTGAGCCGGGTGAGGTACGGCGCGAGCGACTGCCCCTCGCGCATCCCCCCTGGCTCGTACGCCGCCCAGTCGCGCGGGCGGAACTGGTACTTCTCCGAGTCGAGGTACTCCTCGCTGCCGGGCCGGACGGCGACGTGCTCGTAGAGCTCGTAGCCTGCGTAGACGCCCCACGTCGGCGAGAGCATGGCCGCGAGCACGGCGCGCACCTTGAACGCCGCCGGCCCGCCGTACTGCAGGTACGCGTGCAGGATGTCCGGCGTGTTCACGAACAGGTTCGGCCGCATGTAGGCGGCCGCGTCGCGGAGCTCGGTCATGTACTCGACGAGTTCGTGGCGGCCGTTCTTCCAGGTGAAATACGTGTAGGACTGTCCGAAGCCGATCATGGCCAGGGTGTGCATCATGGCCCGCCTGGTGAACGCCTCGGCGAGCATGACGACGTCGGGATCGGTGCGGCGGATCTCCTCGAGCAGCCGGTGCCAGAAGCCCACCGGTTTGGTGTGCGGGTTGTCGACGCGGAAGATCCGCACCCCGTGGGACATCCAGAGCCGCAGGATTCTCAGCATCTCCGCGTAGATGCCCTCGGGGTCGTTGTCGAAGTTGAGCGGATAGATGTCCTGGTACTTCTTCGGCGGGTTCTCGGCGTAGGCGATGGTCCCGTCGACGCGGCGGCTGAACCACTCGGGATGCTCGCTGACCCAGGGATGGTCCGGCGACACCTGCAGCGCCAAGTCGAGGGCCACCTCGAGACCCAGGTCGGTCGCCGCGGCGACGAAGGCGTCGAAGTCGTCGAACGTGCCGAGGTCGGGGTGGATCGCGTCGTGGCCACCGTCGGCTGACCCGATGGCCCACGGCACGCCAGGGTCGTGTTCGTTAGCGGTGAGCGTGTTGTTGGCGCCCTTGCGGTAGGTCCGTCCGATCGGGTGGACCGGCGGGAGGTAGACGACGTCGAAGCCCATGTCGGCCACCGCGGGTAGCCGCTTCGCGGCAGTGGCGAAAGTACCGGAGGTCCACGTTCCGTCGTCGTGGCGCCGGGCACCCTCGGAGCGGGGGAACAACTCGTACCAGGAGCCGTACAACGCCCGTTCGCGGTCGACCCGTAGCGGGTAGGGCCCGTCCTCGGTCACCAGGTCGCGCAGCGGGTACTGGTGGAGGACAGCGGTGACGTCTGGCGCCAGCGCCGCCGCCAGGCGCACGGGTGGCGGGCGGCGGCGGTCACGGATCGCCTTCGCGGCGTCGCGCAGCAGGCGGCGCTGCGCGGTCGTGCCGCGGGGAAGGGAGACGGCAGCCCGCTCGACCAGCAGCGCCCCCTCGGTGAAGACCATCTCGGCGTCGATGTCGGCCGGGATCTTGACCTCGGCGACATGACGCCACGTGGCCACCGGATCCGACCAGCCCTCGACGGAGAACGTCCACTCGCCCTCGCCGTCCGGCGTGACGTCGGCGGCCCAGCGGTCACTGTGCGGGTCGGTCGGGTGCATGCGGATCCGCTGCCGGACCCGCCCAGTCGGGTCGCGCAGGACGACCGAGGCGGCCACCGAGCCGTGGCCCTCGCGGAACACCGTCGCCGAGACCTCGAATGTCTCGCCGACGACGGCCTTGGCGGTGTACCGTCCGCACCCGACCACGGGCTGGACGTCCAGGATCGGGATGCGTCCGGTCATCGGCCCAACGCTACCCACCTTCGATCACCGCTGTGGGCGGCCGGTGACACGGGTTGCCGGATTCGGACGTCCGCGATGTAGTTCAGCGGGCAAGCATTACGGTACGCGGGTGCGAGCCATCCGACGCCTCACCGTCCGCACCGTGCTGCCCGACGCGCTCGCGCCGTTGGGTGAGCTGGTGGCCAACCTCCGCTGGTCGTGGCATCCGGCCACGCAGGAGGTGTTCGCCGCCGTCGACCCCGCGTTGTGGGAGACCGTCCGGCACGATCCGGTGCGCCTGCTCGGCGAGGTCCCGCCGAATCGGTTGGCCGAGCTCGCCTCCGACGAGAGTTTCCTCGGTCGCGTCCGTAGCGCCCACGAGGACCTCCAGCGCTACCTGACCGAAGACCGCTGGTATCAGCGTGCTGACGGAGGCGCCTCCCAGACGATCGCGTACTTCTCGCCGGAGTTCGGCATCACCCATGTGCTGCCGGAGTACTCCGGTGGCCTGGGGATTCTCGCGGGCGACCATCTCAAGGCGGCGAGCGACCTGGGCGTGCCGATCGTCGGTGTGGGCCTGCTGTACCGGCACGGCTACTTCGTGCAGTCGCTGTCCCGGGACGGCTGGCAGCAGGAGCGTTACCCTGTCGTCGACCCGAACAACCTCCCGGTGAACCTGCTGCGTGACGCCGACGGGTCTGCGGTTCGCGTCCGCGTCGGACTCCCGGGCGATCGTTCGCTCGCCGCCGCCGTGTGGGTCGCCCAGGTCGGGCGCGTCCCGTTGCTCATGCTCGACTCCGACATCGAGGAGAACGGCCCGGCCGAGCGCGAGGTTACCGACCGCCTCTACGGCGGTGGCAGCGAACACCGCCTGCTCCAGGAGATGCTGCTCGGCATCGGCGGCGTTCGCGCGCTGCGCGAGTACAGCCGGGTCACGGGCACGGCTGCGCCGGAGGTGTTCCACACCAACGAGGGCCACGCCGGCTTCCTGGGCCTGGAGCGGATCCGCGAGCTCACCGAGGACGCGGGCCTCGGGCTGGACGCTGCGCTCGAGGCGGCCCGCGCAGGCACCGTCTTCACCACGCACACACCGGTGCCGGCGGGCATCGACCGCTTTCCTCGCGACCTGATCCAGCAGTACTTCGGCGGCGACAACGCATCGCCCGGTCTGCCGGTCGACCGGATCCTCGCCCTCGGCGCGGAGGACTACCCCGGCGGCGACCCCGAGGTGTTCAACATGGCCGTCATGGGCCTGCGCCTGGCACAGCGGGCCAACGGTGTCAGCAAACTGCACGGCCAGGTCAGCCGAGAGATGTTCGCCGGCCTGTGGCCCGCCTTCGACCAGAACGAGGTTCCGATCGTCTCGGTCACGAACGGCGTCCACGCGCCAACCTGGGTGGCCCCGGAGATCATGCGGCTTGCCCGCCGCGCGGGTGGCACCGACCTGGTTGAGCGCGGCGAAGGCTGGGAGCAGGCCGTCGCCTCAGTGCGCGACGCCGACATCTGGTCGACCAAGCGTGCTCTCCGTGAACGCCTGGTCGCCGAGGCGCGGGTGCGTCTGCGCGAGTCGTGTCGCCAGCGCGGCGCGAGCGAGGCCGAG
>DATHII010000379.1:0-29095 GCA_035316885.1 Jiangellaceae bacterium | reverse complement strand
CTCCCACCGGTCGTTGTGGCAGCCGGCGTCGGCCAGCACGCCGAGCCCGAGCACGATGCAGGCGGCAGCGAGCGCGACCCTGACCGGACCCCACCATCCCTGCCCGGGCGCCGCACGCCGGCCGACCGGCCCGCCCACGGCTTCGCTGGCAGCGGCGACCAACGGATCGTCGCGACTGGGCAGCACGATCGGCGAGCTCACCCGGCAGAAGGTAGCCGCTACGTCGTGCGAGCCTTGCCGCCAGGCGCCTCAGATGGACTTGATCAACGGCGCTTTCGTGTCGCTCTAGCGACACCGAACTCCCGATGATCACGACCCCTCGCGGCTGCGGTGCGCACTATGGAGGACCGGGTGGCCGGACGTTGATGGTGACCGTCGAACCCGCGGGGGCAGTAGTGCCACCGGCGGGGTTCTGGTCGGTCACATCTCCTTGCGGATTCTGGTCGCCGTTCACCTGGACTTCGAAGCCCTCATCCCGCAGGGCTTGCTCGGCCTCCACCCTCGTCATACCGACCACGTCGGGAACCACGACCCCCGGTTCCGGCTCGGGTATGGCGACCACGATGGTCACTGTCGAGCCGGGCGGTGCCGTCGTCCCACCGGGCGGTCCCTGGTCGACGACCTCCCCTGGCGGAGCCTGGTTGGTCTCCGCGGTCTGCACCGCAACGTCGAACCCCGCCCGTCGGAGGGTCCGTTCGGCCTCGTTCTGTGGCATGCCGACGACGTTGGGAACGTCGACCTCTGGATCCTCGGTCGGGCTCGGCGCGATCGGCGTGCAGTCCGGCGGCGTGCCTACGGTGCCGGGCGGGCAGATCTCCACCGTCGGTCTCGGCGTCGGGCTCGGGTCCTCACCCAGCTCTGTGCGCTCCGGGAACTCGAGCACGTCGGAACCCTCGAGAGCGCCTTTCATGAAGGCGGTCCAGGTGCGGGCCGGGTACTTGCCGCCGGTGAAGGTCGACTCGCCCCCGGTGCCGTCCAGCGACATCATCGATCCGCCGTTGGCGTAGTCGCTCTTGAAGAAGACGACCGAGGCCGCCAACTGCGGGGTGTACCCCGAGAACCACGACCCGAGGTCCTCCGCCTGCCCGGTCTTGCCCGCCACGGGGCGGTCGAGCTCCTGTGCCGCGCTACCGGTGCCCTCCTCGACCACCTTGGTCAGGGCATAGGTCACCTCGGCCGTTACCTCGGGCTCGATGACCTGCTCAGGCGCGGGCTCGACCTCGTGGCGCACGTCTCCGCTCAGGTCGGTTACCTTCGCGACGGTGTACCAGTCGGCCTGCTTGCCCTGGGCGGCCAGGGTGGCGTACGCGTCGGCCATCTGGACCGGGGGGATCGATGCGGTGCCCAGCGTGATCCGGCCGTTGGCCACACCGCTCTCGCCGACGATGCCCGGAGCGTCTTCGGGGATACCCGAGCGCACCATCGCGTCCATGACCTTCTCCGGGCCAAGCTGCATGGTGAGGTCGACGAACGCGGTGTTGATCGAGTTCTCGGTCGCGTGGAGGAGGTCGACGCTGCGGCCGTAGTCGCGGTCACTCTCGTTGTTCACGGGTTTGCCGAGCCCTTCGACCTCGAAACCCGAGTTGCCCCAGAACCGGTTCTTCAGCGAGACCTCGTTCTCGAACGCAGCGACCAGTGTGAACGGCTTGACCGTGGACCCGGCCTGCGGGATCGAGTCGACGGCGTCATTGAAACTCTGCGTGACGGCGTCGGGACCCCCGTACATGGCGACGACCGCGCCGTCGCCCGGCTTCACCGCGGCCAGGCCGACGTGGAGGTGCTCGACGTTCTCGGTCGGAGCCTGTTCCGCCACGGCCTCGACGGCGGCGGTGTGGGCCTTCTGGTCGAACGTCGTCGTGATGCGCAAGCCGCCGGTCTCGATCTCGGCCGGATCGATGCCGACCTCCTCGAGCTCGTTCTTGACCTGCTGGAGGAGATATCCCTTCGGGCCGCCGTACGTGTTGCTCTTCTGCTCCGGCAGGACCGCCGGCGGCACGGTTGCTTCGGCGGTGGATCGGTCGATCCAGCCCTCCTCGACCATGCCGTCGAGCACGTAGCGGAAACGCTGGGTGAAGCGTTGGAGATTCTCCTCGGACAGGGTCGGGTCGTAGTTGCCCGGGTTGCGCAGGATCGCCGCCATCGCGGCGCCCTCCTCCAGCGTGAGCTCGCTGGCGTTCTTGCCGAAGTAGGACCTGGACGCGGTCTGGATGCCGTACGTGCCGCGCCCGAACCAGATCGTGTTGAGGTAGTCCTGCAGGATCTGGTCCTTGTCGAGCTGCTGGTCGATCTTGACCGAGATGAACAGCTCCTTCACCTTGCGGGTGATGGTCTGCTCCTGGGTCAGGTAGTAGTTCTTGACGTACTGCTGGGTGATGGTCGAGCCGCCGCCGGCTATCTCGCCGCCTCGGAGGCTGTCCCAACCGGCCCGGACGATACCGACCGGGTCGAAGCCACTGTTGTCGTAGAAGCTACGGTCCTCCGCCGCGACGACGGCGCGCTGCACGTGCTCGGGGATCTCTTCGATGCCGACGCTCTCGCGGTTCTCGGCACTGAACCGGCCCAGCTCGGTCTTGCCGTCGTTCCAGTAGACGATCGTCGCCTGCGAGGTGGAGAAGTCGTTGGCCTCGGGCACGTCGGTCATGGCGAACGCGACCCCCACGCCGAGCAGGCCGAGCAGGAACAACCCCAAGCCCGCCAGCGAGACCTTCTTCCAGGTCAGCCACCGGCGCCAGCCGCGCTTCGGGGCCTTGTCGACCGCGTATCGGCGGGCCGGCCGGCCACCGGCGGGTTGGGAAGCGGGATGCCGCGGCGCCTCCAGATCGGTGGAGGGACGCGACGCCGAAGCGCCCTTCCGGCGGGTACCGGCGGGGCGTCGTCGTTCGTTGGTCACAGGGGATCTCTGCTCGGTCGGGGACGTGTCGGGTGACGCGGCACCGGAGGGCAGCCTACGACGCTTCCCCTGCTCCGGCCCAAAAGCCGTGACTGCCTTGATGGGCACGTCGGGGAAACGTCCGGCGGGCCCTTGCGCACCATGCACCCGGCGCTCTATGGTTTCAGCGTATCAATTCGATGTATCAACTCGATACATCGAACCGGCAGTCATCCGACGGGGCGTACCGCTGT
This sequence comes from Jiangellaceae bacterium, assembly GCA_035316885.1. Taxonomy (GTDB): domain Bacteria; phylum Actinomycetota; class Actinomycetes; order Jiangellales; family Jiangellaceae; genus DASRTE01. Next base: position 25,972 of record DATHII010000379.1, on the reverse strand, counting down.
GGGCAAGCGTGCAGAAGCGTTGGAGCTGGCCGTGCTCGGCCTGCTCCACGACGCACCGATGCACGGGTACGAGCTCCGCAAGCAGGTCAACGCGTTGCTGGGCTGGGGTCGGGCGTTCTCATACGGCACGCTCTACCCCTGCCTCAAGGAGCTCGTGCGCCGGGGTTTCCTGGCCGAGGACTCGCCTGGTGAGGCGGCTGCCGCACATCTCGGCGGACGCCGTAGCAAGATCGTCTACAAACTGACCCCGGAGGGCAAGGAGCGGTTCGCCGACCTGCTCGCCCAAGCCGGTCCGTCGTCCTGGGACGACGAGCAGTTCGGGGTCCACTTCGCATTCTTCGCGCGGGCCGATGCAGCCACGCGGATGCGCATTCTCGAGGGTCGCAGGACCCGCCTGCAGGAGCGGCTCGAGCAGTTCCGCTCCGCGTTGCAGCGCACTCGCGAACGGCTCGATGCCTACACCCTCGAGCTCCAGAGCCACGGCCTGGAGTCGGTCGAGCGTGAGGTCCGGTGGCTCGACGAACTCATCGCCGTCGAGCGACAAGGCGACGAGCGGACGGAACGGTCGACCCGCAGGGTCGCCCGTAAGGGGAGCGAGGAGCCGAGAGCGACACCAGGTTCCGAGTGGCGGGGGGAACTGCCGAGCGCGACCGAGAACGCCGCGCGAGCAACCAAGCGGGGCACGGCGTCCCGCAGGAGGGCCGGCGCCCTGCCGTCCCGCCCCGCAGAGTGAAAGGAAAGCCGATGACTTCGGTTCGGGTAGCCATGGTCGGCGTGGGCAACTGCGCCGCCTCGCTCGTCCAAGGCGTCCGCTACTACCGTGACGCCGACCCGGCCCAGAAGGTGCCCGGTCTGATGCACGTACGGTTCGGCGACTACCACATCCGCGACATCGAGTTCGTCGCCGCGTTCGACGTGGACGCCAAGAAGGTCGGTACCGACCTCGCAGATGCCATCGGTGCGAGCGAGAACAACACGATCAAGATCTGCGACGTGCCGCCCACCGGCGTCACCGTCCGGCGCGGTCCCACCCTCGACGGGCTCGGGAAGTACTACCGCCAGACCATCACCGAGTCCGAGGACGCGCCGGTCGACGTGGTCGCGGCGCTGCGCGAGGCGCGTGTCGACGTCCTCGTCTGCTACCTGCCGGTCGGGTCGGAGCAGGCCGCCAAGTTCTACGCGCAATGCGCGATCGACGCAGGGGTCGCGTTCGTCAACGCGCTCCCGGTGTTCATCGCCGGCACCGCGGAGTGGGCGGACAAGTTCACGGCCGCAGGTGTCCCGATCGTGGGTGACGACATCAAGTCGCAGATCGGCGCCACCATCACCCACCGGGTGCTGGCCAAGCTGTTCGAGGACCGCGGCGTGACGGTCGACCGCACCTACCAGCTCAACGTCGGCGGCAACATGGACTTCAAGAACATGCTCGAGCGTGAGCGGCTGGAGTCGAAGAAGATCTCCAAGACCCAGTCGGTCACCTCCCAGCTCGTCGACGAGATCGCGCCGCGCAACGTCCACATCGGCCCGTCCGACTACGTCGAGTGGCTGGACGACCGTAAGTGGGCGTTCATCCGGCTCGAGGGCCGCAACTTCGGCGACGTGCCGGTGAGCCTCGAGTACAAGCTCGAGGTATGGGACTCGCCCAACTCGGCGGGCATCATCATCGACGCGATCCGGGCGGCAAAGATCGCCAAGGATCGCGGCATCGGTGGTCCGATGCTCTCGGCGTCGTCCTACTTCATGAAGTCGCCACCGGAGCAGTACCCGGACGACGTCTGCCGCGACCTGGTCGAGAAGTTCATCGCGGGCGAGGTCGAGCGCTGAGCCCTGAGGTCCCGTTCGGCCGCTGGCCGCTCGATCGGCGGCTGGGCAAACCCTTCCCGGGGGGGCGGTTTGGGGCTTTGGCGCATCGTCAGGCACCCTAGAGCGTCCACCTCGTGTTTCACGGACTGTCCAGCTATTGACAGGATGCGGTTCGGATGGGAAGCGTCATCTACCGTCTCAATGCCGTGACACTGCATAGCCGCGGCGTAGCCGTGGCCATGCGCGGTCGACGACGCCCGTTCGGGGGAAGAAGGAAAGGACCGACCCATGACGCGGAACCCGCGAGGACACCGGAGCAACAAGACCGGCGTCGCTAAGCGGGCGCACGCGACCGAGCGCCCCACCACTGCTGATCAACCCGACACGCCGAGGCAGATGCGCCCACCGAGGGTCTCGTCGGTCTGGCGCTCGTTCCTCCACGACCGCAGCGTGCGATCGCGGGTCGGTGCGCTGGTGCTGCTGCCCCTGTTGGGCGCGCTCATCCTCGGTGCCTTCCTCTTCCGCGACGCCCTCTCCCGGGCCAGCATCGCGACCGGCGTCGAGCGCAACGCCCGGGTCGCCGTCGCTGCCCTCGAGACGGCTGAGCGGCTCCAGGACGAGCGTGACGTATCGGGCCTGTTCGACGTCGGCGCGACCGGTCAAGGTGCGGTTGCCGATGCCCGCAACGCCACCGACCAGGCCCTTGCCACGTTCAACGAACAGATGGGCGAGCTGCCGGACGACGTCAACCCCGCGGTCGCCGAAGCCCGCCGCAGCACCGAGGTCCAGCTGGGCCTGCTCGACGCCTACCGCGGGTCGCGCGACATCGTCCTCGAGCCGTTCGACGAGCCCGGTGTCGACGACTACAACCTGATGGTCGAGGCGCTGCTCCGGTTCGTGAAGGCCAGCGGCACCGGTTCCACCGACGCCGAGCTCGTGGTCGAGATCGACGCCCTCGACTCACTGACCCGCGCGACGGAGTCGGCCTCGGTCGAACGAGCGCTGCTCGCGCACGTCCTGGCCTCTGGCGACCCCCTCACCGACACCGAGCGTCAGCGTGAGGCGGTCTCCCAGGGTGAGCAGGACTACCTGCTCTCCCGCTTCACCTCCACCGCCGAGCCCGAGGTCCGCGCGCACTACTACACCGATCTGCCGGGCACGCTCGGCCCCGTCAACAGCATCCGCGCTGGGGCACTCGCCACCGGCGAGGAGCCCGGCGCCACTCCCGAGGAGTGGTACGAGGCGGCAACTGGCCGCATCGACGTCATGCGTGACATCCAGACCGGCTTGGCCAACGACGTCGTCGAGCAGGCGTCCAGCACGGCCACCCGGTCACAGATCGTGGCCGGCGCCACGGCTACGGCGATCCTCGTCGTCCTCGCGGCGACGGTCGCACTGGCTGCCGCCGTCGCCCGTTCGATCATCCGCCCGCTGCGCCGGCTGCGCGGAGCGGCTCTCGAGACCGCCGACACCGGCCTGCCTGCACTGGTGTCCCGGATCCAGAGTGACGGGCCGGCGGTCGTCCGCAACGTCGGGAACGCCGTCACGCCCGAGGGCAGGGACGAGATCGGTCAGGTCGCCAACGCATTCAACGAGGTTCACTCCACCGCCGTGCGGGTCGCCGGCGAGCAGGCCCTGCTGCGCCAGAACCTCGACACGATCGTCGTCAACCTGTCCCGCCGCACCCAGTCGCTCGTCGACCGTCAGCTCGGCGAGATCGAGGAGCTCGAGGCCCGCGAGCGCGACGCCGACCAGCTCGGGACGCTGTTCCGCATCGACCACCTCGCCACCCGCGTCCGGCGGCACGCCGAGAGCCTGTTGGTCCTCGCCGGTGTCGAGGAGATGCGCCGCACCGGCACGGCCGCGCCCGTCCTCGACGTCGTCCGCACTGCTGTCGGTGAGGTCGAGCAGTACCCACGGGTGAAGTTCGGCGTGATGCCCACCGACCTCGTGACGCCGGCCGCCGTCGACGACGTCGCTCACCTGCTGGCCGAGCTGCTGGACAACGCCACGGAGTTCTCGGCGCCGTCGACACCGGTCATGATCACCAGCCAGCCCCTGCTCGGCGGCGGCCTACGGATCCAGGTCGCCGACGCGGGCCTCGGCGTTCCGGCCAACCAACTCGCGTTGCTCAACGAGCGGCTGCGTGAGCCGGGCGACATCGATGTCGCCGCCTCCCGCACGCTGGGCCTCTACGTCGTCGCACGGCTGGCCGCCCGGCACGGCATCGTCGTCCGCCTCGTCGCCGGCGATCCCAGCGGCACGCTGGCACAGGTCGACCTGCCCTCGCACCTGGTGGTCTCGCCGCTCGACACCACCGACGGTGTCGTTCCGCCGGTACGAGCGGAGCCGCACGCCCCGGCGCCCCTGCTCGGTGGCGTTCCGATCGAGGAGCAGGTCCGCCGGGCCGTCACGCAGTCACCGGCGCCGCGCCCGGTCGAGCCGTCCTACCGCCCCCCGTCGCTGCCGTCCAGGGCACTGTCGACACCGCCGTCCCAGTCGAAGCCACCGGCGCGTCCGGTCCAGCCCGTCAACGGGCTGGGCGCCGGGCCCAACGGTCTGCCGACGCGGACACCACGGCCGCACGACGACGCAGAACGGCCGCCGGCGCGTTCGCTGCGCGCACCCGAGCCGCCGTTGCCCGAGGCAAATGCTCCGATCTACGAGGCTGTCCGCTCGGCCTGGTTCAAGCGCGGCGGCGGCCCGATCGACTGGTCCGGCCCGGCCGACGAGGGCTGGCGGCGAGCGGCGGCCGCGCTGCGAACCGCCGAGGAGGCCGCGAGCGCCCGGCGCACCCACCGCGAGGCCGAGCGCGCACCGGCACCTGCCACTCGCCCCGAGCAGTCGCCGGTGCGAGCACCCGAGCCCGTGGTCGAGGAGCCTGCGTACAGCACCTCCGGCCTGCCGGTACGCCGGCGCGGCGCCACCCTGGTGCCGGGCTCGATCGCCGAGGTGACGGGCGACGCGCCAGGCGCCCCGCCCGAGGTCCCCGAGAAGGACGCCACCAAGGTGGCGTCCACCCTGGCCAACCTCCAGCGCGGCGTGAGTCGCGGCCGCGAGGAGACCGGTGGCTGGGTGCCCGAGCGACCTGACGATCCGGAGAGGAGCAATCCGTGACCAGCGCCCCGAACGAGGAGCTCGGCTGGCTGCTCGAGCGGTTCGTCGACCGGACCCCGGGTGCCGCACACGCCGTCGTGGTCTCCGCAGACGGCTTGCACCTGGCCGGTTCCAAGGGGATGCCGCGTGACCGTGGAGAGCAGCTCGCCGCCGTGGTGTCCGGGCTCGCCAGCCTGACCATCGGCGCCTCGATGATCCTCGGTGCCGGGCGGGTCCAGCAGACGCTCGTCGAGATGGCCCAGGGATACCTGCTCGTCATGGCGATCCGGGACGGCGCACACCTGGCAGTACTGGCAGCCAGCGAGGCCGAACTCGGCCAGGTGGGCTACGAGATGGCGCTGCTCGTCGAGCGCGTCGGCGCCGCCCTGAGCCCGGCGGCCCGCGTCGGGTGATCAGCGTGGTCGGGGCACAGCTGTGACGGCGCCGGATGGTGGGCGGGTCCGCCCATATCTGGCGACCAGAGGCCGCACCCGGCCGGTCCAGGAGACCGCGCTGGAGGCCCTGGTCTCCTCCACCCAGGCCGGCCGCTCGCACGGGATCGACCCGGAGCCCGAGCGCGAGCGCATCCTGCGCATCTGCCACTCCCCCCGGTCGGTGGCCGAGGTCGCCGCGATCGTCCGGGTACCGCTCGGGGTTGCCCGGGTGCTCGTTGCTGACCTCGAGGTCGAAGGCCTCGTCCATGTCGCGGATCCACTCGTGGCCTACGCCGGATCAGTGGAGCCAGCCCGCGACCTAAGTGTGCTCGAAAGGGTGAGGGATGGCCTTCGTCGACTCTGAGGTCTCCGGTGGCGCACGCGCCACCCAGGATGCCCTCTCGGTCAAGATCGTCGTCGCCGGAGGGTTCGGCGTCGGCAAGACGACCTTGGTGGGAGCGGTCAGCGAGATCGAACCGCTGCGCACCGAGGCGTTGATGACCGAGGCGTCCGTACCGGTCGACGACCTGTCCATGCTCCCGGACAAGACGACCACCACGGTCGCCATGGACTTCGGCCGGATCACACTTGCCGAGGACCTGGTCCTCTACCTGTTCGGCACGCCGGGCCAGAACCGCTTCTGGTTCATGTGGGACGACATCACCCGTGGCGCGATCGGAGCCGTCGTGCTGGTGGACACCCGCCGGCTGGCCGACTGCTTCGGGGCCGTCGACTACGTCGAACAGCGGGACATCCCGTTCATCGTCGCGATCAACGCGTTCGACGGGGTGCAGCAGCACAGCGTCGACGAGGTTCGCGACGCCCTGCAGGTCAGCGCCGAGGTGCCCTTTGTCGTCACCGACGCTCGCGAACGCGAGTCGGTCAAGAAGGTCCTCGTCCGGCTGGTCGAGCACGCGATGGCGGTCGTACGCCAGGGCTGACGCACGAACCCGGCGCCGTTGCTGGCGGCAGCCTAGGCTGCCGTAATGGGCCTGGCCGGCGGGTTCGTCACCGATCTGCGCACTGTGCTGCGTGGCAGAGGCTTCCGCCGGCTGTTCGCGGTCCGCGTCTCAGGCCAGCTCGGCGACGGCGTCTTCCAGGTCGCGATGGCCTCGTACGTGTTCTTCTCGCCCGAGCGCCACGCCACTGCGCCGGCGGCGGCGCAGGCCTTCGCCGTCCTGCTGCTGCCGTACTCGTTGGTGGGGCCGTTCGCCGGCGTCCTGCTGGACCGGTGGAGCCGTCGCCAGGTCCTGCTCGTGGCCAACCTGCTGCGGGCCGGCCTGGTGTTGGTCGTCGCGGCCGTACTCGCCGGCGGCGGGGGTGGCCCGATGCTGTTCGCCACCGCCCTGGCCGTGCTGTCGGCGAACCGGTTCATCCTCGCCGGCCTCAGTGCGGCGCTTCCGCACGTCGTGCCGCGGCACGAGCTGGTCATGGCAAACGCGGTGTTCCCCACCAGCGGCACCGCGGCAGCGATGACCGGCACCGTTCTCGGATTCCTGGTGCGCCAGGCCCTCTCCTCCGACGCGGTCCTCGCGGTCGTCACGGCGGTGCTCTACCTGCTGGCGGGATTGCTCGCGCTCTCCCTGGCACGCGACCTGCTCGGCCCCGACGACGATCCGGCCCGGCCGTCGGCCCGTGTGGCGGTGCGGCGGGTCTTTTCCGGCCTGGTCGACGGAGCGCGGCACGTCGGGGAGCGGCAACCGGCCGCGTGGGGGCTCGCCGCGATCGGCTCACACCGATTCTTCTACGGCATCTCGACCGTCGCGATGATCTTGCTATGCCGCAACTACTTCCACGAACCCGCCGACGTCGACGCCGGGTTGGCCACGCTCGCCCTGGTCCTCGGCGTCTCCGGAGCCGGCTTTGTGGCAGCCGCACTCGCGACCCCGATCGCGGCGCGCCGGATGCGCAAGGAGACATGGGTGACAGTGCTGCTCTCCGTGGCGGCCGTCGTCGGGATCGTCCCCGGTGCCCTGTTCACCATTCCTGCCGTGCTGGTGGCCGCATTCTTTCTCGGCGTCGCCTCCCAGGGCATCAAGATCGTCGTGGACACCCTCGTCCAGGAGAACGTCGAGGACGCGTATCGGGGCCGGGTCTTCTCCTTCTACGACGTCCTGTTCAACGTGACGTTCGTCGCCGCGGCGACGTTCGCAGCGTTGACCCTGCCGCCGTCGGGCAAGTCCTACGTCGTCGTGGGCATCGTCTCTGCCGGTTATGCACTCACGGCGTTCTTCTACGCACGCGCGACCTCCGAGCGCGCCACCCAGCGCCCGGACAGCAGACGTGCGCGCCGCCTCGACCGAGCAGCGGAGTAGCTCGACCCGACCACTCCGCCGCTCCGCCGTGGCCGACCCGCTCAGCCGGCGTTCTCGGGCTGATCCGCCCACCACCGCAGCAGTTCCTCGCCAGCCTCGTCTGGATCAAGTGGCCCCCGGTCCAGGCGAAGTTCGAGCAGATGCCGGTAGGCCCGCCCGACGACCGGTCCCGGCGGTACCCCGAGGACCTGCATGATCGCGTTGCCGTCGAGGTCCGGGCGGATCGCCGCGAGCTCCTCCTCCTGCGCCAGGCGCGCGATCCGCTCCTCCAGGTCGTCGTAGGACCTCGCCAGTGCCTGCGCTTTGCGGAGGTTGCGGGTCGTGCAGTCGGCCCGGGTCAGCACGTGCAGCCGTTCGAGCAACGGTCCAGCATCCCGGACGTAGCGGCGAACGGCGGAGTCGGTCCACTCGCCACCGCGGTACCCGTGGAAGCGGAGGTGGAGCTCGACCAGATTCGCGACGTCGCTCACGACTGCGCCGGGGAACCTCAACGCGGCAAGCCGCATGCGTGCGAGCTTCGCGCCGACCACGTCGTGGTGGTAGAAGCTCACGCCGCCGCCGGGCTCGAACCGTCGGGTCGTCGGCTTGCCGATGTCGTGCAGCAGGGCCGCCAACCTCGTCACGAGGTCAGGCCCTCCGTCCGGCAGCCGGGGCTCCAGGTCGATCGCCTGCTCCAGAACGGTGAGCGAGTGCTCGTAGACGTTCTTGTGCCGGTGGTGCTCGTCGATCTCCATCCGCAGGCGCGGCAGTTCGGGCAGCACGCGAGCGGCAAGCCCGGTGCCGACGAGCAGACTCAGACCGGTCCTGGGCCGGTCGGAGAGCAGGAGCTTGGCCAGCTCGTCGCGGATCCGTTCCGCGGAGATGATCGAGATCCGGTCGGCCATTTCCGCCATCGCGGTCACGACGTCGGGCCCGACCCGGAAGCCGAGCTGCGATGCGAACCGGGCCGCCCGCAGCATCCGCAGTGGGTCGTCGGAGAAGGAGGACTCCGGTGTCGCCGGGGTACGGATGATCCGGCGGGTCAGGTCGGCGAGGCCCCCGTGCGGGTCGACGAACTCGTGCGAAGGGAGCCGGACGGCCATCGCGTTGACGGTGAAGTCGCGCCGCACGAGGTCGTCGAGGATCGACTCGCCGTAGGACACCTCGGGCTTGCGACTCGCCGGGTCGTAGGCGTCGGCACGGTAGGTCGTCACCTCGATGTGGAAGCTGTCCTTGCGGGCTCCGATCGTGCCGAACGCCGCACCGACATCCCACACCGAGTCGGCCCAGCCGGAGAGCAGCCGCTTGGTCTGCGCGGGCCGGGCCGACGTCGTCAGGTCCAGATCCGACCCAAGCCGACCCAGCAGTGCGTCCCGGACCGAGCCGCCGACGAGCGCGATCTCATGGCCCGCGCCAGTGAAGGCTGCGCCGAGCTCGTCCACCACCGGCGCGACCCGCAGCAGTTCTCGGACGCCCGTGCGTTGGGCGTCGCTGAGCGCCCTGTGGCGGGGCAGCCCGTCAGGCGGTGGATCGGTCACGACGCACCAGGGTACGGGTCGGTCGGAACGCGAACGAGGCCGTTGCGTGGCCCGTGCGCCGCCAGGTACCGGTCGGCGGCGCGGATACTCTGGGACGGTGCCCGGCCTCCCGTCTCCGCCTCCATCCGCCGACGGCGCCGGCAGGCGGCGCACCGGCCGCGGCAACCGTCGCGGGACAACCAGCGGCAGAAACGGCCGCCTTCGGTCGGTCCGGGAGACTTCGGCGGGCGGCTTGGTCGTCGACCGTCTCGGCGACGCCACCACTGCGGCTCTGATCGGCCGCATCGACCGGCGAGGCAAGCTGGAGTGGGTGCTGCCCAAGGGGCATGTCGAACCCGGTGAGACCGCCGAGCAGGCGGCCGTGCGAGAGGTGCGCGAGGAGACGGGCCTGTACGCACGAATCGTGTCGGCCCTGGGGCCGATCGAGTACTGGTTCGTCGCCGACGACCGCAGGGTCCACAAGACCGTGCACCATTATCTGCTGGAAGCCACCGGTGGGACATTGGGAACGGAGGACGTGGAAGTGAGCGAGGTGGCCTGGGTGCCACTCGATGAGCTCGTGGGCCGGCTTCGACACGCCTCCGAACGGCGCCTGCTCGAGCGGCTGCCCGATCTGCTCCGGGAGGCGAGCGCGACGTGAGGCCCAGGTCCTCCCTGCTCGTGGCGCTGCTCGTCGCCGCGACAGGACTACTGGCCGCACCTGTGGCGCTGGCGCAGGACACGACGGGCACGGGCGATGAGCCGAGCGTGCGGGCCTTCCTCCACACGGTCGGGCCGGCCGCTCCCGTTCCCGGCGACACGTTGGTTCTGGCCGGGACGATCGAGAACACCGGCGGCGAAGCATTGCACAACGTCCAGGCCCTGCTCCGCTACAGCCGCAACCCGCTCGACGACCGCACCGAGGTCCGCCGGGTCGCCACCGACCGGCAGCTGCGGTGGGGCCAGCGGAACATCGACTACTTCGACCAGCTCGCCGATCCGCTCGCCCCCGGAGACACCGCGGACTATCGGCTCGAGGTCCCGGTTGACGACCTCGGCTTCGACGCGCCCGGCGTCTACGTCGTCGGCGTCGACATCCGGGTCGACGCTGACGAGCCGGACGAGCGGCTGACGGTGAACACATCGCGCACCGTCATTCCGTGGCTGCCCAATGACGACCCGCTGCCCGATGTCCCGGTGGCGATGCTCTGGCCGCTCGCCACGCAGCCGTCGCTCCTGCCGGACGGCACGCTGTCGGACGACCGCCTCGCCGAGCTGATCCGAACCCGCGGCCCGCTGTCCGCGCTGGTCGACGCGCCCGGCGACACACCGGTCAGCTGGGTCATCGACCCCGATCTGCTCGGCACGGTTGAGGCCATGAGCGACGGCTACGAGGTTGCCGCTGCGGACGGTTCGACCACGGCCGGCCAAGGTGCCGCCGATGCTGTGGCCTGGCAGGAGGCCTTGGCCACCGCGACCGACGACGACCAGCCGTCGATACTTCCGTACGCCAACCCAGACCTGCAGGCGGTCGCCCGTGCCGACCCCGCCGCGGTGTCCGCCACCGCGCGGCAGGCGTTCCTCCGTACCCGCGATTGGCTCGGCGAGCGACCGATGGCCGGGCGAACCGACCTCGCCTGGCCCGCAGGGGGCACCGCCGACGACGCCACCCTCTCCGCGCTCGCGTCGGCGGGTGCAAGAACGGTGGTCCTGTCCGGCGACCGAGTCCGGCCGGTCACGGACGATCCCATTGCCCGGGTGACCGCCGGCGAACGCGAGCTCGATGCCCTCCTACTCGACAGCGGACTCCAAGCCGCAGGCCGCGACGCCCTCGCCGCCTCCGATCCGGCCGCGGCCGCGCTCGCGCTCCGCCAGAGCTGGCTGGCCGAGACGGCTCTCGTCGGACTCGATGCCCAGAACACCGGAGACGTACCGGCGTCGCTCGTCGCCGCCGGACCGTACGGATGGCATCCCGATCCCACCGTGGCACAGGCACTCGTCGACGTCTGGACCACCACCCCGTGGATCTCGGCGACACCACTCGCCGCAGTCGAGGCGCCGGCCCACCCGGTCGTCGTCAGACCCCGCCCGGAGCCGGCCGCCACTCCTGGTGAGCTGTCCGACGAGCACCTCGCCACGGTGGCCGAGCTCCGCGACCAGACGGCGCACTACGAAGCACTGGTGGCCGATCCCGACCCCCTGACCGAGCAGTTCGAGATCGCCGCGCTGCGCGCCCTCGCCGCCACCTGGCGTGACGATCCGGGAGGCGGGGTCGCCTACACAGAGCTCGCTACGGCCCAGGCCACGTCCCGCCTGGGGCAGGTCTCGGTACTCGTACCCGAGTCCGTGACGCTGTCCAGCAACCGGGGTGGTTTCCCGCTGACGGTCAGCAACGGCCTGGACCGCGCCGTGGTCGTCCAGCTCGAGCTCACGGCCGAGATTCCCGACCGGATCACGGTCGGGCAGGTTCCCCCACAGCCGGTCGACGCGGGCGAGAACGCGTCGGTCGACGTCACCGCCGAGGCGGCCGTCAACGGCAAGGTCCCGGTGACCGTTCAACTGACTGCGACCGATGGGTCACCGCTCGGGCCGGCGCAGCGGATGGTGGTCAACGCGACCGACTACGGCGCGATCGGCTGGTTCATCATCGGCGGCGCGGCGCTGCTGTTCGTCGGGGCCGCGGTCTTCAGGGTGATCCGGCGCCGGCGTGCGGTCGAGGAGGTCGACCTGCCGGTCGAACCCGAACCCCTGCGGGAGACCGCCCGGTGACCACGACCACCCAGCGTGGCCTGCTCGGCCCCAGTACCGTCATGGCCGCGGGCACGATTGTGTCGCGGCTGACCGGCTTCGGCCGTGCGATGATCATCGCCGCCGCCCTCGGTCTCGGCCTCACCGCCGACACGTTCAACGTCCCGAACGTCATCCCGACGACGCTCTACATCCTGGTCGCCGGCGGCGTGCTCAACTCGGTCCTCGTCCCGGCCCTGGTCCGGGCGATCAAGGGGGACGCCGACGGCGGCGTTGCCTACAGCCAGCGGCTGTTCAGCGTCGTGGTGACGGTCCTCGGGATCGCGACCGTGGTGTGTGTAGCGGCCGCGCCGTGGATCGTCCGAGCGTTCGTCAGTCCGGAGTTCCTGACACCGCGGCTGGAACCGTTCTTCGAGAACATGGTGATGTTCGCACGGTTCTGCCTGCCACAGATCTTCTTCTACGGCCTGTACGTGCTGATCGGACAGATGCTCAACGCACGCGGGCGCTTCGGTCCGATGATGTGGGCGCCGATCCTCAACAACGTCGTAGCGATCGCCGTCTTCGCCGCCTTCATCGTCGTCATGGGTACGAACACCGACCGACCCTTCACGGACACCGAGGTGCTGCTTCTCGGTCTCGGCTCGACCGCCGGCGTCGCTGCCCAGGCGCTGATCCTGCTGCCGGTGCTGCGGCGCACCGGGTTCCGGATCCGCTTCCGGACCGATTGGCGCCATGCTGGGCTGGGCCAGGCCGCACGTCTCGGCTTGTGGACGATCGCGTTCGTCCTTGTCAACCAGGTTGCGTACCTGTTCGTCGTCAGGACAGCGACCGGTGGCGCGGCGAGCGCGTTCGTCGACGTGAACACGACCGGCGCCGGCTTCTCCGTCTATGCGAACGCGATGTTGATCATGATGGTGCCCCACTCGGTGATCACGGTCTCGTTGGCGACCGCACTGCTGCCGCAATTGTCCGACCACGCGTCGGACGGCAATGTGGCGTTGCTCCGTGACCGGCTGACCGACGCCGTGCGGTTGTGCCTGGCGGTCATCGTCCCGATTGCCGCCCTGCTGGCCGCCCTGTCGGTTCCGCTCGTGGCGCTGCTGTTCGACCACGGTGCCGCCGCCGGCGACACCGGTGAGTTGGCGGCGACGCTGGCCGCGCTGGTGCCAGGGCTCATCGCGTTCACCGTCCACTACCTGGTGCTGCGAGGGTTCTACGCGCTGCAGGACACCCGCACGCCGTTCTTCGTCCAGCTCTGGGTGTCTGGCACCGTGATCGCCGTGGCGATCGTCATCGCCGCGGTTGGCCCGGCCCGGACGACCGTGCTGTTGGCCGCCGGCTTCAGCCTCGCGTACATCGTGGGTGCCACCGTGAGCATCGGCCGGTTGAGCCGCCGCATCGGCGGCATGCCGCGGTGGGCCATGCTGGCGCACGTCCTTCGGCTCCTGGTGCCCGCGACGGTCGGCGCCCTCGCTGCATACGCCCTGGCCACCGTGCTGGAGAGCTCGCTCGACGGCCCAGCGGGGTGGATCGGCGATCTCCTCGCGCTCGCAGTCGGGGGCACGGTGGGGCTCCTGCTGTTCGTGGGGCTCGGATACCTGATGCGGATCACGGAGATCCGCGATGCCGTGGCGGCGATCCGGCGCCGACTTCGACGTCGGCCGCCTAGCATGAGGGCCCACGGGGGTACGATCGCCGGCGAGCAAGCCGGGGACGACCCTGCCCCCCGCTCGAAACCGGGAGAGCCGTGAGCGAGCCGGCCGTCGGGCCCGGTCGCGTTCTGGCCGGGCGCTACCGCGTCGAGGACCTCCTCGACGAGGACGCCGGCGTCCGCTCGTGGCGCGCCGTCGACGAGGTGCTCAGCCGACCCGTTCTTGTGCAGACCCTTCCGGCCGGCGACCCGCGGGCCGAGCAGATCACCGACGCTGCGCGGGCGGCCGCCCAGGTCCGCGACTCACGCTTCCTGCAGGTCCTCGACGTCGACGTCGAGGATGACATCGCGTACGTCGTCCGGGAGTGGATGTCCGGCCGCGACCTCACCGTGCTCCTCGCCGCCGGCCCGCTGAGCCCCGAGCAAGCCGGCGCTCTGGCCCGAGAGGTCGCCGCAGCGCTGGCGACGGCTCACAGCGACGGACTCACCCATCTGTTGCTGCGCCCCGGTTCTGTGCTCATCACGCCCGACGGTGGCGTCAAGGTTGCCGGGCTCGCCACGGAGGCAGCCGTGCACGGAGCCCCGGCGGGCGACCCGGGTGAGATCGACGCTGCCGGCGTCGGCAGCGTGCTCTACGCGGCACTCACCGGGCGGTGGCCCGACCGCGGCGGCCATGGACTACCCGAGGCGCCGACGATCGATGGCCGGGTGGCGTCGCCGCGACAGGTTCGACCCGGCGTTCCTCGCCTCCTCGACGAGATCGCCGACCGGACGTTGGGCAACTCTGCCCGCCACCACGCTGCGCCTCTGCGCAGCCCGGCAGAGATCGTCGAGGCCCTCACCTCGGGTACGACGACGGCCCGGGTGAACGGGATGCTCGGCGGGTTCGACGACACGGCCATCGACACGGGTCGGCCTCCTGCGGTGCTCGACGCTCCGGTGATACCTCTGCTGCCGACCGGAGCCGTTCCACCGACCCGGCGGGCGGAACCACCCGCGAGCCAAGGGTCCGGACGGCTCGGGCGCATCGTGGGGGTGCTGGCCGGCGCACTGCTGCTCGTCGGCGCGACCCTCGTGGGCCTGGAGTTGCTGCTCAGCGCCGTCGGTGACGGAGGTGACGACCGAGACCAACCCGCGCCCACGACGACCACGACGCCGGACCCGACAACCGCGGGACCGGCGCCGGAACCGACGTCACTGCCCATCTCCGCGGCCATTGACTTCGACCCACCGCCCGGGGGGAGCGGGGACGAGAACCCTGAGGACGCGCCGCTCGCCGTCGACGGCGACCCGGATACCGCCTGGGTCACGCAGAACTACTTCGACCCGTTGGAGGACCAGAAGCCCGGGGTCGGCATCTACCTCGACCTCGGGGCCGCCCTGCCCGTGACGGGGCTGAACCTGACGCTGGTCGGCGACGACTCGGGTCTGGAGATCCGGGTGCCGCCCGACGCCGCTTCCGAGGCGCCGGAGGACATCGACGACTGGGGGGTCCTCGTCGAGTTCGACTCCGCCGGTTCCGTGCTGCCGGTTACGTTTGATACGCCCGTGACGAGCCGGTATGTCCTGGTGTGGTTCACCCGCCTGCCGCCGGAAGGCGGTGACTTCCGCGGCGGCGTGGCCGAGGCGGAGGTGCTGGGGTGAGCAGTGGTGACGACGACGCCACGCTGATGCAGCGTCACGTCGAGGGCGACGCGGAAGCGTTCGGCGAACTCGTGCGCCGCCACCGCGACCGGCTCTGGGCGGTGGCCCTCCGCACCCTCGGCAACCCCGACGACGCCGCAGACGCCCTCCAGGACGCTCTGGTCAACGCCTTCCGGCGAGCCGGGTCATTCCGGGCGGAGTCGGCCGTCACCACCTGGCTGCACCGCATCGTCGTCAACGCCTGCCTCGACCGCGTCCGGCACGCCGCCGCCCGGCCCGCGGTCGCCCTGGCCGACGATCTCGAGGTGCCGTCCCCGGGTCCCGATCCCGGTGCAAGGGCAGCGTTGCGGTTGGACATCGAGGCCGCCCTCGCAACCCTCCCCGACGAGCAGCGCGTTCCGTTGGTCCTCGTCGACATGGAGGGATACCCGGTCAGCGAGGTGGCCGAGATGCTGGGGTGCCCGGTCGGCACGGTGAAGAGCCGGTGCGCCCGCGCCCGTGCCCGACTGCTCCCCCTGCTGGCGACGGACGAATCTCGCATCCCGCAACGCGGGAACCCCGCGCCCCCGGCGGGCGTCCCATCCACGCCAGCCCGCGGACAAGGAGGTGAGCCCGCGTGACCGGCAGCCATCTCGGTGCCACACTTCTCGCCGAGTACGACGAAGGCATCTTGCCTGCCCGGGCCGCAGCCGATGTCGCGGCGCATCTTGCTCATTGCCCGTTGTGCAGCGAAACGCACCGACAGCTCGCCGAGGTGACAGTGCGCCTGGCTTCCGCGCCGGCGGCGCTTCCGATACCTGAGGACGTCGCCGCTCGTGTCGACCGCGCACTGGCCGGCGAGCAGCCGAACCGGTCGAACTACCGGGACGGTAAGATTGCCCATATTCGTCCGCTACGTGCGCGACTTCCGTCCGTGCTGGCGGCGGCGGCCGTCGTCGGGGCGGTGGCCTTCGCGGGCTACGTCGTGGGGACCGGCTCCGGCGCCGACGACGCAGGCGACCAGGCTACGTCGGCCGAGAGCGACGCCGACGAGTCGGTCGGCAGCGAGCCAGAGTCAGAGTCCGACGTGGCTGGAGGGGCTGCGGCGCCCACTTTCCAGGGGACGGAGCCGCTGCCTCAGAGTGCGCGAACCTCCCTGACCGAGCAGATCCAGGCGATCGCGGCCCTGAGGCGGACATCGGCACTTAGCGGAGCCGATCGGGAGTTCAGCGTCGGCACGTGCGGAGCGGCTCTGGCGACCGAGGTCGACCGCGGCCTCATCGGCGCATCGCCGACCGATCTCGGCGAACCCGGCGCCGTACTCGTCGTCACGGCGGCGAGCACCCCCGACGCCGCTCAGGGTTGGGTGCTCCCGGCGTGCGACGCGACCTCCTCCGACGCCCTCTCGATGCTGACTGTTCCGCTGGAGTGACGACGCCCGGTCCCGGGAATGCCTAGACCCATAAGATCCGTTGTGTGAGCAGACGCCGCCCTGTCCGGCGGGTCCACCGAGTACGTATGGAAGGCACCAGGGTGACCGACGTCCGCAACGTGATCATCATCGGCTCTGGGCCGGCGGGATACACCGCGGCCGTTTACGCCGCGCGAGCCCGGCTCGAGCCGCTCGTCCTCGAAGGCTCGGTGAGCTGGGGCGGGGCGTTGATGAATACCACCGACGTCGAGAACTACCCGGGTTTCCGCGACGGCATCATGGGCCCCGCGCTGATGGAAGAGATGCGTGCACAGGCCGAACGGTTCGGCGCCGAGTTCGTCACCGACGACGCCCAGTACCTCGACCTCACCGGCGAGATCAAGATCGTCCGTGATGGTTCGGGCAACGAGTACCGTGCGCGGTCGGTGATTCTCGCCATGGGATCGCGGTACCGCGAGCTCGGCCTGCCGAACGAGAAGCGGCTGTCCGGGCACGGGGTCTCGTGGTGTGCCACCTGCGACGGCTTCTTCTTCCGTGACCAGGACATGGCCGTGGTCGGCGGTGGAGACTCGGCCATGGAAGAAGCTACCTTCTTGACCCGTTTCGCCCGAAAGGTCTACGTGATTCACCGGCGGGACCAGTTGCGCGCCTCGAAGGTCATGCAGGAACGCGCTTTCGCCAACGACAAGATCGAGTTCGTGTGGAACACCGAAGTCGTCGACATCCTCGGCGAGGACAAGGTGTCCGGCCTCACCCTGCGCAACACGGTCACCGGTGAGCAGAGCACGCTGAGGGTCTCCGCCCTGTTCGTCGCCATCGGCCACGACCCGCGCTCCGAACTCGTCGCCGATCAGGTTCGGCGCGACGCAGAGGGCTACGTCCTCGTCGACCAGCCGTCGACCCGCACCCACCTGGTCGGGGTCTTCGCCGCCGGCGACCTGGTCGACCACACCTACCGGCAGGCCGTCACGGCAGCGGGCACCGGCTGCCAGGCCGCCCTCGACGCCGAGCGGTACCTCGCTGCGGCCGACGACGACGCCGGACCGGTCCGTCCCGCCGCGGCATTGGCCACCGTCGACAACTGAACTCCTACTGCTTCCGGAAGGAACTCGCTGTGGGCAGCATCAAGCACGTGACCGACACCGACTTCGACCAGGCCGTTCTGAAGAACGACAAGCCGGTTCTGGTCGACTTCTGGGCCGAGTGGTGCGGTCCGTGCCGGATGATCGCTCCGGTCCTCGAAGAGATCGCCGGTACCCAGAGCAAGCTCGACATCGTCAAGCTCAACGTCGACGAGAATCCGGCGACCGCTGCGGCGTACCGGATCACCTCCATTCCGGCGCTCAACGTCTTCTCCGGCGGCAAGGTGGTCAAGCAGATCATCGGCGCTCGACCGAAGGCGGCGCTGCTGCGTGAGCTGGAGGACTACACCGCCTGAGCCGTTCCCCGGCCCGGAACGGGCCGGGGAGACCGGTACGATGCGGCCCAAGCCTGCGTCGAAGGGACGGCAGCGACCGATGACCGCGCTGCGATACCGGAACGGTGCCACCGGACCGGCCGTCGCCGAGATCCGGGCAAAGCTCGCGCAGATCGGTCTGCTCCGTGACGGCGCATCGGACACATTCGACGACGAGGTCGACCGGGCCGTCCGCCAGTTCCAGCAGGAACGCGGACTGACCGCCGACGGCATTGTCGGACCCACGACGTACCGCGTACTCGACGAGGCCCGCTGGCGGTTGGGCGACCGGCTGCTCTCCTACGTGGTCGCCAACCCGCAAGCGGGCGACGACGTTCTCGGGCTGCAGCGCCGGCTCTCCGAACTCGGATTCCACGTGGGTCGCGTCGACGGCGTATTCGGTCCACGGACCGGCGAGGCGCTACGCGAGTTCCAGCGCAACGTCGGCCTGCCGGCCGACGGCACCTGCGGTCCAGGCACATTCAAGGCACTGGCGCGGCTCGCACCGATCGTTACCGGCGGGCGCCCGGACAACCTGCGCGCCGTCGAGGCGCTTCGACGGGCCGGAAAGCGGCTCCCCGGCAAGATCGTCGTCATCGACCCGGGACATGGCGGCCCCGATCGCGGCAACGTGGGTCACGGCCTCGAGGAGGCCGCCATCGTCGAGGACCTGGGTTCGAGGGTCGAGGGCCGGTTGGCTGCCACGGGCGTTCAGGCGTACCTGACCCGCGGCACCACGATGGCTGACGAGCTCGACGAGGTCACGCGGGCCCACTTCGCGAACGAGGCGGGCGCGAACCTGATGATCTCGCTGCACGTCGACGCCCACCCCAACCCGTTGGCCTGTGGTGTCGCCACATATTTCTATGGAAGCGACCGACCCGGCGCCAACAGTGCGATCGGCGAGACGTTCGCAGGTCTGATCCAGCGTGAGATCGTCGCGCGCACCGACCTGGTCGACTGTCGCAGCCACGCCAAGACCTGGGACCTGTTGCGGCACACCCGGATGGCTGCGGTCCGCGTCGAACTCGGCTACCTGACCAACGATCGCGACGCCATTCGGCTCGCCCATCCTGAGTTCCGTGATGTTGTCGCAGAAGCGATCGTCGTCGCAGTGCAGCGGGTCTACCTGCCATCGCATGAAGACGCTCAGACCGGAGCATTGCAGATGCGCGACCTGGCCGGTGCCTGACCTACGACGCGCGCGCTCTGTGCTGGCCTGGATGTGGGCAGTGGCGCCCTTGTTTCACGTGAAACAACCATCTAGACCACTACGATGCGATATCGGCCCCTCGTGGGAGCCGAGCTGAATCCGCACCCGCAGGGAGGTCTGCGTGCATCCGCCGAGGCGGAGGCTGGAACCGGTGACACTGGACAACCTGGGCGATCTCCTACAGCCGTGTCGGGCCTGCGTGTCCTGGGAGCTGGGAGCCGTCGCTGCCGAGCGTGCCGCCCAGGCCGGCGACCGAGCCCTGGAGAAGGAGGCCTGGGTATCCGCCGTGCTGCTCGAATGGGGCAGGTGCGGCGTTCTCGCCTACGTCGACGATGTACCCGCCGGGTACATCATGTACGCACCGCCCGCGCTGGTGCCGCGTGCAGCCACCTTTCCCACCAGCCCAGTCAGCGCGGACGCGGCCCTGCTCGTCACGGCCTTCGTCCGTCCCGACCGTCAGGGTGCCGGGCTCGGCCGGTCGTTGGTACACGCCGCCGCGAAGGACCTACTGCGACGGGGGTTCAGGGCGGTGGAGGCTTTCGGTGACGCTCGGTGGGAGCGTCCCGGCTGCGTCGTGCCCGCCGACTACCTGAAAGTGGTCGGCTTCGAGACGGTGCGGCCCCACCATCGGTGGCCGCGGCTGCGGCTCGACCTACGCTCGACCCTCGACTGGCGCGCCGATGTCGAGGTGGCGGTCGAGCGGATCCTGGGATCAGTCGTCCCAGAGCCGTCGCTGCGGCCGGTGTAACGGCCGGGGGACTGGGGCCCGCGACCAGGTGACGAATCGAAGGTTGGCTGCCCGCGCTATCCCTGAACGTCGTGCAGGTCCCCGCTGTGCCCGACCGCGGCGATGGTGCTGACGATGCGCTCGAGGTCGTCGATACTGGCGAACTCGATCGTCACCTTGCCCTTGCTCCGACCCAGGTCGACCTTGACCCGCGTGTCGAGGCGTTCGGACAGTGAGGCCGCGATATCCGCGAGGCGGGGAGCGATCGGCTTGGAGCTCTGCTGGGTTCGGGGCTTCGGCGGCGTGTCTCCACCGAGGGCGACGATCTCCTCGACCGATCGCACGCTGAGCCCTTCCGCCACGATGCGCTGGGCGAGCCGCTCCTGTGCCGAGAGGTCGGCAAGGCCGAGCAGAGCCCGGGCGTGGCCTGCGGACAGAACCCCCGCCGCGACCCGGCGCTGGACCGCTGGCGGCAGCTTGAGCAGTCGTAGGGTGTTCGAGATCTGGGGTCGTGAGCGTTTGATCCGGGTCGCCAGTTCGTCGTGAGTTCCACCGAAGTCGTCGAGTAGCTGCTGGTAGGCGGCTGCCTCTTCGAGCGGGTTGAGATTGCTTCTGTGCAGGTTCTCCAGCAGGGCGTCGCGGAGCATGGCGTCATCGTGGGTATCGCGCACGATGACGGGAATCGTCGCCAGGCCGGCCCGCTGGGTGGCACGCCACCGGCGTTCCCCCATGACCAATTCGAAGCGGCCCCCCCGAAGGGCGCGCACGACGACCGGCTGCAGCAACCCCACTTCCCGGATCGACTCGACGAGCTCGGCCATCTCATCCTCGTCGAAGTCCTCACGAGGCTGCCGTGCGTTCGGCGCGATGGCCTCGACGGACACCTCGGCAAAGCGGGCACCGGCGACAGGCAGCAGTCCGAGGTCCGAATCGGCCGTAATGCCGTTACCGGCGCCGTTACCAGTGAACGACGTTTCACGTGGAACATCGCCAGAGGTGCGCGACGCTGCACCGCCCTCGGCGGGATCGGGAAAGAAGACGTCGACCGGGCTGCGCCGCCCGCCGTCGCCGTCCTTTACCTCCCTACTGGGTCCGGCTGGTATCAAGGCCCCCAGGCCACGACCAAGGCCACGTCGACGCTGGCTCACGGCTACTCCTTCGTGATCTGCTCGGTCAGAGGCTCGGCGGGCTTGGCGCCTCGTTCGGCCATCTCCCGCGCCGCTTCGAGATAGGACAGTGCACCGCTCGAGCCGGGATCGTAGGTCATGACCGTCTGGCCGTAGCTGGGCGCTTCGCTGATGCGGACAGACCGCGGGATGGTAGTGCGCAGGACCGTGTCGCCGAAATGTGAACGCACCTCGTCGGCGACCTGAGCAGCCAGCCGGGTTCGTCCGTCGTACATCGTCAGCAGGATCGTCGACACAGCCAGTGACGGATTGAGGTGTGCCCGCACCAGGTCGATGTTCTTCAGCAACTGGCTCAGACCTTCCAGGGCGTAGTACTCGCACTGGATGGGGATGAACACCTCGTCGCCCCCCACGAGGGCATTCACGGTGAGCAGCCCGAGAGAGGGCGGGCAGTCGATGAGCACGTAGTCGTACGCCTCGTCCTCAGGCAGGGCGGCCAAGTGCGCAGTGAGCGCCTTGCGAAGGCGCGACTCGCGGGCGACCAACGAGACCAGTTCGATCTCGGCGCCCGCGAGGTCGATCGTCGCCGGCACGCAGTACAGCCCGTCGACGCCGTCGACGGGGACGACGACGTCGGCGACCGGCGTCTCGTCCACCACCACGTCGTACACGCTGGGGATGTCGGCATGGTGGTCGATGCCCAGCGCCGTGGACGCGTTGCCTTGGGGGTCGAGATCGATGACCAACACGCGTAGGCCGTTGAAGGCCATCGCCGCGCCGACGTTGACCGTCGTCGTCGTCTTGCCCACGCCCCCCTTCTGGTTGGCGACAACCATGACGCGTGTCGCCGCCGGTGCCGGCAGGGGCTCACGCCGGCGGGCGGTGACGAACACGGCCGCAGCCGCCTGATGGGCGATGGGCGTGTCGGCGTCGGCGAGGGCTCCGGCCATCGGCGTGCCATCGATCACGATGTCGGCAGCCGTGTGGATCTGTGCCGGTGCCGCCGTGCGGACGGCCGTCGTGACACCTGCCTTGTCCGCCGTCAGTGCAACCCCTACCTGGGCTGGCTTGGCGTCCCCAGAAGGCGGTCCGCCGTCGGCGGGAGTCTCGTCCGACCTGAGCCCCGGCGCAAGAGATGGCTCGGCGACCACGCTCGAGGTGACCTCGGTTGCTGTGGCTTCCGGCCAGCCCAGATGGGCTCCGGTGTCTCCACCACGCCCCAGGTCAACCTCGGACGCACCGACCGGTCGGTCGGGCTCGGGCCAGCCCAGACCGGCAGCCGCAGTGGACACCGTCATCTCCTGCCTCTCGTTCGGCCCCGTCGGGACACAGCCTCCCGCACCGGACGCCCGACTTCGACGACCGCCACCCGTGTCGGAGGGTCGACAATCCCACGACCGAACTCGTGCACGGCCCAGGATGCCGCGCCCATTCTGCGCAGCGCCGTCGAGGCCCGTGCAAGCTCGTCCACAACAGAGGCGCCCTTGAGCGCGAGCAATCGACCTCCTGTGGACAACAGGGGCAAGGTCCAGCCGGCCAACCGCTCGAGCGACGCCACCGCCCTCGCTGTGACGGCCTCGACCTCGAGCTGTCCGGCAAGGTCTTCGGCCCGAGCTCGGATGACGACGGTGTTCTGGAGCCCGAGTTCGGCGACGACCTCCTGGAGGAACCGGCTGCGACGTAACGCAGGCTCGACCAGCGTCATCTGCAGATCGGGTCGGGCCACGGCGAGCACCACACCGGGCAGCCCGGCGCCGGAGCCTACGTCGGCGACGGTCGAGCCGTTGGCCATGGCCTCGTTGACCACGGCGCAGTTGAGTACGTGGCGGTGCCACAGGCGCGGGACTTCGCGTGGCCCGATCAGCCCGCGCTCGATGCCGGCGCCGGCCAACAACGACACGTACCGCTCGGCCACAGCGAGCCGGTCCCCGAAGACGATCGTTGCCGCCGCCGGCGGTCTACCGGGGTTGTCGGACGCTGTTTCACGTGAAACCGAGCCTTGGGCATTCGATGTTCCACGTGAAACGGCACGCCGGGATGCCGGCGTGCCGTTCTTGGTTCCACCCACGACCTCAGCCGGGACGTACGACGACGTACCGCTCGGGCTCCTCGCCCTCGGACTCGCTGTGTAGCCCTGCCGCGGCCACCGCATCGTGCACCACCTTGCGCTCGAACGGAGTCATCGGACTCAGCGGCACCGGATCGCCGGTAGACCTGGCCTTCTCGACGGTCCGCAGCGCCAACGCCGTCAGGTCGGCACGCTTGCGCGCTCGGAAACCCCCGACGTCCAGCATGAGCCGGCTGCGTTCCCCGGTCTCGCGGATCACAGCGAGCCTGGTGAGCTCCTGCAGCGCCTCCAGGATCTGCCCCTCATCGCCGACGAGCTCCCCCAGTTCGGCCCCCACGACAGACACCATTGCCCGGTCGCCTTCGACATCCATGTCGATGTCGCCGTCGAAGTCGGCGATGTCGAGCAGCCCCTCGAGGTAGTCGGCTGCGACGTCACCCTCGTGCTCCAACACCCGCAGGCGCTCGGCTGTCCCTGTGGCTGCCCTGTTCGGCGCCGGCGTCGTCCCGCTCTGCGTCTCGGCCGCACCTGACGTCTCGGCCGCACCTGACGTCTCGGCCGCACCTGACGTCACGGTGGGCGTTGCCGTCTCGACAGTCGCCGACGAGCCGGGCGGCGGCGACGAGGGCGCATCCACGGCCGCCGCATCGGGTGTCTCCGGGTGCTCCGGCGTGACGGCGTTGCTCACGTCGTACTCCTCACAGATTCTGGGGATCGGTCGCCGTCGACGGCCCACGGCAGCACGGTCGGGGAGAGGTCAATTCTTCTTCTTCTTGTTGCGCTGCGCGTTCCTGCGGCGCTGTGACCGGGTGTTGCGCTTGGGTTGTTCCCGAACCGGTGGCGGTGGCGGCGGTGCCTCTTCGGCCACCTGACCGGCTGGAACCGCATCGCCGCGCTTCTGGGCCTTGGCCTCCAGGCGCCGGCGGTGCGCCTCTTCGGCCGGCGTGCCCGGAGCCGGCATCCGCCGGATCACATAGAACTGCTGACCCATCGTCCACAGGTTGGAGGTCAGCCAGTAGAGCACCACACCGAGCGGGAAGTAGACGCCGGAGACAGCGAAGACCAACGGCAGGACGTACAGCAGGATCTTCTGCTGCTGCGCGAAGGGTCCCTCCAACGCCTCCTTCGGCATGTTCTTGCGCATGATCTGGCGTTGGGTGATGAAGGTTGTCAGCGTCATGAGCACGACCATGACGATCGCGATGACCTTGGTCTGGGTGTTGTCTGCGTCCAGGAAGCTCGCCGACAGCGGCGCACCGAAGATCTCGGCTTTTTGAAACTGTTCGAACAGGTCCGGGTGGTCTTGGAAGGCACCGCGTGGGTGGTCCTTGGCGACGCCGTCGAGCACGCGGAACAACGCGAACAGGAACGGCGCCTGCAACAGGATCGGCAGGCAGGAGGCGAACGGGTTCGTGCCCGCGTCCTTGTAGAGCTTCATCGTCTCCTGCTGGAGACGTTCACGGTCGCCCTTGTACTTCTTCTGGATCTCGCGCACCTTCGGCTGCAACATCTGCATGTTGCGTTGCGACTTGATCTGGCGAACGAACAGCGGGATCAGCAGGATCCGGATGACGACGACCAGTCCGATGATCGACAGCGCCCAGTTGACTCCGTCGTTACCGATCCCCAGGAACTCGCTGAACACCCAGTGCCAGCCGATCGTGATCCAGCTGACGAGGAAGTACAGCGGGGCGAGCAGGGTGTCCACGGGCGTTCAGGCTCCTCGGGCGACCGGTGTGTCGGCGAACGGGGTTCCCGTGCGCGGCAGTCGGGTGGTGGTTGTGTCGTGGTCATCGGCGGAGCCGTCCATGCCAGGGACGAGCCCCCACCACCGGTAGGCCTCCCGCGGGGGGACCAGGTCGACCCCGCCCGGCGTCCATGGATGGCACCGTCCCAACCGGCGCGCCGCCAGCCAGCTCCCGCGCAGTGCGCCGTGGGTTTCGACGGCGCCCAGCGCGTACGCCGAGCATGTCGGGTAGTAGCGGCACGTCTGGCCGTACAGCGGGCTGATCAGCAGGCGATAGGCCTTCAACAACGCGACCAGCACTCGGCGCATCATCGCGCTACCACGATCGCGGGCGGTCCGGCGACTCGGGCCAGAGCCCGGTCGAGTGCGGCGTCGAGGTCGCGGGCCAGAGCCACGCCGGGGGCACCCGCAGCTTCGCTCTGTGCCCGGATCACGACCCGTGAGCCCGGCGGCAACCTGTCGAGCCGGTCACGCATCAGGTGGCGCAACCGCCGCCGGACGGCGTTGCGCACGACTGCACCGCCGACGACCCGACCCACGGCAAATCCGGCCCGAGTCGGACCGGATTCGTCCGATCCCGGCACAAGGTGGACGACGACGAGGGGACGGCCGACGCGAACACCGCGGCGAACCGTGGCACGGAAGTCCTGAGAATGCCGCAGCCGATGCTCGGGGGGCAGCATGTGTGCTCCTCCGATCCTGAGCGGCACAGTCGGACCGCGCTCAGGCGGACAAGCGGGCACGGCCCTTGCGACGGCGGGCGCCGATGATTGCCCGGCCGGCGCGAGTGTGCATGCGCAGCCGGAAGCCGTGTTTCCTCGCGCGACGGCGATTGTTCGGCTGGAAGGTGCGCTTCACGTCCGGGCTCCAGGGTCGACGGGGTGCGAGTCAGTGGGGAGCCGACGACTGCCCGGACATGTGCGCACACGCGCGCACCACTGGAGCCCTCGTCGACCGATCCACGGTACGTGGACACGTGGGGCAGGGTCAAACCGGGGTCGCACAGACCGCCCTCGAACCCGGCCGACCGCCG
>DATHII010000378.1:0-8994 GCA_035316885.1 Jiangellaceae bacterium | reverse complement strand
GACCTTCCGGGTGTCGACCAGGGCCGCCTTTCCCGTGCTGTGTCGGCCCTCCTCGCAGCGTCGTCCGTCGAGGTCCGGCGGATGACCAAGAACGGCTCCCGGATGCTGGACGCGCGGGCTGCGGTGGTGCGGCTCGAGGTGAGGGCCGACGGCACCTCGCTGCGTGCAGTCCTGCGGCATCAGACTCCGACGGTTCGCCCCGACGATCTGCTCGTGGCCCTTCGCCTGACCGGAGAGGGAGTCGATGCGCAGCCGTTCCTGTCAACACGTCTCGCGCAGGGGCCCCTCGACGAGGAGTCCGCGGCGGTCGGCGACCCGTTCGGTGGCGGGTAAAGATCCAGCTAGCTGCCGGCGCGGAACCAGCGCAGCCGCCAGACCACCTCGAGGGCAAGCGCCGCCACCGCGGCGATCGCCACGGCGACCCAGGGCGCCCGGGTTCCGACCAGGTCGAGCTGGAAGAAGTCCTGCAGCGCAGGAACCGTGAGAACGATCGCGAACCCGGCGCCCATGGCGAGCACCAGCAGGATCCGCAACCAGGTGTACGGCCGGGCGATGATCGCGAGCACCCAGAGGGCGACGAGGAACAGGGTGAGGGTCGCCGCCGATGTCTCGGCCTCGAGGTTTCCGCCGTACACGGTCCGCGCGTACATGTACGAGGCGATGGTCGCGGCGGCGGCAATCGTTCCGGCCGGGATCGCGAAGCGCAGGACCCTGCGCGTGAAGCCGGGCCGGGCGCGTTCGGTGTTGGGAGCCAGCGCCAGGAAGAACGCCGGGATGCCGATCGTCAGCGAGCTCAGCAACGTGAGATGCCGGGGCAGGAAGGGATACGGCACCTGGGTCAGCACGACCACGACGGCGAGGATCACGGCGTACGCGGTCTTGGTGAGGAACAGGTTCGCGACCCGCTCGATGTTGCCGATCACCCGTCGACCCTCCGCCACGACCGACGGCAGCGAGGAGAAGCTGTTGTCCAGGAGCACGATCTGTGCCACCGCTCGGGCAGCCTCGCTGCCAGACCCCATCGAGACGCCGATGTCGGCATCCTTGAGTGCGAGCACGTCGTTGACGCCGTCGCCGGTCATCGCCACGTTGTGCCGCCGCGACTGCAGAGCGTGCACCATGTCGCGCTTCTGCTGTGGGCTGACCCGCCCGAAGATCGCGTTCGCCTCGAGCTCGTCGGCGAGCGGCTCCTGGGCAGTGGGCAGGCTACGTGCATCGACCGGGTGGCTCGCACCCTCGATGCCCAGCGCCGAGGCGACGGCACCGACCGACACCGCGTTGTCGCCGGAGATGACCTTGGTCTGCACCCCCTGGTCGGCGAAGTAGCGAAGGGTGTCGGGTGCCTCCGGGCGCAGCCGCTGCTCGATCACGACGAGCGCGGCGGGGGTGAGGTGGTCGCCGATGTGCTCCGGCGCAGCGAGTGCCTCGTCGACGGACACCGAACTGCGACCCAGCAGGAGAACCCGCAACCCGCGGGCCCCGAGCTCGTCGGCGCTCGCCAGAGCCGGGTTGGCGGGGGGCAGGAGGACGTCCGGCGCACCGATGAGCCAGGTCGAGGTCGAGCCCGCCGGATCGACGAATGTCGCGCCGCTCCATTTTCGCGCGGACGAGAAAGGCGCGTCGGCGGTCTCGGTCCAGCCCGCCGGACGTGGGTAGGCCTCGCCGACCGCGCGCATGCTCGCGTTGGGGCGCGAGTCCACCGCGGCGAGCGCGCCCAGTACATCGGCGACCGGGTGGCCTTCGGCGAGCTCGCGCACCTCTGCGACGTCCATCGTGCCCTCGGTCAGGGTGCCGGTCTTGTCCAGGCACACGACGCTCACGCGGGCCAGGCCTTCGATCGCCGGCAGTTCCTGGACGAGGCACTGGCGGCGCCCCAGCCGGACCACCCCGACCGCGAAGGCCATCGAGGTCAGCAGCACGAGGCCCTCGGGGACCATCGGCACCAGGCCCGCGACCATGCGCCGGATCGCCTCGGACAGGTCGTCCTCGTTGACGACGAGTTGGCTGATGACCAGTGCGATTCCGGTGGGGATGATCGCGTAGGTGACGAACATGAGGATCTTGTTGATGCCGTTGCGCAGTTCCGAGTTGACCAGGGTGAAGCGGCTCGCCTCCTCGGCGAGCTGTGCGGCGTAGGCTTCGCGTCCGACCTTCGTCGCCTGGAAGGCGCCGCCGCCGGCGACCGCGAAGCTTCCCGACATGACCCCGTCGCCTGGCGCCTTGAGGACGGGATCGGCCTCCCCGGTGAGCAGCGACTCGTCGATCTCCAGACCGTCGGACTCGACGACGACACCGTCGACGACCACCTTGTCGCCCTGGCCTAGTTCGATCACGTCGTCCAGCACGATGCCCGACGGCGCCATCTCGGTCGCGACACCCCCCCGGCGCACCCGCGGCCTGGCCTCGCCGATGATGGCCAGCCGGTCGAGCGTCTGTTTGGCGCGTAGCTCCTGGATCATCCCGATCAGGGTGTTGGCGATGATCACGCCACCGAACAGCGCGTCCTGGATCGGCCCGACCGACAGGACCATGACGAACAGGACGCCGATGATGGCGTTGATGCGGGTGAACAGGTTGGCGCGCACGATCTCCCCGACCGTGCGACTCGATCGCGCGGGAACGTCGTTGACCTGGCCGGCTGCGACGCGCTCGGCGACCTCGGCATCAACGAGGCCGCGGGCGGTGACCTCGAGCGTCCCGGCCGGCGCAGGGTGGGCTGGATGGTCGGCCGCATCGGTCATGGGGAAACCGTATGGTCCCGCACCAGGTCCCACATCGGGGGACTACTCCTACGTGCCACGCCTGCGCCTGACACCACGGATCGGCCGCGATGTGTGATAATGAATGTGGTCGCACGGTACGGAACACCGGCCGTCCGACCCGACGACGTCCTCGCCGGACACCGTCGTGTGGCTGACATCGCGCCGCCCCCGACCGCCCTGTGGCGGACCCGGCTGGCGCAGGGGCCGCCCGGCGTACCCGTCCGGCACGGTGGGTGAACCGTAGAGCCCGACTGCGACGCCGCCCAGCCTGGGCGTGCCGGCGCGGTGCGACCTGCGAAGCTCGCCGACGGTGAGATCCGGAGGACGTCGCCGACCGAAGGCTTCTCCGCCGGGCCCGCCACGGGCGCCGGCGGCCGACAGGAGTCCTGACGCGGCGAGCAGCACGCGCCTTCGCCGGTGCGGCGCCCCGCGGCAGGGCCGACGGGAGTGCACCCGGATGCAAGACAGCAACATCACAGGAAACAGCACAACCAGCAACGACACCACCAGCACCACCACTTCAGCTGCGCCGCGACGGCGACGCACCGCCAGCCGGGCGGCCGGGCCGCCGGCGGCGCCTGATGTGCCGGAGGCGTCGACCGCAACCGACAGCAGCGCCGCCGGTCCGGCCGCGACCGACGGGGACGCGAAACGCGCCTCCACGCCCCGCGCGCGCCGCGCTCGCACGAAGGCGACGGTCCCGGCCGCCGACGTCGCGGCAGCTGCGCCCGACAAGCCGGCGCGACGGACGCGTAAGAAGGCAGATGCCACGCCCGTCGACACTGCCGTGATCTCCGCAGAGACCACGCCCGGGGTCGCTTCCGCGCCGGGCGTGCCGGTCCTGTTCCAAGCGCCGCAGTTCACCGCCGCCGAGGCGCAGGCACGTCCGGCCAGGGCGGCGACGAAGCGCGTGGCCCGCGAGGACGACGCGGTGGACGCCGCCGCCCCGGCGACCGAGATCGACGACGACGAGTCCGACACCGACGACAGCCCGAGGAAGCGGCGCCGCCGCGGAGGTCGCGGCCGCCGCAAGAAGGCCACTGGCGACACGGCGGGCAGCGCCGACGACGGCGACTCCGGCGACGGTCGGCCCGGCGCTGGCGAACCCGCCGACGGTGAGCGGTCCGACGCCGACTCCGCCGATGACGGCGACCAGGAAGCAGGGGAGGGACCCGACGAGGGCACCGGTGACGGGACCGGTGCGACCAGGCGGCGCCGTCGGCGCCGTCGCCGCAAGGGAGACGCCGGCACCGACGAGACGCAGCCCGACGATCCGCCCGACACCGTCGTCCGCGTGCGGGAGGCCCGGCCCGCAGCAGATACCGGCGACCAGGTGACCTCGGTCAAGGGTTCGACCCGACTGGAAGCCAAGAAGCAGCGCCGCCGAGAGGGTCGGGAGGCCGGGCGGCGTCGCCCACCGGTGATCAGCGAGGCCGAGTTCCTGGCCCGCCGCGAAGCCGTCGACAGAGTCATGGTGGTTCGCCAGACCGGGGACCGGATCCAGATCGGGGTGCTCGAGGACGAGGTGCTGGTCGAGCACTACGTCAGCCGCTCGTCCCAGCAGTCGATGGTGGGCAACGCCTACCTCGGCAGGGTGCAGAACGTGCTGCCCGCGATGGAGGCCGCGTTCATCGACATCGGTCGCGGCCGCAATGCCATTCTCTACGCCGGCGAGGTCGACTGGGCCGGGCTGGGCAAGCCCGACGGCCCGCGCCGGATCGAGGAGGTCCTCAAGTCCGGTCAGTCGGTGCTCGTGCAGGTCACCAAGGACCCGATCGGGAACAAGGGCGCCCGGCTTACCGGAC
This sequence comes from Jiangellaceae bacterium, assembly GCA_035316885.1. Taxonomy (GTDB): domain Bacteria; phylum Actinomycetota; class Actinomycetes; order Jiangellales; family Jiangellaceae; genus DASRTE01. The sequence continues at coordinate 4,427 of DATHII010000378.1, read as the reverse complement.
AGGTCAGCCTGCCCGGCCGCTACGTCGTCTTCGTCCCAGGCGGCTCGATGAGCGGGATCAGCCGAAAGCTGCCCGACACCGAGCGCACCCGGCTGAAGACGATCCTCAAGGAGGTCGTCCCGGAGGACTCGGGCGTGATCGTCCGTACAGCCGCGGAGGGTGCGTCGGAGGAGGAGTTGACCAACGACGTCAGCCGGCTGCGCGCGCAGTGGGAGGACATCGTCAAGAAGTCGTCCGGCAACGCTCCGCAGTTGCTCTACGGCGAGCCCGACCTGGCGATCAAGGTCGTTCGTGACCTGTTCAACGAGGACTTCTCCAAGCTCGTCGTCTCGGGCGACGACGCCTGGGACACCATCGAGTCGTACGTGTCCTATGTCGCGTCGTCCCTGCGGGACCGGCTCGAGCGCTGGACCGGCGACGGCGATGTCTTCGCAGCCCACCGCATCGACGAGCAGATCGCGAAGGCGCTGGACCGGAAGGTCTGGCTACCCAGCGGCGGCTCGCTGGTGATCGATCGGACCGAGGCGATGACGGTCGTCGACGTCAACACCGGCAAGTTCACCGGCTCCGGGGGCAATCTCGAGGAGACCGTGACGAAGAACAACCTCGAGGCGGCCGAGGAGATTGTGCGCCAGCTCAGGCTGCGCGACATCGGCGGCATCATCGTGATCGACTTCATCGACATGGTGCTCGAGGCGAACCGCGATCTCGTGCTGCGGCGGCTGGTCGAGTGCCTGGGCCGCGACCGCACCAAGCACCAGGTGGCAGAGGTCACCTCGCTCGGCCTCGTCCAGATGACCCGCAAGCGGATCGGCGTCGACCTGCTCGAGGCCTTCAGCGAGCCGTGTGAGACCTGTAGGGGCCGGGGCGTGATCATCCATCACGAGCCGGTGGAGTCGGCCCCGAGCTCGCCGGAATCCGGCACTGACACGGGTGGCGGAAGTCGCAGGGGCCGGCGTCGCCGTAGTGAACCCACTGCCCCGGCCGAAGAGGTGACGCCGGAGCCCGCGGCTCCACCTCGTCGCTCACGGCGGCGGGCACAGCGCCCGGCGGGTGAGCCGGCAGTCGCGACCGAACAGGTCGGCGCAACCGGCTGAGCCTCAATGGCTGCGGGACGACGGTTTGACCCGGGCGCAGCCGGATCCGTATTCTTGCATTGGCGCGCCTCGCGCCCACTTCCGTGCGCTCGCCCCCGGGTGGCTGCGCGTCCGACCCTCCGAGCGAGAGTGAGCCCGCGGTGTACGCGATCGTCCGCAGCGGCGGCGGCCAGCAGAAGGTAGCCGTCGGCGACGTCATCGAGGTCGATCGTCGCGACGGCGATGTCGGTGCGACCGTGTCGCTGCCGGCAGTCCTGCTCGTCGACGGTGAGACGGTGACATCTGACGCCAAGAAGCTGAAGAAGGTCTCCGTCACCGCCGAGATCCTCGGCGCCACCAAGGGTCCGAAGATCGAGATCCTGCGTTTCAAGAACAAGACCGGCTACCGCCGTCACCTGGGGCACCGCCAGAAGTACACCCAGGTCAAGGTCACCGGCATCGAGACCACGAAGTAGGAAGCGGCCATGGCTCACAAGAAGGGCGCCTCGTCCACGCGGAACGGGCGCGACTCCAACTCCCAGCGGCTGGGCGTCAAGCGCTACGGCGGCCAGGTGGTCCAGGCCGGCGAGATCATCGTGCGCCAGCGCGGCACCCATTTCCACCCGGGCGACAACGTCGGCCGCGGGGGTGACGACACCCTGTTCGCCACCACTGCCGGCGCTGTGGAGTTCGGTGTCAAGCGTGGCCGCAGGGTCGTCAGCATCGTCCCGGCGGCGGAGTGACCTCCTCCCGGGCGGCATAGGCAGGACAACCGAGGGCGGGCTGGTCAGCTGACCAGCCCGCCCTCGCACACATCCGGCGCGGGAGAGGAGGTGCGGAGATGGCCATCCCCTCGTTCGTCGACCGCGTCGTCCTCCATCTCGCGGCCGGCAACGGTGGACACGGCTGTGTGTCGATACGGCGCGAGAAGTTCAAGCCGCTCGGCGGACCAAACGGCGGCAACGGCGGCAACGGCGGTGACGTCGTCCTCGTCGTGGACTCGAACACCACGACGTTGCTCGACTACCACCGCTCGCCGCACCGCCGGGCCGGCAACGGCGCGCCCGGGCAGGGCGACAACCGCGACGGCGCGCACGGTGCCGATGTGGTCCTCCCCGTCCCGGACGGCACCGTCGTCACCACGCTCGAGGGTGAGGTCCTGGTCGACCTGGTCGGTGCCGGAACGCGGTTCGTCGTGGCCCAAGGCGGTCGCGGCGGGCTGGGCAACGCGGCCCTGGCCAGCACGAGGCGACGCGCCCCGGGATTCGCGCTCCTCGGGGTGCCCGGCCAGGACCTCGACGTCGTCGTCGAGCTCAAGAGCGTGGCCGACGTCGGCTTCGTGGGCTTCCCGAGCGCCGGCAAGTCCAGCCTCGTCGCGGCGATCTCGGCTGCCAGGCCCAAGATCGCCGACTACCCGTTTACCACCCTGGTGCCCAACCTCGGGGTCGTCGACGCAGGTGAGGTGCGCTTCACCGTTGCCGACGTGCCCGGGCTGATCGAGGGCGCGAGTGAGGGCCGCGGCCTGGGTCACGAGTTCCTGCGTCACGTCGAACGGTGCAGCGCGCTCGTGCACGTCGTCGACTGCGCCACCATGGAGCCCGGGCGCGACCCGATCGCCGACATCGACGTCGTCGAGGCCGAGTTGGCGTCCTACGGGGGACTGGCCGACCGCCCCAGGCTGGTCGCCCTCAACAAGATCGACGTCCCTGACGCGCGCGACCTGGCCGAGATGGTCAAGCCCGACCTCGAGGGGCGCGGTTGGCGCGTGGTGCCGGTGTCGGCTGCGACGCACGAGGGGCTGCGCGACCTGACGTTCGCGATGGCCGAGGTGGTATCGGCGGCCCGGGCGGCGAAGCCGGCGCCGGAGCGCACGCGGCTGGTGCTGCGCCCGGTGGCGGTCGACGACGCCGGATTCACGGTCAAGCGTGAGGGGGAGCGGTTCCGGGTGCGCGGCGCCAAGCCTGAGCGGTGGGTCCGCCAGACCGACTTCGCCAACGACGAGGCCGTGGGCTACCTCGGCGACCGGCTGGCCCGGCTCGGCGTAGAGGAGAAGCTCCTGGAGGCGGGCGCCTCCGTCGGGGCCGAGGTCGTCATCGGTGGGGACGACGGTGTCGTGTTCGACTGGGAGCCGACGATCCAGGCAGGCGCCGAGTTGCTCCACGGTCCCCGTGGCTCCGACCGTCGCCTCGACGGGCGCCGGGAATGACCCGCGCGGCGCTGGTCGACGCGCGACGGATCGTGGTGAAGGTCGGTTCGTCGTCGCTGACCACGACCGCCGGCGGGCTGGACGTGACGCGGGTCACGGCCCTGGTCGAGGTGCTGGCCGCTGCGCGTGCGGCCGGCCGCGAAGTCGTCCTGGTCTCCTCGGGTGCGATCGCGGCGGGGCTCGCTCCCCTCGGCCTGGCCCGCCGGCCTCGCGACCTCTCGACTCAGCAGGCCGCTGCGAGCGTCGGACAGGGGTTGCTGGTAGCCCGTTATTCCGAGGAGTTCGCCACCCACGGGCTGAAGGTGGGGCAGGTGCTCCTCACCGTCGACGACATGACCCGTCGCTCGCACTACCGCAACGCCTATCGCACGCTGCACAAGCTGCTCGCGCTCGGGGTCCTGCCCGTCGTCAACGAGAACGACACCGTGGCGACCCACGAGATCCGCTTCGGCGACAACGACCGGCTCGCCGCGCTCGTGGCGCAACTCGTCCATGCTGACGCGTTGGTGCTGCTCTCCGACGTCGACGGCCTCTACGACGGCGACCCGCGCCGGCCAGGGGCGAGCCGAATCGCCGAGATCGGCGACCTCTCCGACCTCGACGGGTTGCAGATCGGTCGCACCGGTCGCTCCGGCGTGGGCAGCGGTGGCATGCAGACGAAGGTCGACGCCGCGCGAATCGCCACCGGTTCGGGCATCGATGTCGTCCTCGCCTCGGCCACCGAGGCCGCGGCGGCCCTTTCCGGCGTGGCAGTCGGGACGTGGTTCCGCCCTCGCGCCGGCCGGCGATCCACGCGGCTGCTGTGGCTCGAGCACGCGACCAGCGGTCTGGGGCAACTGCACCTCGACGGCGGTGCCGTGCGCGCGGTGGTGGAGCGGCGGCTCTCGTTGCTGCCAGCTGGCATCACCGCCGTCGACGGCACCTTCTCGGCCGGCGACCCGGTCGACCTCCTCGACGAGTCCGGCCGCGCGGTCGCACGCGGACTGGTCAACTTCGACTCGGTTGAACTGCCGTTCCTGCTCGGCCGGTCCACCCACGACCTGGCCCGAGAGATGGGGCCCGGCTACGAGCGCGAGGTTGTCCACCGTGACGACCTGGTCGTCCTGGGACGGCGCTGAGTGGTTGTCGAGGTACCGGCCGGGCTG
>DATHII010000377.1:0-2493 GCA_035316885.1 Jiangellaceae bacterium | reverse complement strand
GGCTGCCGGGCGTGCAGATGGACGCGACGGTTTATCGGCCGGCCGGCTACCTCGACAGTGCCATCGGCAACCTCGGTTCGGCGCTGCTGATCGGCCTCTTCCTGTTGCTCGTGGCGCTCGTCCTCTTCCTCTTCGACTGGCGGGCGGCCGTCATCGGCATCGTCACCATTCCGCTGTCCCTGGCTGCGGCCGGGGTCGTGTTGTACCTACTGGGTGCCACGATCAACGCGATGGTCGTGGCCGGTCTGGTGGTTGCGATCGGCGCGCTCGTCGCCGACGCCGTCCTCGACGTCGACAACATGCAACGACGCCTGCGGGAACACCGACAACAACGCGAAGACGAGGGCGCCGCCCGGTCGGCCGCCGGTGTCGTGCTGGACGCCGCGCTCGAGATGCGCGGTTCGGCGCTCTTCGCAACGTTGATCATCCTGGTCGCGGCCGTTCCGGTGGCGCTGCTCGCGGGGTTGACCGGATCGTTCACGCGGCCTCTGGTGCTGTCGTACGCGTTGGCGGTGCTCGCCTCGATGGTCGTGGCGCTGACCGTGACACCCGCGCTGGGGCTGATTGTGTTCTCCGGCGGGCCGCGGAATGGTGCGGAGTCGCCGATCGTCCGCTGGCTGGAGCCGCGGTACGACCGGGCCCTGACCTCGGTCGTACACAACTCTCGATGGGTCTACGTTGCCGTCGCTGCGCTGCTGTTGGCGGGCCTCGCGACGCTGCCGCTTCTGCGTACACCGCAACTGCTCCCCCCGCTGCGTGAGCGGCAGGTGGTGATCGAGTGGGACGGCGCGCCCGGCACGTCGCATCCCGAGATGTCACGGATCGTGGCCCAGGCGAGCAACGAGCTGCGTGACGTCTCCGGCGTCCAGGACGTCAGCGCCCATGTGGGCCGGGCGATCACGTCCGACGAAGTGGTCGGTGTCAACTCCAGTGAGCTCTGGATCACCATTCGGCCAGACGCCGACTACGACCAGACGGTGGCTGCGGTACGCGACGTGGTCGGCGGGTACCCCGGTCTTGCCGGCGATGTCGAGCTCTACCCGGAGCAACGCGTTCGAGAGGTTCGGACGGGTGTGGATGAGGACCTCGTGGTGCGCGTCTTCGGCCAGGAGCTGTCCATCCTGCGCGCGAAGGCCGAAGAGCTGCGCGAGGCCATCAGCGGGATTGACGGCGTCGCCGACCCCACCGTGGATCTGGGCGTGGAGGAGCCAACGGTTGAGGTCGAAGTCGACCTGGCGGCGGCACAGCGCCACGGCATCAAGCCCGGCGACGTCCGCCGCGCGGCGGCCACGCTGTTGTCCGGCGTGGCAGTCGGAAACCTCTTCGAGGAGCAGAAGGTCTTCGACGTCGTCGTGTGGGGGGTACCGGAGATCCGTCAGAGCGTGTCCGACATCCCGGAGCTGCTCGTCGACACACCGTCCGGCGGTCATGTGCGCCTGGGGGACGTCGCCGATGTACGAATCGTCTCCGCGCCCACGGTCATCCGTCGCGACTCGGTGGCGCGGGTCGTGGACGTGGCGTTCAACGTGAGCGGACGCAACGCCGGGGATGTGATGGCTGAGGTGGACCGTGCCATCAGGAACGTCGAGTTCCCGCTCGAATATCACGCGGAGTTGTTGGGGCAGCTGACGGAGGAACGAAACGCTGCTCAGCGCACGTTCGGGTATGCCATCGCCGCAGCGACCGGAATCCTGCTCCTGCTCCAGGCGGCGTTTCGCAGCTGGCGGTTGGCGCTGATGCTTCTCCTCACCCTGCCGGCAGCATTGACTGGTGGAGCGCTGGCGGCGCTGGCCGGCGCACGGACCTTCACGCTTGCCGCAATGCTCGGATTCCTGACTGTGCTGGGAATCACGGTCCGACACGGCATCCTGCTGGTTCGGCAGTATCGGGAGGCCGAGCTCGGCGAGCCCGACGCTTCTCGTGACGACGCGGTCGTGCGGGGAACGGAGGAGCGGTTCGCGCCCATCCTGCTGACCGCCGTGGGGACGGCGCTGATGCTGGTGCCGCTCGTCGTACTCGGGAACGAGCCTGGCCTCGAGGTGATCCGGCCAGTGGCAATCGTCGTGCTGGGCGGGCTCGTGACGTCTGCCTTCTTCACTCTGTTCGTCCTACCGACGCTGTACCTGCGGTTCGCATCGACACCGGAACCGGACGTAGCGGATCCGTTCCTCTCGCCGGTTGCGCATCAACCCGAACGGGAAGAGCAGCTCGTCACTGAGGGGAGCCTCGATGCAGGACCGTGAGCAGCCGACAAGGCATCGCTTCACGCACTGGGTCGTGGGCGTGTCGATGGCCGCCCTTGCCCTCTCGGCGTGCGCAGGCACCCCGGAGGAGACGGCCTCTCGCGCCGAATCCGTCACGATCGAGTCGGTGGAGGGCTCGGAGCTGGCACGGCTCACGCTGACGGATCAGGCAGCCGAACGACTGGACATCCAGACGGCTCCCGTCGACGAGGCGATGGTGGCGGCCACTGCGACCGGCGAAGGAGCCCTG
>DATHII010000376.1:0-3678 GCA_035316885.1 Jiangellaceae bacterium | reverse complement strand
CGCCGATATTGGCGATGTCGTCTTCTCCCCCCACCCCGATCACGACGGGCTCGTAGATGGTCACGGCGGCCACGGAGTCACTGTGGGCGGCCGCACCCAGCACCCACGCGCCGCTGCCCGACCAGCCCACCAGGCAGACCGGTTCGCCGATACTGCCGACGAACGCGGTGACGTCCTCCTGCAAGCGCGGGGGTGAGTGGTCCGGGTTGTCGGAGGACAACCCTCGACCTCGCGTGCTCGGGAGGTAACAGGTGTACCGGTCGGTGAGGTAGGGCAGCAGCGCCTTCCAGGCGATTTCGCCGTCCCCGTACGCGCCGTGGACCAGGATCAGTGGCGGCCCGTGCCCCTGCACCCGTCCGGCGATCTCGGTGCCGTCGGCGGAGACGGCGCGGTGGATCCGTTCGTCGGCCTTGGTGGCTGCTCCTGATCGATGGGATTCGTTGGCGTTGTCGACTGTCATGGTCACTCCCGGGTGTCGGCCCGCTGTTGGGCGCCTCTACTGGGACGCTAGGTCGCGCGGCACGTCTCCCGCATCGGCGCGATTGACCAACTGCAGCTGCGGCTCTACGCGGTTGTGCGTAAAGGGCGGCGCCCTGTGGGTGCGGTTGTCACCCCGCGGTCGATGGCGTAGCGCGCGGCCTGGGTCCGTGACGTGACACCGATCTTGTGGAAGATGTTCGTCAGGTGGCGAGCGACTGTCCGGTCGCTAATGTAGAGCGCCTCGCCGATCTGCCGGTTGGAGAGTCCGTCGGCAACGAGCGCCAGCACCTCGCACTCGCGCGGCGTCAGCCCGTCGGGCGATTCCCACACCGGCGGGTGCACGCCCAGCCGCTCGTACGCGGCCTTTGCACGCTCGACCTCAGCGGCAGCGGAGACCGCGTCACCGAGCGCCCGATAGGCCTCGGCGAGCCGGACACATGTGCCCGCAGCGTCGTAAGCTGCGCCCAGTTCGTACCAGCGCCGACAGGCCTCGCGCAGCACCGGGAGAGCTTCCTCGGCCTGACCCTCGGCCAGCAGCACCGCGCCGCGTGCCGCAGCAGCCATCGCCTCCAGTCCCGAGGTCGCGTACGTCGCCGCCGTCGCCTCGAGCTCGGAAGCGGCGGCCACCGCGTCGTCCAGGCGTCCCGCGGCGATCGCGATCTCCACCATCGCCGCACACAGCGGGGCGCGGGACAAAGGGTCGGCGCCGATTGCCGCCACGGCCGAGCGCACCGACCTGGCGGCCCCCGCGGCATCACCCGTCTGGAGCTGCAGCAGCGCCCGTCCCGGTTGCGGGTCCCGCCCGCGGGCGTGCGCCTCGTCGTATGCGTCCGCGGCGCCCGGGTCGCCCCGCAACCGGCGAGCCTCGGCAACGGCGTACCAGGCTTCCGCGGCGTAGTCGATCCGGTTGCCGTCGAGGTCTACTACGACCCGCCGCGCAACCTGTTCGGCCTCGCCCCACTCGCCACGTAGCAACAGAAGCTGAGCCCGGTGCACTCCGCAGAGGCCCCCGAAGAACACCGCCGCGGGGAAGGTGGCCAGCCACCGCTCGGCCAGGTCGGTCCAGCGGGTCATCCGGCGTACGTCGGCGACCTCGTGACAGGCCGCGATGGTGTGACAGTAGAGGGTTCCTGAGATGAACGGTGCGAGCTGGCCGTCCAGGACAGTGACCATCGCCTCGTCGAGGAGCGCCAGCCCATCGACCAGGTGGCCTGACCTGATCAAGGCGCGGCCTTCGCCGTTCATGCCCACAGCAACCAGATCGGGCGCGTCGACCCGGCGGCCGAGATCCTGCACCCGGCGGGCCGCGTCCACCGCCGCCGCCGGTTGGCCGGCCATAAGACTCGCCTCCACGGCGGTGAAGCTGAGCAGGTACCCGTGCACCGGGCCCTCCGGGAGTCCCCTTGCCAGACGTCCGGCGCGGCCCAACCAGCCCACAGCCTGCGGCTCGTCGCCTCGCGCCGTGTGAAAGATGCCGAGCACCGTGGCGGTCCGCGCGGCCTCGGCCGGTCGGGACTCAGCCAAGAAGGCGTCATAGGCAGCGGCGCCGAGCCGCAGGTTGTCCTCGATGCGGCCGAGCCACCACACGGCATCGGCGTAGGCTGCGAGGTCGTCCGCGGTGAGTGGCTCGGGCGGAACCGCGTCGAAGTGCGCCGCGGCAGAGCGCCAGTCCTGTGCCGCGTAGGCACGCCTTGCCCGGGTCAGGTTGTCCCTGTGCTCATCCACCTGACGTCCTTCGTTGACGGACAACAGGCTACTGCCGACCCCTGCAAGCGTGGCTCGCTCAGGGACGTCAGCTTGTCCCATGCGTGCTGCGCGGGGTTCGGACTCGAACTTGCTCGCGGCCCACCGAATGAGGACCACTCGGAATGGTCAGTCGATCCTCGCCAACCGGTCGCAGGCCGAAGCGATCGCGTCTTGCAGCGCCTCGTCCTGCAGGTGTCGCGGAACTGGCGTCGGCGCCCGGTCCTTCCAGTACGGGGCGGAGGCCAGATCGGCCTCGGTGCAGCAGTAGGCGAGGGTGTCAGCGGACGATGTGACATCACCGGGAGCGCCGGCGCTGGCCAGTTTGGTCTTAACCCAGCCCGGGTCGACCGCGGCCGACGCTATCCTCGGGAGCCGCCGGCTCCAGGCCAGCGCTAGGGCGACGTCACAGGCCTTGCTGTCCGAATACGCCTGGCGCGGCTCCTGCGGCCCGCCCAGGGTGGCGGGGTCAGGTCGGCCGAAGTTCGCGCTGCTCGAGCCGAGCCAAAGCAGCCGGCCCTGGATGTCCGCCGCCACCAGGTGAGTCAGGAGGTGAGGGGCCAAGACGTTCACGGCAAAGGTGGTCTCGAGCCCATCGGCCGTCGTCCGCGGCGTGTTCCCGCGCACCCAGACTCCGGCGTTGTGGACGAGCGCGTCGACCGGGCCGTTCGCGTGGATCTGGTCGGCAAGCCGGTGCACCTCATCAAGTTGGGCCAGATCCCCCGTGACTAGCGTCGTCTCGCCACCGAGCTGCTCGAGAACAAGACGGCCTCGATCCCGACTACGCGCATGGATCAGCACCCGATGGCCGTCAGCGACCAGCACCCGCGCGGTTGCAAGCCCGATGCCGTCGGAGGAGCCGGTAATGCAGATGACGGCCATGGCCGCCATCTTCTCACTGCAGGTTCACCCAACGACCCGCCGTTTGATGGTCCGCGGACGGCCACGGGGCGCGCGCTCCCACAGGAGCCTGCCATCGGTGGCCCCAACATGACCGCGGCGCGACCAGGCGCCCGGCTTTACAGGCCGGTCTGCGCGACGACCCGGCCAGAGTCCACGGCTTGGGCTAGTGCTTGGTAGTCCTGCTCGTTCTGGTCGGCGTAGGCGCTGGAGAAGTCGGCGATGGCCTGGTCGAAGACATCGCTGTTGCCTAGGTAGGACGCGATGGCAATGCGGTCGCCGGAGCGGGCGTGGGCGCGGGCCAGGGTCGCTGCGCAGATCCGCGCGTATAACGCCATAGCCGAGGCGGCCATGGTGTCGACGTCCGCCGAGCCCTTCCAGTCGCGCAGCTGCCGCAGGTAGAAGTCGCGGGCTTGCCCGTCGAGGCCGGTCAACCGGTGCCAACCGAGGAAAATGTCGCTGGCGGCCTGCATCAGGCGTTGTCCGGCGACGACGCGCTGGCCGCTGTTGGCGTACTGGCTCTTGCCGACGAACCGTTCCAGCACCGATTCTTGG
>DATHII010000375.1:0-5660 GCA_035316885.1 Jiangellaceae bacterium | reverse complement strand
GACGAGACCGGTGGGTGTTCGGCGACCGCGACAGCGGCGCCTACCTGATCAAATTCGCCTGGACCAAGATCACCCGGCACACGTTGGTCAAGGGGTGGGCCTCACCAGACAACCCGGCCCTGGCCGACTACTGGGCGGCCCGGCGACGCCGCGGGAGACCCCCGCTGGACCGGGCCAGGCTGCGGCTTCTCCGGCAACAGCGGGGGCGCTGCCCGCGCTGCGGCGACCTGCTGCTCCACGCCGACCGGGAACCGCAACATCCCGACGAGTGGGAGCTATGGGTCACAGCCACCCGCAAGGCGACCCGCCACCAAGCGATCGTCCTCGACACGGGACCCGGGACAGCGGACCAACCCACCGCAGTCCGTCTCATCCACACGCACTGCCGACGCCGCCTCCCAGACGGCATCGGCAGTGAACCAGCACTTCTGCATCCCTGACCTGGACGGCCTTCAGGGCTTGCTTGAGCCCGGTGCGTCCAACGGCGCACGCCGGGTTCTGAAGGGGCGGCGGCGCAGCAATGCGCCGCCGCTACCTGACTACTGGGCCGCCGATCTGCTGCAGGCCTGCGGCGCCAAGGTCCATCTGGCTCACCCGCTGGGGTCAAGATGTTCGGCTACCAGCGGGTCAAGACCGACGCCCGTGACTCCACCAACCTGGCCGAGCTGCTACGCATGGACCGGCTGCCCGAGGCCTGGCTGGCCCCACCCCAGGTGCGGGAGCTGCGCGAGCTGGTGCGCTACCGGGCCAAGCTGGTGGCGTTGCGCAGCGGCCTCAAGGCCCAAGTCCATGCCGTGCTCGCCAAGGAGGGCGTGCGGGTGCCGATGAGCGACCTGTTCGGGGTGGCCGGCAGCAGGCTGCTGGACGAGCTTCACCTTGGGCACGCCTACGCGCTGCGGGTGGCCTCGCTGCGCAGCCTCATCACCGCCTACGACCAGGAGATCGCCATGCTTGGGCGGGAGATCTCCACCGCTCTGGCCGGTGACGTCGGCTACCTGGCCATCCAGGCCATCCCCGGGGTGGGCCCGGTGCTGGCGGCCGTCTTCGTGGCCGAGATCGGCGACGTGCACCGGTTCGCTAGCGCCCCACCGTTGTGCTCCTGGGCCGGGCTCACGCCCCGCCACCGCGAGTCCGACACCACCGTGCGCCGCGGCCCGATCACCAAACAGGGCCCTCGGCTGGTCCGCTGGGCCGCGGTCGAAGCGGTGCAGCGGCTCCCCGGAGGCAGCAAGCAGGCCGCCGACTTTCACCGCATCGCTGACCGGCGCGGCACCGGCATCGGCCGTGTCGCCGCCGCCCGCAAGCTGCTGACCCTGGTCTTCTACGGCTTGCGCGACGGCCAGGTACGCTGCCTGGCGCCAAGGGAGGCGATGTGAACGGCTCGGGCGCAGCCGGGCGCGTGCTCGTGTGTGTCATGACCCCCGCTTGGCGGCGTGGTCGCCCGTTTGATTGAGCCCGCCCGGCTGCGGCCGCACAGCTCCATGCCGCCCTGACGCGGCGAAGGGATGACCGGCACCCGAGCCCTCGGGCTGCCCTGGCCAGCGGTTGCTGGCGATGGAGCTGCCACCCCCTTGACCGTCCACCTGAAGGAGGCCCAGCAACTCAGGCAACCGCTCCTCTCCCGCTTCCATCCTGCGTCAACCCGCTGACGGCCCCAAGGTCGTTCGTCCTCGCTGCGCTGCGGGCGCTCCACCCTGACCCGTCAGCGGGTTGACGGCTGCCCGCCTGTACAGAGGGAGCGGCACACAACACTGAGACGATCCTCTTCGTAGGGATTGACCGTCCCCGCTCCTTCAGGGATGACACATGACGCTCTTCATGGCGACATATCGGGCACCGGTGGTGCCGGGGCCGCTGGCTCGCCGGGCATCGGTGAAGGCGGACTTCCAAGGGAGGAAGCATGCGACGATCCCTTCTCCTGGCCCTGGCCGGACTCCTCGTTGTCGGCCTTGTCTCCGTGGCCCGGCCCTCCGTCGCAGCACCCGAACCGGACGACCGGGTCACGCCCGCGATCGACTACGTGCGGCACGACGGAGGCACCGACCGGGCCATCCAGCACTGCTCGGACAGGTCGACGAGCACCGCGCCGGACATCCCGAACGACGGCGACACCGACTCGAACGACGGCGGCGCGTTCCGGCAGGGCAACGAGCCAGCGGTGGCGATCGACCCGACGAACCCGGACCTTGTTGCGGCGGCATGGAACGACTACTGCGACAGCGACCTGGGTGGCGGCTGGATGGGCATCGCGTTCTCCGGCGACCGCGGTGAGACCTGGACGCCGTCGAAGATCCCCGGCTACCCCAGTGACACCTCGGTCGAGGGCGCTGCGTCACCGCTGCACAACCGGCAGGCCGAGGCCGGCGACCCGCTGCTCGCCTTCGACAATGACGGCAACCTGTTTGCCGGCGGCATCGCGTTCAATCGGGTCAACCCGCAGAACGGCGACGTGTGGGTGGCCACCTACGCGAGCGATCCGCACCCCAGTGGCTATCCCAAGGACTACCTGCGCACGGTCGTGGTCGGTCGAGGCACACCCGGGCTGGCCGGCATCTTCGAGGACAAGCCGGAGCTGGAGGTCGACCGGACCGGCGGGCGCTTCGACGGCAACGTCTACATCTGCTGGTCGCGCTTTGTCGGCGCCGGCCGGACCCAGATCTCCTTCAGCCGGTCGACGGACTCGGGGCAGACGTTCTCGCACCCGGTCCTGCTGTCCGACGGCAAGGACGTGCAAGGCTGCGACATCGCCATCGAGCACGACGGCGACGTGTATGTGACCTGGGGCACGCGGGACACCCCGTCGGCGATCGACGCGCAGGGCCTGGCCATCGCCCGATCCGACGACGGCGGCGCGACGTTCCAGCCGGCGCGACAGATCGCGACCTTCACCCGGTACTTCCCGTCCGACGGCGCGCGTGACTGCGGCGACGGCGCGTCCGCCTGCCCGAGCAGGTTCGTCTTCTTCCGGGTGCCGCTGGAGCCGCGGGTCACCGCCGACCCGAGCGGCCAGCTGCCCGGCATCTACGCCACCTACAATGCGGTCGACCCGGCCACCGTGGTGCCGAGCACCACGTCGTACAGCTCGGCCGGGGCGAACTCCGGCCTGGTTGGCCGGTCGGTGGTCTACGTGATCCGCTCGCTGGACAACGGCCAGACCTGGTCCGCGCCGGTGGCGGTGGACCCGGCGGGCGGCCGTGGCCACCAGTACTTCTCCGATGTGGATGCCTTGGGAGGCAAGCTGGTCGCGGTCTGGCAGGACAACCGCACCGACGACGCGTACAGCGTGCAGCTGCCGATCGGTGATGCGCTCGACGCGCAGGGTCGACCGGTTTCGTCCGGCACCGACGCGGTCGGCACGTATGCCGCGGTGTCCGACGACGGCACCTCGTTTGTCCCGTCGGGCATGGTCTCCTCGGTGACCCACCAACCGTCCTACGAGATGTTCGGTAACCGCTCGGTGCCGTTCCAGGGTGACTACAACTGGGTCGCGCTCGCGTTCGACGGCCCGAGCTCGCTGTTCGGCTACATGGGCTGGACAGACAACCGGGACGTCCTTCCGGGCGTTGATATCCGGGAGACCGACTACGTCGACGGCTTCGACGTTTTCCAGTGCCGCACGCCAACGGCGCTCGAGCCGGATCGGTGCCCAAACGCGCACGGGCTCGACCAGAACATCTACGGCCAGTCGATCACGCTGCCGGTCGGCTAGGCCGGCGTAGTCGGACGAATCGGCCAGCCGACCGGCGGTGGGGCCAAACTGGCTCACCTGGCCCCCACCGCCGTCGGCGTCGCCGCCGCACGCGGTCGCGAGGCCAGTCGAGCCCGGCTTCCAGTTCGCTCCCCTGACGGTCAGGTCGATGCTGTCGGTCGGCGCGAGGCAGAACGCCTCCTTGCCGCTGCGAACGGCCTCCTCCTTGTTGGCCTTCAACAGCCGGTATCTAGCCGCAGGTCCCACCGCAGTTCCTCGACACCACGCTCGAGGCGTTCGTTCGAGTGGGCGAGCCCCTGACAGCCGCAGGCGGCAAGCGCTACGTCGACGACCGGCTGGGGCAGATGGACGCCGACAACTGGCGCCGCCACTGGACAAGCCCCCGCTATGCCGAGGCCCTGACACGTGAGGGAATCGGGCAGCCGCATCCGAGGTTCCCCTCCCTAGGTTCCTCCTGCGCGGATGGTCCGAAGCCGGCGCGGCCGACTAGCGCGTCGGACCACGACCGAGCGCAGGGCGAGCGCGACCTCAGATCCGGGCGGATTGCCCGCTGCCTGGAGCGAGAACCCGGGGGGGCACGATGCCAATGGGAACCCGACCCGCTGTGGGTCCAACCACGAGTCTGCTGAACGCCCGTGACCGGGCTGCAGGAAGGACCCGTGCGGTGCCCCTCGCAGCCCTCGCGGCCTTGTCGGTGTCGGCAGCGCGGAGGAGCCCGCCTCGGCGGCAAGCGAGCCCAAAGGGAGCAGGTGAGGGTCATGGGTGTCGCGGTCAACCGAGCCGCGCGGATTGGGCAAGGAAGGGAAGGCGTGTGACGCAGCTCCCAACCCGCGACTGGCGGCCCCCAGCGCTCACCGTTCGGAGAAGGGATACAGGATGGAATCCTCGAGAATTCACCGTAGGCGACGTCTCGCCACGGTGGCCGGGCTCGCCGCGCTGCTGCTCCTTGTGCCCGCGGCAGGTTCCTCGGCTGCCGGCGCGACCAGGCAGGTCCAGATGCTCAACGACTGAGACCCGGCGACCTTCAACGCCGCGGTCGGCCCGGGCACGTGCGTGAAGGACGGAACTACGACGTTCTCGGAGTTCATCGGACAGCTCCTCGCGCAGGGACGCGCCCCGGCCTGGCGCTTCGCACCCAGCCAGCTCCGCCTCGACGCGGGCGGCACGCTGCAGGCTCACAACCGCGGCGGCGAGGACCACACGTTCACCGAGGTCGCCAACTTCGGCGGAGGCTGCATCGAAGCCCTCAACGGCCTCCTGGGGCTGACTCCGGTGCCGGAATGTGCAGGGTTCCCCGGCGGGGCCTTCGGGGCGACGCTGGTTCCGCCTGGCGGCACGGTGACGACATCACCGCTTCCGCCGGGAATCCACCGCTACGAGTGCCTCATACATCCCTGGATGCGGACGACAGTGAACGTCGGTTGACGATCGGGGCCGGGGCGCGCAAGTGCCCCGGTCACTTCCCTCTCGCGCAGCGAGCCCGCTCGACCAGTGCGCCGCTCAGGGTCGGGGTGCGGCCGCTGCTGTCGGCTACGCGGTGCCCCGGAACAGCGCGAACCGGCTGTGGGGCACGCCGTTGACCCGCTGGAAGTCGCCGCCGACGCCCAGCCCACCCGGGACCGCCTGGATGACCAGGACCCCTCGGTTACCGTCGGCGTCCGGGTTCCACGACAGCGGCAGCCCGGTGGTCGGGCTGAGCGCGGCCACGTGCCTGCGGACGGTCAGCGACCCAGGGCACCTGGCCGTGTACGAGGTGTTCCTGACCGTGCACAGGTTGGTCAGGTGCCCGCCGATGTAGACCGCACCCGCGGTCGCCTCGACCGCGTTGATGTCCCCTGAGTTGAACGGGCAGCCCGGGTCACCGCCGTTGCGCCACTTCACGGCTGGGGTCCCCGACCCGGTGGCCGGCATGGCGATCACCGACTCGTGGCCGGCGTTGCAGACACTCTCG
>DATHII010000374.1:0-4209 GCA_035316885.1 Jiangellaceae bacterium | reverse complement strand
GACGGGCTGGGCCAGGTACAGGGTGGCCACCCACTCGGAGCCGGCAGCGCCCACCTCATAGGCATTGGGGCCTACCTGGCGTGTCACCGGGTCGGAGATGCCGTACTCGGCGGTGGCATAGGAGGTGGAGACCAGTTCTGGCGACAGCAGCCAGGGCTGGTGGCCGGCGTCGGCGCCGTCCTGGAGCATTCTGGCCTGCTCCAGCGTCCTGGCCGGCCACAGGCCGACGATCGTCTCGGGTGCCGGGGACGGCTTGGGCTTGGGGGTGGTGCTGGCCGGTGGCCGGCGGGGCGGCCTTGTCTGGCGGGCCGGCGCGGTGGCGGTGGGAGCGGCCTGCTCGATCTGGGTCGGGACGGGTGCGGCTGGCTGGTCGGGTCGGCTCTGGCAGCCCGCCACGGCAAGGGCGACGAGGCCCAGGGTCAGCGGGGCGATGGTCCGGATGGGTCGCATGGCAACCTCCTTGCTGGTGCTGCCATCACGATCACCCCGGCCGGTCACAGCGCCGACGCCGACCGGCCTCGACCTTGCAGCCGGTTGGTCTCCTTTGGGCGACGGCGATCGGTCCGCCGTTCGTGGGCGGAGATCGCTGCCGACCGGCCCAGCCGCCTCGGTACTTCGACCCATCGGGAACGGGAGGTCAGGTCATGACCGGCTCGGGTCTGGCAGGGTGGCGAGGTGTCCCCGTTCGGTTGGCGCGTGGGGAGCAGGTGGTGGTCCCGTTGGTTCGGAGCCGCCGGTGTCGAGTCTGAACGGTGGGTAGTCGTCGGTCATCAGCGCGGCGTAGGCCAACACCCGGTAGCACCACCGGTTGAGCCCGATCACCAGATCGAAGAGGCTCTGCGGGTAGCGCCCGGTGAACGCGAGCACCACGGCGGCGATCAGCACGAGGATGCCGATGAGACCACCGCCGATCTGGGAGATCTGCTCGCCGGACCCGTCGGGTCCGGTCGTCCACCGGCCAGGGCCGCTGGTGAACACTGCGATCACCAGGTAGTGGGGGATGGCCAGCAGCCACCATTTCACCAGCGCCAGCCCACGCGACAGCCGCTGGGGGTAGGCCACGTCGAGGCTGGCCGGGTAGTCGGCCGCAGCCAGGGTGAAGGGCGGATACCGGTCGGTGCCCAGGGCGCTGCAGGTGTAGTAGCCCACGCGCCAGCTCCAGCGCATCACGCCCACGTTGAACCCGAAGATCGATCTCGGGTAGCGCCCGGTCAACACGATGGCGAACCCCGCGACCACGGTGAGCACCGCGAACGCCAGCCACAGGAACGCCAGGATGACGTAGTGGGGGATGGCCAGCAGCCATTTGACCAGCCACTGCCAGCGGCTCAGTCCCGGGTCGAGCCGGCCTTCCAAGCGAACCGGATAGGTTTCCATGCTTGCCTCCTTGCGACGTACGTGTCATGGGGACTGCTGTCGCACGACGTGACCGGGCACCCGCTCGTCGCCGGTGTGCAGGCTCGGCGCAGGAGGGCGGTCAGCTGCGACGGCCGGTAGCGTTGGCGCGCCGGGACCCGTCACTGTCCTGCCGAACCGCCCGAGCCAACCGGCAGGGGCTCCTCGATCTCGTCGAGTGCCGGAGCGCCGTAGTGCTGGCCGGTGACCTCGACGGTCAGCTGCGGGAGGAACCGGTCGAGCCAACCGGGCAGCCACCAGTTGGCCCGTCCCATCAGCGCCATGCTCGCCGGGACCACCAGCATCCGCACGATGGTGGCGTCGAGCGCGATGGCGGTGGCAAGCCCGAGGCCGAACATCTTGACTGCCGGTGAAGGGTTGGCGACGAAGCTGAGGAACACCGCGACCATGATCAGCGCGGCGGAGGTGATGACGCGTCCCGTCGCGGCCAGGCCGCGCGCCACCGACTCGGCGTTGTCCCCGGTCCTGGCGTACTCCTCGCGGATCCGCGAGAGCAGGAACACCTCGTAGTCCATCGACAGGCCGAACAGGATGGCGAACATGATCACAGGGATGGGGGAGGCGATCGGCAGCGGCCCCTCAAGGCCGAACAGGTCCTTCAGCCACGCCCACTGGAACACGGCGACCAGCACGCCGTAGGCCCCACCGATCGACAGCAGGTTCACCAGTGCCGCCTTCAGGGGCACGACGATCGAGCGGAACACCAGCATCAGCAGGAGGAACGACGCGGCCAGGATCGCGGCGATGAAGACGGGCAGGATGTCGGCGAGCTGGCCGGTGAGGTCGTCGGTCATCGCCGTGAGGCCCGACACGTAGACGCCGGCGGGCACGAGCCCGCGGACCCGCTCGATCGTCTGGGAGGTGGCCGGCTCCGCCGGCCCGGTGGCGGGGATGGCCGGTAGCACCACGGCGTCGCCGGCGGGGGCGGTCTGCGGCTCGCCGACCACGGCGATGCCGGGGTCGGCGGCGAGCCGCTCGCTCAGCGCGGGTATGGCCTCGGCGTCCAGGCCCGCCGTCCGCAGGTCGGCGACGATCAGCAGCGGTCCGTTGACGCCCGGACCGAATCCCTCGGCCAGCAGGTCGTAGGCCCTGCGGTGGGAAGTGGTCGTCGGCTCGTCGCCGGCGTCCGGGAAGGCGAGTTCCATACGCAGCGCCGGTGCGGCCAGTGCGAGCAGCACGGCCGTCGCGGCGAGCAGGTAGGGCCAGGGCCGTCCCGACACGCGGTGGGCGAAGCGCCACCACACACTGTCCTGTGCACGCGTGGCAGTGCGGCGGCGGCGCAGCAGCCGCCCGGTGTCGATGCGGTCACCCAGCAGGGAGAGCAGGGCCGGCAGCAGCGTGGTGGCGGCCGCGACGGCGATGAGCACGACCAGCGAGGTCGCCAGCCCGATCGAGGTGAGCAGGCCAAGCCCGGTCAGCGCCAGCGCGGCCATCGCCACGACGACGATGCCGCCGGCGAACACCACGGCCGATCCGGACGAGCCCATAGCGCCGGACAGGGCCGCCGCGTTGTCCTGCCCCGCGGCGCGGTTCTCGCGGTAGCGGGCCACGATGAACAGGGCGTAGTCGATGCCGACGCCGAGCCCGATCATCGCCGCGACCGTCGGCGCGGCCGTTGACACCTCCATCGCGTTGGCGAGCAGCGTGATCCCGCCGACGCCGACGGCGACGGCGACCAGCGCGAGCCCGATCGGGACCAGGGCGGCCACGACCGTGCCGAACGCCACGACCAGCACGACCAGGGCGGCCAGGAGGCCCACCGCTTCGGCGCCCGACGTCTCCGTCTCGGCGTTGATGACCACCGCGTCGCCGCCCAGCTCGGCGATGATGCCGTCCGCGCGTGCCGGCTCGATGGCGTCGGCCAGCGCCTCGAACGGTGCCGGCCCGAGGTCGGCAGCCGGCAGGTCGAACGTCATCTCCGCGAAACCGACGCGGCCGTCGGGCGATACGGTGCCGGCCTCGAAGGGGTCGGCCACCGCCACGACATGCTCCACCTTCGCGATTCGCGCCAGCGCGGCCTCGATGACCTCCCGGCGGCGCTCGAGCGTCCCGCCCTCATCGACGGCGAACACGGCCATGGCGCTGCCGCCCGCCGCTTGGGGGAAACGCTCATCGAGCAGTTCCATCGCGCGCTCGCTCTGGCTGCCGGGCGCGACGAGGTCGTCGATGAGCGTGCCACCGACCGTGCCTGCGAGCGCCATCACGGCCGCGGCGACGACAGCCCAGGCGACGAGGGTCGGCCATGGTCTCCTGGCGCTGGCCGCGCCGACACGACGGATGAACCGGTTCATGGTGAGCTCCTCCTCGATGGCTTCCGGCGGCATGTCCGCAGCCGCGACGTACGGAAACAAAGGTGCGGCCTAACGCCGGTGCCGTCGCCACCCCATGGAACGATCGACGGCTCCGCCAAAGGGTTGGATCAGCAACGTGAGGAGTCGGCAAGAATCCCCCATGAGGCGGAGACCGCAACCCGCCTACGGGTGGGCGACCGCATACGGGGCGAGGGCGTACCGTAGGTCGATGGATCCCTCAACCCGCCGACCGGGCACCGCTCAGGACGCGCAGTCGTCGCCCACCGGGTGAGTCTGATGACGGTGCAAGCCGGCGCCGCCAAGACCGTTGCTGCCGACGACCCGGAGAGCGCCGCGCAGGCGATGCACGCGGTGGAGAAGGCGGAACCTCACCCAGGTGAGCGCGCCGCCGTCGGCCGGGCAGACGGACCAATGCCGCACGATGAGCTGGTCCTACTTCCTCGACGGCAAGCTGTCGGCGCGCACTGACGACCCCGTCCCG
>DATHII010000373.1:0-3259 GCA_035316885.1 Jiangellaceae bacterium | reverse complement strand
TGACTGCGGTCTGCGATACCACGAATCTCGAGCTCGTGCGCCGCCTGGGTGCCGAGCGGGTAATCGACCACACCGTGGAGGACTTCACGCAGGATGTGCAGACGTATGACGTCGTGTTCGACGCGGTCGGGAAGAGTTCGTTCGGCCAGTGTCGGCGACTGCTGGAACCGCGCGGGTTGTACCTGTCAAGCGACCTGGGCCCCGGCGCCCAGAACCCATTCCTGGCGCTAGTCAGCCCGGTGCTGCCCGGCAAGTCAGTTCTGTTCCCCTTCCCGCGTCACGACCAAGCGATGATGAACTACTTCAAGGACCTGTTGGAGTCCGGACTGTTCCGACCGGTCATCGACCGCAGCTATCCGCTTGGGGACATCGTCGAGGCGTACCGGTACGTCGAGACTGGGCAGAAAATCGGAAACGTCGTGATCATGGTCGAGCACGGGGACTGACTCTCTGGGCATGATCAGCGCCCTCGTGATCATGTGGGCACCCTTCAGGTGCGCCTCGCTGAGGCTCATACCAAGCCGTGGCCCTCATTTGCCTCGGGCCCGCCGGCGCAAGCAGGACAGACCGTACGAGCCAACCGCCCTGGCGCGCCTTGCCGGCGCAACAACCGTAGGCTTGAGGCCATGCGAGTAGCCATCGCCGGAGGGCACGGCCAGATCGCCATGCGCCTGGCCAAGGTCTTGTCGGAGCGTGGCGACGAAGCTGTCGGCCTGATCCGGAATCCCGACCAGTCGGACGACGTGAGGCAAGCCGGCGCCGAGCCGGCCGTGGTCGACCTCGAACACGCTAGCGAGGACGATGTCGCGCAGGCCATCGCCGGCTCCGACGCTGTCGTTTTCGCCGCGGGCGCCGGGCCCGGGAGTGGGGCCGCGCGCAAGGAGACGATGGACTATGGCGGGGCGGCGAAGCTGATTGCGGCAGCGAAGCAGGCCGGAATCCGCCGCTACGTCATAGTCAGCAGCATGGGGGCGAATTCCAACGCCCGGGGCGATGACACCTTCAGCGTGTACCTGCGCGCGAAGGGCCGCGCAGACGACGCGGTGCTCGCGAGCGGGCTCGACGCGACCGTTGTGCGCCCTGGGAGCCTCACCAACGACGCCGGTACGGGCCGCGTCAGACTCGGCGCGAGCGTTCCGCGTGGGCAAGTCACGCGCGACGACGTCGCAGCGGTCCTCGTCGCCGTGCTGGACTCGCCCGGCACGATCGGCCGGACCGTTGACCTGATCGGCGGTAACACTCCGGTCGCGGAGGCCGTCGCGGCGATCTAGCGTTCGAGGCGGTGTACCAGGGATACGCATCGGGTGCGACGGCTGGAGCCCGCACACGAATGACTCGAAACCGTCGCCGGCTCATGGACACCCGGTCGATAACCCACGCTGCGTGGGACCTCGACGCTGTACATGGCGTGCATGCCACGTACAACGTGAGCACGCTAGGTACGGCTCCTGCTCAAGCTACGCGCCCTCGGTCGAGGCCTCCCGCAGCTGTGGCAAGACCTTGGCGCCGAAGACTTCTATCCAGTCGTCTTGCCGCTGCCCGACGTGGTGTAGCGCGATCTCGTCGAAACCCAGCTCCGCGTACGCGGCCAGTTGGGCGGTATGCCAGCCGAGGTGGGAGGAGATGTTCACTACCTGGCGTACCCGCTCGATGGTGATCTCCTGCGAGACGGCATCGAAGGTCTCGACGCTGTCGATGTCCCAGCAGGCCGGCGGCAGGAACACGTTGCTGCGCCACTGGTCATGGGCGATCGCCTCGGCCTCTGCCTCCTCGGGCGCCCAGCTCAGATGAACCTGCAGGTGCAGCCGGCCCCGGCCGCCGGCCTCCCGGTAGGCATCGATCATGCGGCGCAGCTGGGCCGGATCGGCGTTGACCGTGATGAGCCCGTCTGCCCAGGTCGCGCACCAGCGGGCTGTCGCCACGCTAACGGCCGCGCCGAGCAGTGGTGGTGGGTCGGACGGCCGCGTCCAGACCCGCGCTCGGTCGACGCGAACCAGCCCATGGTGGCTCACCTCCTCGCCGCGCAACAATGCTCGGATGATCTCGACACACTCCCGCAAACGGTCGTTGCGGACCTGTTTGTGCGGCCACCCGGTAGCGGTGATGTGCTCGTTGCTGGCCTCGCCGGTGCCGAGTGCCGCCCAGAACCGGCCGGGATACATGGCGCTGAGTGTGCCGATAGCCTGCGCGATCACGGCAGGGTGGTAACGCTGGCCCGGCGCGTTGACCACCCCGAACGGCATCCTCGTGGCCTGCATGGCGGCACCGAGCCACGACCAGGCAAAACCGGAGTGGCCTTGCCGCTCGCTCCACGGCGAAAAGTGGTCCGAGGACATCGCTGCGTCGAAGCCGGCCTCCTCAGCATGCTGCACCGCTGCCAGCAGTTCGCTGGGATGAACCTGCTCGTGCGAGGCGTGGAAGCCGAAAGCGGGCATGCAGGATCCGTACCCGTTCCCCCGATTTCGAAGCCAGCGGCCCCTTCGAGCCTCTCCAAACCCGCCCAGCACCGCTGACACGCGATTCTCGGATGGGCGGATGACTCATCAGCAACCGCTGCCCCAAGGGTCATCACCGCGCTCCGAGGATTGCCGATTGCGTTGGCAACCCGAAAGCGCGTTGCAACACATATGGTCGGCCCAATGGGCATACCGACGCTGATTGTCATCTCCGGGCCCGGCGGTTCGGGCAAGACGACTCTGGCTCATCACTTGGCTGCCGCACTCGGCTGTCCGGCTCTTTGTCGCGACGAGATCAAGGAAGGCATGGTCGCATCCAACCCGGGCTTCGTGCCTGCGATGAGCGATCAGCTGACGGTGCGTACGTACGACCTGTTCTTCGAGGCGATTGCACTGTTACTACGGGCTGAGGTAACACTCGTCACCGAGGCGGGGTTCCAGCACGCCTTGTGGTGGCGAGGGCTCCAGCCGCTGACCGACCTGGCGATACTGAGGATCGTCCGCTGCCATGCCCCCGACGGGCTGGCCCGCCAACGCGCGCTGGCTCGAATGGCTGCCGAGCCGACTCGCGCAGCTCACGCCGACACCGAGCACTTCTCTGTGCCCCGGACCTTCGACGCCATCCACCTCGACGCACCCACCCTCGACGTCGACACCTCCGACGGCTGGCAACCGAACCTCGAGGAGATCGCCGCCTTCTGCCGCCGCCGCTGAACGGATCCGTTGCTCAGCCGGCGACTGCCCGACCCGGCGAACCCGGCCGTACCGCACTGTGAAATGTGTCCTTGTCTCAAAGCAAGATC
>DATHII010000372.1:0-3183 GCA_035316885.1 Jiangellaceae bacterium | reverse complement strand
GCTGCTCGCCGTCTACTTCCTCTTCATGCTGACGCTGTTCGGCGCCGGCATGGGCATGTTCTTCGCGGCCGTGCAGGTGTACTTCCGCGACATGACGAGCTTCCTGCCTTACTTCCTGCGGATCTGGCTCTACCTCTCGCCGGTCCTGTGGTATCCCGAGGAGATCGTCGACATGTTCGACAAGTACCCCTGGCTGGTCACGCTCATGGAGCTCAACCCGTTGTACTCGCTGCTCGGCGGTTGGGGCGATGCCATCGTCGCCGGCGAGGTGCCGGCTCTGGAGTTGTGGCTGGGCTCGGCGGCGTGGGCCTTGGGCACTCTTGCCGTCGGTGCTCTGTTCTTCATGTCGAGGGAGCGCGAGTTCGTTGTCCGTCTCTGAGGTCCAGCCGATGTCGGGGGAGATCAAGACCAGGCCATCGGCGATCAAGGTGCAGAACGTCTCGCTGACCTACCGCACCACCTTCGAGAGGGTGCCGACGTTCAAGAGCGCCATCACCCGGTTCGGTCGCGGCGAACGCGCCGTGCGCGAGGTACAGGCGGTTCGCGACGTGTCGTTCGTGGTGCCACACGGGACCACGCTGGGCATCATCGGTGCCAACGGTGCTGGCAAGTCGACCCTGATGCGGATGATCGCCGGCATCCTGCCACCCACAGAAGGCAGGATCATCGTGCGCGGAAAGGTCAGCACGCTGCTCGCGCTCGGGGTCGGGTTCAACTCGGCGTTGTCCGGTCGCGAGAACGTGGTCCTGGGTGGGTTGGCCATGGGCATGAGCCGTAAGGAGATCGTCGAGAAGTACGAGGAGATAGCCGAGTTCGCCGAACTCGGAGACTTCATCGACATGCCGATGCGCACCTACTCGTCGGGCATGTACAGCCGTCTCGCGTTTTCCGTGTCCGTTCACATGAACCCGGACATCCTGCTGATCGACGAGGCCCTGTCGGCCGGCGACGCCAGCTTCAAGCAGAAGGCGGCCGACAAGATGAAGTCGCTTATGGAGCACGCCAGCACGATGTGTCTGGTGAGCCACGCGTTGGGCAGTGTGAGGGATCTGTGCTCACACACCGTGTGGCTGCACAAGGGCCGGATGATGATGCACGACGACACTCCGAAGGTGATCGAGCAGTACAACAAGTTCCTCAAGGTCGGCGAGAATGCCTTCACCCTCGAGGATCTCTAGCAGGCGGGTGTGCCCACAGTCAGCTACGACGTCAGCGTCGTCACGTCCGGCCATGACGTCGCCGACGCGCGTCTCCACCGGATCGTCGCGGCGGCCGTGCGTTCCGGCTTGACGGTCGAGGTGTTGGGAACGGGCGCAGCGGCCGCCGGACCAGCGGGGTCCGCGGTCCGTACCTGGCCACGCGCCGGGCTCGGCCGCCGTCTGCTGCGAGCGCTGACGCTTCCGTGGCGCACCCGGGGCGCCGTCCTCCTCACCCTCGACCCCGACGCTGCGGTTGGCGCCGAGCCTGCCCGCCGCCTGCGGAACCGGCGCTTCGTCGTTGACGTGCACGAGGACTACGCGGCCCTGCTGCGCGACCGGGAGTGGGCCGCCGGCCTGCGCGGTCGACTGGCCGGCCGGGTCGTGCGGCTCGCGACGGCGGTCGCCGGGCGGGCCGACCTGACGATCGTCGCCGATGAGCACCTTCCGCCGCCCGAGGCGTCCTGCCGCAGACGCCTGGTCGTCCGTAATCTGCCCGACCTGCGGCTGATGGCGATTCCCGCCGGGCCTGAGGCCGGACGGAAGTCTGGGCTCCGCGCCGTCTACATCGGCGACGTGCGGCGCTCCCGCGGCCTGGTCTCGATGGTCGAGGCGGTGGCCGCTGCACCGGGATGGACGCTGGACATCGTCGGCCCCGTGAGCCGCGAGGACGCCGGCTGGCTCCGGGACCGCCTGGCCCGGACCGACGTCGGAGCCAGGGTACGGCTGCACGGCAGGCAACCTCCTGCGCAGGCCTGGCGGATCGCGGACGGCGCCTCCGTCGGGCTCGCTCTGCTGGAGGACACCCCCGCCTTCCGCGCCGCCGTGCCGACCAAGGTGTACGAGTACCTCGCGGCGGGGATGGCAGTCGTGGCGTCGCCGCTGCCCCGAGTCGTCAGCCTGTTGGCCGAGTCCGGCGGCGGCACCGTCGTGAAGGACGCTGCCGAGGCCGGCGCTCTGCTCCGACGGTGGAGGGCGGACGGTGGAGTGCAGCTTGCCGGCATGCGCGACGCGGCGCGTGAGTGGAGCGCGGGCTTCTTCGGCAGCGAGACGCCGTACGACGAGCTGGCACGGGAGTTGGCGACATTGGCCAAGGAGCGCCATGGCTAACCGATTCCCGGCACGGGTGAAGGCATCGGCCATGGCCGTCGTGCGGGGCACGGTCCGCCCGCTCATCGTCTACACCGACCGCCTGCCTACACCGGTCCGGGCAGCGTTCCGCCTGGTCAAGAACGCCCTGCCGTACCGCCTAAGGCGCGCGCTGGCACCCAGGGCGCCGTTCGTCGAGCCGGATACGCTGCCCGACCGGCCGCCCGTTCCGGACACCCCGGTCAGGCTCCTCATCGGACCGGCGAACTTCGCCGGCCAGGGATGGCAATGGGCGCGCGCGGCGGAGCGTGAGGTACCTGGTGTCGGGGCCGAGGCATACGCGTTCACGGATGGCGCGCTGGCCTTCCCTACCGACTATGTGGTTCCGATCGACGTGTACGCGAGGTCGCAACGGTGGCAGGAGGACCAGGAACGCCACGTCCTGGCGTCGTACACGCACGTCCTGATCGAGGCCGGACGTCTCATCTTCGGCACCCGCTACGGGTCGACCTGCGTTCGCGAGCTCCGGGTTCTGCGCCGAGCCGGGCTCGAGGTAGCGCTCATGTCGCACGGATCCGACCTTCGCATTCCGAGCCAGCACGCTCGGAGGTTCGCGGACTCCCCGTTCCACGACACCTCGTGGGAGTCGGTGCCCATCCTCGAACGGACGGCCGTCCGCAACGCCAAGCTCTTCAACTCCTACGACGGCCACACGTTCGTCTCGACACTCGACCTGCTCGACTACGCGCCCCGCGCGGTCTGGTGCCCCGGTGTCGTCGACGTCGACGCCTGGGCGACCGACACGGTCGCGCTGGAGCGTCGCGTTCCTGTCGTTGCGCACGCTCCGAGCAAGGGGATGCTCAAGGGTTCACAGCTCGTCGACCCGATCATGGAAGAG
>DATHII010000371.1:0-2995 GCA_035316885.1 Jiangellaceae bacterium | reverse complement strand
CCGGCCGCGCTGGCTGCCTTCTACTCCGAACTCGTCGGCCTGCCGGTCACCTTCCGGAGCGACGGCTGGGTGGTGATCGCCGAGGACGACACGTCGTCCGGCATCGCCTTCCAGCTCGCGCCCGACCATCAACCGCCGGCGTGGCCCGACCCGGACCGGCCTCAGCAGTTCCACCTGGACGTCATGGTCGACGACGTCGACACGGCCGGAACCCAGGTTCCGGCACTGGGGGCTCGACGCCTGTCAGCCAATGACCTTGGGTCCCCGGTGTACGCCGACCCGGCCGGCCATCCGTTCTGTCTCATACCTCGTCCGGCCTGGGCAACGCCGATCCAGACCACGTCGACGAGCGTCTGACGGCGTCAGCCTCCGCTGCCGTACGGCCGGGTGATGATCTCGAGGAAGTGACCGTTGGGATCCTCCCAGTACACGCCCCGACCGCCATCATTGGTGTTGAACTCCCCTGGCCGGCTCCGCCCTGGGTCGGCCCAGTAGGGCAGTTCGCGCTCGCGGATGCGACCGAAGATCTGGTCCCATTCCGAGTCGCTGACCAGGAACGCGTAGTGCTGCGAATGGACCGGGCCGTGGTCATCGGCGAAGTCGAGGGACACGTCGTTGTCGACCTGCACGACCATGAACGGCCCGTACGGCGTGGGGTCACCGAGGCCGAGGATCTCGGCCAGGTACGTCGCCGACTCGTGCTTGTCGCGGGCCGACACGATGGTGTGGTTCAACTGGACGGGCATGAGAACTCCTCTCGTGACTCGCCTTCATGATCTGCCGCTCGGGGCAGCCATGGAAGCCCCGCCGAGTCGCTCGGCCAGCCGGTCGAGGAAGGCACGTTGTCCGGCCACGATCTTCTCGCGCGCCTGTTCGAGGCCGAACCACGCAACCCGGTCGACTTCCGGGAACTCGCTGATCTGGCCGGACCCACGGGGCCACTCCATCGTGAATGTCCCGGGCACGACGTCATCGGGGTCGAGGTTGCTCTCCGCGGCCCACACCGTCACGATCTTTCCGCTGGATTGCCGGACCGCGCCGAGCTGGGCGAGATCGACGGCGGGCACGGGCAGGCCGAGCTCCTCCTCGAACTCCCGGCGGGCCGCGGCCTGAGGATCCTCGTCGAGCTCGTACTCACCCTTCGGCACCGACCATGCGCCGGCATCCCGCCTGGCCCAGAATGGCCCGCCCATGTGCCCGAGGAGCACCTCGGGCTCCGTACCCACGCGCCGGAACAGCAGGATGCCGGCACTGCGCTTGCCCGCCACCCGACCGAGTCTGCCGCTGAAATGCAGGAAGACGTCGGTGAGGTCCGTAGGCTGATCGCCCCCCGGCCGGTGACAGACTCCGGTCATGACGCACGGTGGCATCAACCTCGACGAGCGGTTCTCGTTGTTCACCGAACAGTGGAAACCCAAGGTCGTGGCGAGGCTGAACGACTACGAGATCAAGATTGTCCGGATCCGGGGTGAGTTCGTCTGGCACACCCACGACGACACCGACGAACTGTTCCTCGTCCTGGCGGGGGAGCTCACCATCCAGCTCCGGGACCGCGAGGTCGTGCTCGGATCGGGTGAGATGTTCGTCGTGCCGCGCGGGGTAGAGCACCGTCCAGTCGCCACCGACGAGGTCAGAGCCGTGCTGGTCGAGCCCACCGGAGTTGTCAACACCGGCGACGCCGGTGGCCCACTGACCGCCGGGTACGACGACTCGCTCGCCTGACATCCGCCGACGGAACCTGTCCCGACCCGGTGACGTGGCCACGGATCGGTGACATGCTTGCCCGCGCACTGGTCCGACGAGCAACGAAGCTCGGCGCCACGGCGCCACCAGCACCTCCTCCGTGGTCCGCCGAGCCGCGGGGACGGCTCACATGCCACGACACCGCGCCCCCAAGCGCCTGTCATTCAGCGTCATCGCCGCGCTTCTCCTCGGCATGGTGGCGGCGTCGGCGGCCGTCGCCGCGCTGGCACTGACCGGCAACGGTGGCGACGACTCGACCGGGCCGTCCGCCGACGAGTCGCCGTGCGCGCAGACGCTGGACGTGGTGTCCGCGAGCTCGTTCGAACCGGTGCTGACCGCACTGGCTGGGCCGCTCGAGTCCGGCGAGGACTGCGTGCATATCGAGGTCACAGTCGCGGACGGCCGGGCGGCGGCCGCACAGGTTGCAGAAGTCGGCGCAGACGTGTGGATCCCCGACGACACGGCGTGGGTTGGAGGGGCGGAGTCCATCGCGCTCGCCGAGCAGTCGGCCGGCGGATCGGGGACGGTCGTGGCGACAAGCCCGATCTACATGGTCACCGACGACTCGACCGCGGAACAGGTCGAGCAAGCCGGGGGCGGCTGGCGGGCCCTCGCCGATCTGGTGACCAGCGATTCCGGGGTCCGGATGGTGGTCCGTGAACCCGGTGGCTCCGGCGACGGTCTGGTCGCGGTGGGAGCCGTCGCCGAGGCCGTGTGGCTCGCCGATGGGATGGATGCCTCGGCCGAGGCGCTCATGACCGCGCTTCCGTCGACACGGACGGTACCGAGCCACGCGATCCCCGAGGAGAACGGCGAGGTCGGACTCGTCGCCGAGTACGCGCTGATCCCCCTGCTCGCCGATGGGGGCGGCACCGCTGCCGCCACGGTGCGCGACTCCACGCTGCTTGCCGGCTCGGACTACTCGGTTGTGCTGCGCTACACCTGGCTGCCCACGGCGGAGGCCGTCGAGGATCCTGCGCTGGCCGAGCCGTTGGAGCGCGTGTTGTCCGCGCTCACCGGGGAGGAGTCCGATGATGCGCTCGCCGAGGCGGGTCTCCGCCGTCCGGATGGCGGCCCACCCCCCGAAGCATCCGATCGGCTCCCCGAGCTCGCGGCGGCGCCGTTCGACGTGCTCGAGGCGCACAACGCCGACCACGTCTTCGCCGCGTGGTACGCGGAGGACCGCCGGTCCAACCTGCTCGTCGTCATCGACGTGTCCGGCTCGATGTCGACGCCGGCACCCGGGTCGGAG
>DATHII010000370.1:0-3835 GCA_035316885.1 Jiangellaceae bacterium | reverse complement strand
AAGATCGGTGTCACCTCGCGCACCCAGGCTGCCCGCTACGCCATCGACCATCAGATGACAGTGGCTCGCTGACGCCTCAGTGGCTACGCATAACCGCGTAGTTGCGCAGAGACAAGTTGGTCAATCGAGCCGATGCCCGATCGCAGCCGGGCTACATAGCTTCTCGGTAGATGCGCCGAACACCGGCGCCCGACTCGAGGAGTGATGATGGCTGGACGGGTTCAGGTTGCGATTTCGACCGACGGCACCGAGATCGTCGGACGGGTGCAGGGGCACGGACCGTCCTTAGTTCTGGTCCACGGAGCATTGGGCGACGGCGAGGTTGCCTACGTGACGCTGGTGCCCCACCTCGCCGACCGGTTCACCTGCTACACGCCGAGCACACGCGGCCGCGGCCTGTCCGGCGACAACCCGGACCACTCACCCCCGCGCTTGCAGGAGGACGTCACCGCGTTCGTCGGCAGCATCGGCGAACCCGTCTGCCTGGTGGGCTGGTCGGGCAGCGGCGCGTGGGTGCTGGGTGCGGCCGCCCACAGTGACTCCGTGGCCGCCGTGACCATCTACGAGCCCGTCGTGATCGGGGTTGGGGGAGAAGGTGACATCGCCCGTCTCGGCGCTGCGATGCAACAGGTGGGCGCGGCGGCTGCCGACGGGCGGATCCTCGATGCGGTTCGCGCTTTCCTCCCTGGGCTTTGCACCGACAACGAGATCGCCGCCCTGGAGGAGACACCCTTCTGCGAGCAATGGACAGCCGGCATCCCCGCGCTGCTCCGATTCCTCCAGCAAGACATGTCCTACCAAGGGCCTCGGTCGACTGACCCGGAAGCGCTCCGGCAGGTTGCCGCGCCGGTCCTGCTGCTGCGGGGCGAGCAGACCCTGCTCGGCACCTTCTTCGCCGACGTGGAACGCCACCTGGCCCAGCACGTCGTTGACGCGCACGTCCGAGAACTGCCGGGTGTCGGTCACTTTGCCCCACTACTCGAGCCCGAACTCATCGCCAAGGAACTGATCTCCTTCTTCGAGTCGACCCCTTATTTGACGCATATCGTCGCGGGCGGCCCGTCAGCGACCACGACTCACGCGGCCGCCAACTTCCCCTAGGCCAGGATCCACCGATGAAGTGGGCGGGTTGGGCGTGCCGTAAAGCGAGGATGCCCTTTCGTGCTTGGAGAATTGGGCTTGGCTCTCCGATTTCTTCCCCGCTCCCGTACCCGCTTCCACCTCTGTCTGATCCCGACTGGGACCGCTAGTCTGTGAGCACGGCGGGTCTGACGCCGAACTCCCAGACCGGGTCTCCACGCGACTCGGCGAGGCGGGAGCAAAGGGGACTTAGCGAGCCTCCAGGACAGCCAGCCGATGTGCACACCTGGAGCACGGTCGCGCGACGTTCCGAGGCGTGGGGTCGGGCGTCGGATCGCGGCCGGAAGGTTTCGATGTGACATCGCAGAAGCAGCTCAAAGCCCGTATCCGGACACGGATGGCCGCCACCGGCGAGCGATACGCCGCCGCCCGGGCCCAGCTGGTCGGGACCGGCGGAGACCATGATGATCTCCGGTCGGTGGTCGACACCGGGTGGACGCTACGAGGCGGTGCCGATCCAGATTCCGCCGCCCTGGCGAACATCTTGGCCAACTCACGTGTGATCGGTCCCGAGGGGCCGCTGTCGGAGGAGTTGATCCTCCTCGTCGCGGGGGGGCTCGGCGCCGGCTACATCCTCTGGGAGTTCCAGCACGACGACCGCCGGGTCGTGACCCTGGGATTTACGCACCTCGCGCAGTATCTCGACCGCCGGCTGTCGCCGGCCATCGGCCGGCTCGGAGTCCAGGCCGACTGGTCGCGGACATCGGGTGCCGTGGGAGCAGCGGCAGAGCTGCGGCGGGAGCTCGCGGCCGGACAGCCGGTCGTCGTCTGGCCCGACCGCTACCTGATCGGCTACTGGCAGCTGCCCGCCTTCGATGGCCTTGGTGGCCACCCGGTGATCGCCTACGCCGAACGGGACGGTCGGATCCACCTGGATGACCGGACTCTGGCCCCGCTGACAGTCGCGGGCGAGGACGTCGACCAGGCCCGGGCCCGGGTCGGCAGTTACCGGAACGCCATGCTCGCGGTTCGCACCCGCGACACCGCAATCCCGGAGGAACGGTTGCGTACTGCGGTCCTATCCGGCCTGGAGGACATGGTCGGAAACCTCGGCGGCCGGTCGGACTCCTTCGCCGTCCCGGCCTGGCGGAAGTGGGCGCGGATGTTGGTGGCGTCCGGACCCGCCAAGGCGTGGCCGCGGGTGTTCGCCGACGGAGCCGGCCTGTTCGGAGCGCTGTTGAGCGTGTGGGAAGGTGTCGAGCCCGCCGGCATGACCGGTGGCAACCTGCGCCGCGAGTTCGCGGCCGGGCTGACCGAGGCCGCCGCGCTGCTCGACGAGCCCAGGCTCGGCGACGAGGCGGCGCGCTGGGTCGAGATCGGCGAGCTCTGGCACAGCCTGGCTGAGGCTGCCGTGCCGACCAGTGTCCCGGCGTGTGCCCAGGCCCGCGAGCTCAGCGCGGCCGTGACGGGCGCTCTCGCGGAGGGTGATGCCGGCCGGGCCGACAGCGCCGCCGCGGCGCAGAACCTCTGGGCGTTGCGCGACCGCTACGCCGCCGAGCCGCCGTTCGCTCCCGAGGAGCTCACCGCGATCCTGGCCGCCATGAGCGGCATCCTCTGGGAGATCTACGAGGCCGAGAAGGCAGCCGTCGGACGGCTCGAGGAGTTGGTCGTCGCCCGTACCCGGTGAACCAGTCGTCGGTTCACAGCCGACGCCGCACGGCTCGTGCTGGCCGGGATCGCGTTCAACCTGACCCGGGCGACGGCGACCTTCACCCGGCCGCAACTGGCCAGGGCGACTACCGGCACCATCCGCCGCACCCTCATGGCCGTCCCGGCCCGCATCGCCTGTCCCACACGGCACCGGCCGCAATGGCGACGCCGGCGGCGCCGCGGCCGACCCCGATTGGCAGGCGGGCGTCGCTAAGGGCGCGATGTTGGATGTTCGATGTTGGATGGGCTATCGCTGGAGCAAGAAGGTGCGAACTTCGGCGTTGAAGCGGGCGGGTTGCTCCATGTTTGAGGCATGACCGGCGTCCGGGATGACGACGAGGCGGGATCCGTTGATGCGATCGCGCATCTTCTCACCGCAGATGAGGGGCGAGCGGGCATCATCGGCGCCCCAGATCAGGAGTGCCGGAACCAATATGCCGCTCAGTGCTTCGGAGAAGTCGGGATGCACGGCGCGAGACATCGCGCGGAAGCCCACCGGATGGAAGCCCCACATGATTGACGCCATTTCGTCCAAGACTTCCTGCGGTGCTCCGGCAGAGAATGCACCGGGCACCCACTGCGGGACCCAGTCGGCGGCGGGCAGCTGTGACTCTCGCATGGACCTGTCGAGCCGTGCTTGTGCGTCCTCCGCGCCGAGCGAACCCGTCCAACCCGCGTAGGAGTCGGCGATGATCATCGAGTGCACGTGCTGGGGGAACAGGCGATGGAACTCGAGCGCGAGCGTGCCGCCCCAGGACAGGCCGAGGAGGTGAGCAGCCTCAACGCCGGCGTCGTTGAGCAGGGCGAGGAGGCAGCGGGCGTAGTCCTCCATCGAGAAGTCTTCGGGCGGGTCACAGGACTCTCCGCATCCCGGAGCGTCCCACGCTATGACGTCGAAGTCACGGCTGAAATCGTCGAACTGTGTCCGCCAGACGCGACCATCGGCGATGAATCCGTGCAGGAGGACGAGCGCCGGCCCAGTTCCGCTGCGTCGATAGGCGATGCAGAGGCCGTCGCTAGTGGTGAAGGCGTTCACTCGCTCGAC
>DATHII010000369.1:0-2898 GCA_035316885.1 Jiangellaceae bacterium | reverse complement strand
AACACCGGACACTGGTCCGACCGCGACCACCCGGCGCGCCGCACGACGCCGTCGCACCCCCCAGTAGTCACCGCCCAGGGCAGCCAGGCCTGAACCGTTCCCGCACCTCCTTCTTGTACCGGGTGGCGGCCGCGACCGCGTGCGCTGTGTGCGGCCGTATGACCTGGTTGTGGGCTCGTAGCCGGTCGACCTCTCGCCTGGCCGGGGTGCTGTGCGCGCTGTCCGCCGGCGTGTGGTTCGACTTCTTCCTGACCGAGCCCTATAACCGATTCACGATCAACGACCGCGCCGACGTCGAAACCACGGTGCTGCTGCTGCTCGTGGGCGTGGCCGTCACCGAGTTGTGCGCCTGGGGACGGCGGCAGGCGGCGTTGGCCAGTCGGCAGGCCGGCTACCTGGCGGGCATCTACGCCGCGGCCGAGGCCGTGGCCACGACCGAGTCATCCCCGTCCGCACTGATGGAGAAGGTGGCTGCGGAGTTGACGACGCTGCTCGGGTTGGAGCGTGGCGGCGGCTTCCGTGGGCGTTTCCTGATGACCGCGGAACCCAACTCCAGGCCATCGCAGACCGAGCGGCTGGTCGCCGTTTCGCTGGCCGACCAGGTCGGTGCAGCGCTCACAGAGTACGGCGCCCGCGGATGAGCGCGGCTCACAGCCCGGTTGAGAGCCGGCTCGCTGCCTTGTGTCTGCCCAGGGTGGACTCAGCAACGGCCCGCACCCATCGCAGGGTGCGGGCCGACGTTCGTGCCATCAGCGCCGCTTGACGTCGGCGGCGAGCAGTACCCGGTGCACATCCTCGGCGCGCAGCCATGTGAGCGGCTGTAGCGGGCGAAGGCGACCAGCGCGGATGCCGCCGAATCCGTACATCGGGCGGCACTGCGAGGCTCGACTAGGCTCGTCGCCTGCCTCGACAGGAAGGGGCGAGCCGTTGAACATCGACTCGCTCAATGTCTTCCTGCTCGTGGGTGCCCTGGTCCTCGTCGCCGCCGTGATCGCCGTGCGGTTGAGCGTCAAGCTGGGGCTGCCGAGCCTTGTGCTCTACCTGCTCATCGGCGTCGTGCTGGGCGAGTCGGTGATCGGCATCGAGTTCGAGGATGCGGAACTTGCGCGGTCGCTGGGCTACGCCGCCCTGGTCGTCATCCTGGCCGAAGGCGGGCTGACCACCAGGTGGTCGGTGTTCCGTCCCGTCGCCGCGATCGGCGTCTCTCTCGCGACCATCGGGGTGGCCGTCAGCACCGTTGTGATGGCGCTGATCGGGCGGTACGTCCTCGGCCTCGACTGGACGCTCGCCGTCCTGCTCGGAGCGGTGTTCGCGCCCACGGACGCGGCCGCCGTCTTCTCGATGCTGAGGCGGGTGCCGTTGCGGCCACGCCTGTCCGGGGCGCTCGAAGCCGAGTCCGGCCTCAACGACGCGCCGACCGTCGTCCTCGTGACCCTGGTCAGCATGGGGGAGGTCGTCGGGCTCGGACTCGGTGGGGTCGCGCTTGTCATCGCGTACGAACTGATCGCCGGAACCGCCATCGGGTACGTCGTCGGCTGGCTTGGCGCTGCGGTCCTGCGCCGGGCGGCCCTGCCTGCCTCGGGCCTCTACCCGCTCGTGGTGATGACCTTGGCGGTCCTCGCGTATGCAAGCGGCGCGGCCGCGCACGCCAGTGGGTTCGCCGCCGTCTATGTCGCGGGCCTGGTGCTCGGCAACTCGGCCTTACCGCACCCGGCGGCCACCCGCTCGTTCGCCGAGGGCCTGGCGTGGATTTCCCAGATCGGCGTATTCGTCATGCTCGGGCTGCTCGCCTCGCCCTCGCGGATGCCCGACGCCCTCGTTCCCGCCCTCGTGGCGGGAGTCGGCCTCACGTTCTTCGCGCGCCCCCTTTCGGTGCTCGCCTCGACATTGCCGTTCCGCCTGCCCAGAGCGGAGCACGTGTTCATGTCCTGGGCCGGACTCCGCGGCGCAATCCCGGTTGTGCTGGCGACGATCCCCCTCGCCGAAGGCGTCGACGGGGCGGCGTGGCTGTTCGCCGTCGTCTTCATCGTCACCGTGGTCTTCACGATGCTGCAGGGACCGACGCTGCCGTGGCTCGCCGGGGCTCTCGGCGTGGGTGGAGACGCGCAGGCTCAGGACTCGGACGTGGAGTCGGCACCTCTGGGTCACCTTCACGCGGATCTCATCCAGGTACGGGTACCTGCACGCTCCCGGCTGCACGGTGTGGAGGTCGGCGAACTACGACTGCCAAAGAACGTCGCGGTAGCGCTCGTCGTGCGCGGCGAACGCAGCTTCGTCCCCGATGCCCGGACGAAGCTTCGCCACGGTGACGAGGTGCTCATCGTCGCGCCGCGCCGGTTGCGGGAGGCGACCGAGGAACGGATCCGGGCGGTCAGCCGCAGTGGCCGGCTGGCGGGCTGGTTCGGCGAACGCGGGAAGCCCTACCGCGAGGACACCCCGCTGCGCCGCAGGCCTTTTCAGCGCGGCGAGTAGACCCGCCGCACGTTCAGCAGGGCGGCAACGCCGCGGCGGTTCCGGTCGTGCCCGGCAGCGGGACCGGGGCGGCGCCGGCGGGTGCGAGTGTCTCGAACGCCACGCCGACGACGAGGTCGATGGTGTCGTCGGTGCGGTCGTCGGGCACGTAGACGGCACCCGCCACCTGAGCCATCACGACGCTTGCCGCCCCCTGGTTGTCGACGCCTGCTCGCACCTCGGCGGTACCGGTGACCTCCTTGCCGAGTGGGTCGTTGGCGACGTCCAGGATCGCGAAGCCACGCTCGCGCATCCCGCCAGCCGTGCTCGACGCCAGGCCGTTGCGGTCGGTCGCGTTGTAGACGTTGAGCCGGATGTCCGCCGGCGCCGGCGGGGCGGTGGTCGGAGCGGGGACGCAGGTGGGCGCAGTGCCGTCGACCTCGCCGG
>DATHII010000368.1:0-3288 GCA_035316885.1 Jiangellaceae bacterium | reverse complement strand
CGCGGCACCGACAACGAGTGACGTCGGCCTTAGGCTGCACCTGCACGAAAGTGGCTGGTGTGAGTCCTGTGGCGCCCGGCGTGCCGCCCCTGCCCTCGGTCTGATCCCCGCGATACTGGCGACGCTGTATCCGAAGGGTGGACCAGAACCGGGGGAGCCGATGGTTTCGACCGCGCCGGCGCGGCACAGCGCGCCCCGGTCGCGGCCGAGCCCAGAGCCTTCGGTGCGCGAGATGCGCGCCCAGGCCCTTCGGTTCCGGCGCTCGCTGACGCTGGTCGGGCTCTCCGTCGTGGCGCCGGGAAGCGCCCAGTTCACGGCCGGCAACCGACAACTCGGCAAGGTCGTGCTCCGGGTGTGGGCAGGGCTGATCGTGGTGGGCGGGCTGGTCCTGTGGCTCGTCCCCGTCGATGTGCTGGCCGGCCTGATGGTCCGGCCCTGGCTGCTCACCCTGCTCAAGCTGTTGATCTTCGTCATCGGGATCGGGTGGATCGCCCTTGTCGTCGACGCCTGGCGGTTGGGTTACCCACCTGGGTTGAGACGGAGGCACCGCCTGGTCATGGTCGGAACGACGCTGGCACTCTGCGCTCTCGTCGCGACTCCGCTGCTCGTGGCCGTCCGCTACGCGTCGGCGGCCCGTGACGCGGTCGTCGCAATGTTTCCGTCCGGCGAGGCGGCGGCGGCGAGCGACGGTCGGCTCAACGTCCTGCTGCTCGGTGCCGATGCCGGGAATGGCCGCATCGGCGTGCGCCCGGACAGCATCCACCTTGTCTCGATCGACATCCGCTCTGGCCGGCCGCTCCTGGTGAGCCTGCCGCGCAACCTGGAGAAGGCCCGCTTCCCGGAGGGGTCGGCAGCAGCCGACCGGTTCCCCGACGGCTTCTCCGGTGCGGGCGATCGGGAGGAGTGGATGCTCAACGCCACCTGGACATACGGCGAAGCGAATCCCGACCTGTTCCCCGGGCCGGCCGGACCCGGCGTGACGGCGGTCGAGCAGGCCGTTGAGGGCACGCTCGGGCTGCCGGTCCACTACTTCGTCGCCATCGACCTGGACGGCTTCCGCGACCTGGTCGACGCTCTCGGCGGCGTGACCATCCGGGTCACGGAGGACATCCCGATCGGCGACGGCGGTCGGGTTCTCGAGGCGGGGCTGCACGAGCTCGATGGCTACGAGACGCTCTGGTACGCCCGCTCGCGGTCCGGGTCCTCCGACTACGCACGCATGGCGCGCCAGCGGTGTGTGCTCGGCGCGATCGTGCACGAGGTGGACCCGAGTACGGTGCTGCGGAACTTCACCGCCCTGGCCGCTGCGTCCACGTCGATCGTGACCACCGACATCCCGCAGGGTCAGCTTCCGGAGCTCGTCGAGATGGCGTGGACGGCCAAAGGCCTGCCGGTGGCCTCGCTCCAGCTCGTCCCGCCACTCGTCGATCCGGCCGATCCCGACTTCGCCGCCATCGCCCAGCACGTCGACGACGCTGTCGAGACGTCGCAGACGGCCAGCACGGAACCCGACCCGATCCCCGAGGCGACCGCCGGCGCCACCGAGCCGTCGGAGCAACCATCTGCCGACGAGGCCGCAGCTGACGGGGAGCCGACACCCACGAGCGACCTCGCCTCGGCCTGCTCCTACGCGTGACCGCTTCGTCGAGGGTCTCGACCCTTACCGAGGGGACGGTGACGCCAAGGTAGGGTGCTCGCCGTTATGGAAGCCCCCGCGCCCCGGGACTGGCCTCCGATCTCCGTGATCATGCCGGTCCGCGACGAGGAACGGCATCTGGCGGAGGCCGTGAACCGTGTCCTGGACCAGGACTATCCCGGCGGGGTCGAGGTTGTACTGGCCGTAGGCCCGTCCCGCGACCGGACCGCCGAGATCGCCGTCGGCCTCACTGCCAGGGACCGGCGCGTGCGCATCGTCGACAACCCGGCCGGGCGCACGCCCAACGGCCTCAACGCCGCGATCGCCGCCGCCCGCCATGGCATCGTCGTCCGGGTCGACGGCCATGGGCTGCTCTCACCGGGATACATCCGCCGCGCCGTCGAGGTTCTGCAGGAGTCCGGCGCCGCCAATGTCGGCGGGATCATGCAGGCAGAGGGGCAGACCGACTTCGAACGTGCGGTCGCCCGGGCGATGACGTCGCCGCTGGGCGTCGGCGGCGCCCGCTTCCACCTGGGTGGGAAACCTGGGTCTGCAGATACGGTCTACCTGGGCGTCTTCCGCCGCGAGGTGCTCGAGCGCCTTGGCGGGTACGACGAGCATTTCGTGCGCGCCCAGGACTGGGAGCTCAACTACCGGATCCGCCAGGCCGGCGAAACCGTATGGTTCACACCCGACCTCGTCGTCACATACCGGCCCCGGCACGACCTGTGGGCGCTGGCGCGCCAGTTCTTCCGCACCGGGCAATGGCGGCGAGAGCTGATCCGGCAGCATCCGGACACAGCTAGCCCGCGCTATGTCGCCGCACCGGCCACCGCCGCCGCCATCGCGGTCGGCAGCGCGGCCGGGCTGGTCGCCGCGGCTGGAGGGCCGGGCTGGCTGGCAATCGGTTGGCTCGCACCCGCGGGGTACGCGGCCGGGATCGTGGTCGCGAGCCTGGTCGAGGGCCGCGGGCTGCCCCTGCGCGCGCGCGCCTGGCTGCCTGCTGTGCTCGCGACCATGCACACGACATGGGGCGCCGGTTTCCTCGTCGGGTCCCGTCCGGCGTCCGGGGCCCGGGCCGGCGCGCCGGCGCCGTCGGCGAAGCGGTCCGAGCCGTGAGAGTGCTGATGCTCGTGCAGTCACCCGTGGCGGGGGACACCCGGGTGATCCGCGAGGCAACCACCCTCGCCGACATCGGCCACGACATGCACGTCGTCGGACGCGACGTCCCGGACGACTTCGTGCCACCGCCCGGCGTCACGGTGGAGTCGGTCGGCCGCGCCCGCGGCCTACGCCCCGGCGGCGGCGGACGGCCCGCCCGCGACGCGCTTCCGGTCCGAACCGCCCGCTGGCTGTTGCTCCCCGAGCACCGCGCCCGGGTCGAGCACGCCTGGGAAGAGGCCGCGGAGGCCCGCGTTGCCGCCGGGCCGGCCGCGGATGTCGTCCACGCCCACGACTTCAACACACTCGAGCTGGCGGCACGTCTCGCCCGACGGTGGGGTGCGAAGCTCGTCTACGACACCCACGAGTACTGGAGCGGGCGCCCGCGCGTGGGTCGTCCCACACCGGTGCTGACGGCGCGATCGCGCCGGACCGAACGCGAGCTGGGTGGCCGAGCCGACGTCGTGCTCACCGTGGGCGAAGGGGTCGCC
>DATHII010000367.1:0-4566 GCA_035316885.1 Jiangellaceae bacterium | reverse complement strand
GTCGACCGGATCGTGACCTACCTCGCTCCCGCGCTGTTGGGGGCCGGTCGCGCGGCGCTGGCCGATGCCGGTGTCACAACGGTGAACGATGCCGTCCGGCTCGACATCGACGACGTCACCCGGGTGGGCCCGGACCTCAGGATCACCGCCCGCCCGGAGAAGGGATGACTGCCATGTTCACCGGAATCGTCGAGGAGATGGGCGAGGTCGTCACTCTCGATCGGCGCGCCGAATCCGCGCGGCTTACCGTGAGCGGGCCCACCGTCACCGCCGACGCGGTCCACGGCGCCTCGATCGCGGTCAACGGCGTGTGCCTGACCGTCGTCGACACCGCTCACGGCTCCTTCACCGTCGACGTGATGCGCGAGACGCTGGACCGGTCCGCCCTGGCCGACCTCAGCGCCGGTGGCCCGGTCAATCTCGAGCGGGCCGTCCGCGCCTCGGACCGGCTCGGCGGGCACATCGTCCAAGGCCACATCGACGGCGTCGGCACGGTGCTCAGCCGGACGCCCGGTGATCGCTGGGAGGTCGTCCGGATCGGGCTGCCGGACAACCTGGCGCGCTACGTCGTCGTGAAGGGCTCGGTCGCCGTGGACGGCGTGTCGCTCACGGTGTCCGACGTCGGCGACGGCTGGTTCGAGGTGAGTCTGATCCCGACGACGCTGTCGTCCACGACTCTCGGCCGCCGCGTGGTCGGTGACCGGGTCAACCTGGAGGTCGATGTGATCGCGAAGTACGTCGAGCGTCTGCTGGACGGTCGGGTTGCCTGATGGACCAGATGCTGTGGCTCCTCGATGCGCGGCTGGCCTACGGGTGTTCTGCGTCGTCGGGTTCCTCGCCTGGCGGCGAGCCCGGCGGGCCGAGGCCGTGCCATCGGACCGGATCGAGGTGACAGCGTGAGTGGAGTCCGCCTCGACCCGGTCGAGAGGGCGGTCGCCGACGTCGCAGCCGGCCGGGCGGTGGTCGTGGTCGACGACGAGGAGCGCGAGAACGAGGGCGACCTGGTCTTCGCAGCCGGCAAGGCCACCCAGGAACTGATGGGGTTCATGATCCGCTGGACGAGCGGGTTCGTCTGCGTCGCCGTCGAGGGCGCGACGTTGGACCGCCTGCACATTCCGCTGATGACGCCCCACAACCGCGAGCGGATGCGGACGGCGTACACGGTGTCGGTCGACGCGCGAGACGGCGTCACGACGGGCATCTCGGCCGCCGATCGCTCGCACACCGTACGGGTGCTTGCCGACTCGGCCACCGAGGCCTACGAGCTCGTCCAGCCCGGTCATGTCCTGCCGCTCCGCTACCGCGACGGCGGGGTGCTGGCCCGGCCGGGTCACACCGAGGCGTCGGTCGACCTGGCCCGGCTGGCCGGTCTGACCCCTACGGGCGTCCTGTGCGAGATCGTCAACGACGACGGGTCGATGATGCGGGCACCGGCGCTGCGCCGGTTCGCCGACGAGCACGGGCTCACGATGATCTCGATCGCCGACCTCATCCGGTTCCGCCGCCGGCGGGAGAGCCAGGTCAGCCGGCTGGCCCAGACCCGGCTGCCGACCGCCCACGGCACCTTCCGGGCGCACGCCTACTGCGACACCGTCACGGGGGCAGAGCACGTGGCACTCGTGCTGGGCGACATCGCCGACGGCGAGCCGGTTCTGACCCGGGTGCACTCGGAGTGCCTCACCGGCGACACGTTCGGCTCTCTGCGGTGCGACTGCGGGCCCCAACTTCGCGCAGCCATGGCAGCTGTGGCGGCCGAGGGCCGGGGCGTCGTGGTCTACCTGCGCGGGCACGAGGGCCGCGGGATCGGGCTTGCCCACAAGCTGCGCGCGTACGAGTTGCAGGACGCCGGCCGCGACACCATCGATGCCAACCTCGACCTCGGCCTGCCCGCCGACGCCCGCGACTACGGCACGGGCGCGCAGATCCTGGCCGATCTCGGTGTGCGGTCGCTCCGGCTGATGACCAACAACCCGACCAAGCTGGCCGGCCTGGAGGGGTACGGCCTGCGGATAGTCGACCGTGTGCCCGTCCCGGTGCACCCGCATCCGGAGAACATCCGCTACCTGCGGACCAAGCGCGACCGCATGGGCCACGCGCTTCCCCTCCTGGGCGACGAGCTCGAAGGGAGTCCGACGTGAGTGGATCGGGTACGCCCACCTTGACCCTGGACGGCGCCGACCAACTGCGGGTCGCCGTCGTTGCAGCCCGGTGGCACGAAGACGTCGCGACGGGCCTGCTCGACGGGGCGCTGCGCGCGCTGACCGAGGCCGGCGTCGACGACCCCCTGGTGTTGCGGGTGCCCGGTTCGTTCGAGCTGCCGGTCGCGTGCGCCCGGTTGGCCAGGGCCGGCTACGACGCGGTGGTGGCGCTCGGCGTGGTGATTCGGGGCGGCACCCCGCACTTCGAGTACGTCTGCCACGCGGCCACCGACGGGCTGGTCCGGGTGAGCGTCGAGACCGGCGTACCGGTCGGCTTCGGGCTGCTGACCTGCGACGACGAGGAGCAGGCGCGCGACCGTGCGGGCCTACCGGGGTCGAGCGAGGACAAGGGCTTCGACGCCGCGCAGGCTGCGCTCGCGACCGTGCTCGCCCTCCGCTCCTCCTACGCCTGAGGTCTCGAACCGTAGGCTGCCGGTGTGAAGAGCTTCGACGGCCTGTGGGCCGAGCTGTCCGCGAAGGTGGCGACCGACGCGGCCGGATCCGGCACGGTCGAGGCGGTCGGCCATGGCGTGCACCACGTCGGCAAGAAGGTCGTCGAGGAGGCCGCCGAAGCGTGGATGGCGGCCGAGCACGAGGGCGCCGACCGGGCGGCCGAGGAGATCGCCCAGCTGCTCTACCACATCCAGGTGCTGATGCTCGCCCGCGGGATCGAGCTCGACGACGTCTACGAGAAGCTTTGAGGATCGAACCCATGTCCGATTCACAGTCCGGCGCCACGACGCCGGCCCCGAACGGCGTTCTGC
Source organism: Jiangellaceae bacterium (assembly GCA_035316885.1). GTDB lineage: Bacteria > Actinomycetota > Actinomycetes > Jiangellales > Jiangellaceae > DASRTE01. Next base: position 1,604 of record DATHII010000367.1, on the reverse strand, counting down.
GGATCGCCGTCCCCAACAAGGGCCTGTTGGCCGAGCCGGCGGCCGCGATGCTCCGTGAGGCCGGGTACCGCCAACGCGGCGAGGGCGGCCGCGAGCTGGTTCTGGTCGACTCCGACAACAACGCCGAGTTCTTCTTCCTCCGACCGCGCGACATCGCCGTTTACGTCGGTTCGGGAACGCTGGAGGTCGGCATTACCGGTCGCGACCTGCTGCTCGACTCGGGCGCGGCTGCCGAGGAGTTGCTGCCGCTCGGCTTCGGCACGTCGACTTTCCGCTTCGCGGCGCGTCCCGGCACGGCCGACGCCGTCGAGGGATTCGCCGGCCTGCGGGTCGCGACGTCGTATCCCGGCCTATTGGCGAAGTACCTGGCCGACGAGGGTGTCGACGCCGAGGTGATCCGGCTCGACGGCGCGGTCGAGACCGCCGTCCAGCTCGGCGTCGCCGACATCGTGGCGGACGTCGTCTCGACGGGTACCACTCTGCGCCAGGCGGGCTTGGAGCTCGTCGGAGAGCCGATCATGGACTCCGAGGCCGTGCTGATCACCCGCACGGGTGTGGCACACGCCGCGGGGGTGCAGCAGCTGCTGCGGCGCCTGCAGGGCGTCCTGGTGGCCCGCCGGTACGTCCTGATGGACTACGACATCCGAGCCGAGCGGGTCGACCAGGCGTGCGCGGTGACGCCGGGGATCGAGTCGCCCACGGTCTCGCCCCTGCATCGCGAGGGCTGGGTCGCAGTCCGTGCGATGGTGCCGCGCAGCGACGCCCACAAGGTCATGGACGAGCTCTGGGACATCGGTGCGCGGGCCATCTTCGTCACCGACATCCTGGCCTCCCGCCTGTAGCAAGGAGTTCGAGGTTCACCGCAACGACCAACCGATCGCCAAGGCCTGCCGTTGCGGCAGCGTCGACAGTGGATTCCCGCCGCCGAGATGATGCCGCAACTGGAACGGCTGGGGCCTGATCCGACCGGCTTTCGAGCCGAGCTCCACGTAGCGCTCCCCGGGTCGACGGACGATCTCGGGTGGTGAGAGTCAGGCTCGTCACCTACCAGCTCGCCCGCCAATTCGACCCACAGGTCGTCGACGAATCCTTGGCCGACGCATGGGCGATGCTCGTGGCCCTGTTAAGAGCCGGCCGGCGCCGAATGCGGATCAACGAGAGCTGGATCGCAGAGAGGGCGATCGCCCACGAGGTACCCGTTGTCACCCAGGACGCCGATTACGAGGCCGCTCCGGGGCTTGTTGTCATCAAGCTCTGACATCGGCGGCGCGCCCGAGTGCTGTCGCCCCCAGGCCGGGCTGCCGCGCCGCGATTCTCTTCGCGATGTGCCTGGCTACATACTCGGCGTCCCTGCCGACACCGCCGACGAGCATCGACGCGAAGGCGTACTGGAACGCCAGACCGACGAAGTACAGCCCCTCGGCCGAGGGAACCACACCACGGTCCTCCAGTGGCCAGCCGTCCTCGCCGGTCACGGGTAGGTCGATCCAGGAGAAGTCCTGCCGGAAGCCGTGCACCACACGACGTTCTCGACGTCGAGTACCCGGCCGCCGTCGAGCACCGGCATGCCGTCGCTGACCCCGACCGTCCGCGCCGAAACCATC
>DATHII010000366.1:0-3502 GCA_035316885.1 Jiangellaceae bacterium | reverse complement strand
GCTTCGATGCCTGACACTCGTGAGGCCGACGGCATGGCGTTTCTGGCGCGTCCGTCGAGCAGTCGGAGGAGTAGGTCCGCGAACAGGACTGCTTCCGCAGCGAGGATCGGGTCCTCGTAGTTCCCGACTTGGCTCAAGTTAGTGTCCAGCGGCTCGGTGGTCGATGGCCTCGAGTGCGGTGTGGACGTCGTCGGGTAGGGGTTGTTCGGCGGTGACGGTGTGCGCACCTGCCTGGATCTCGATGGTGCGGTAGCGGCGGACGGTCCGGACGAATTTCTTGATGCTCCAGCCGGTGGCGTCCTCGATCCAGCGGGAGACGGCCAGGGCGGCCAGCACGATGGTCAGGTGCGCCTCGATCGACTCGCGTTTGTGGTGGTAGATCGGGCGGGCCTGCAGGTCGTGTTTGGACATCCGGAAGCTCTTCTCGATCTGGAACAGCCGGTGGTAGGCGCCGATCACGAACTCCGCTGTGACCGGGGTGCCGTCCGGGCACGCCTGCAGGTTGGTGACGTAGCCCTTGAGGCCGCCCAGGGACCGCGCTTTGGCTTCCAGGTCACGGTTCACCGACCGGGTGCCACCGGAGAGCCGGACGAACCGGTTCCGCTTCACCGCCGCCTTGCCGGCCACGGCTCTCTCCGCCTTGGCGACCTGCTCGTCGATCCCACGCAGCGTCCGCCGGGCCCGGTCAGCCTTGTACTGGTAGTAGATGACCTGGTCCCGTCGCTGGTCGGTGGCTCCGGCCGGCCAGGGCTGGACGAACACCTGCCCGTCACTGATCTCCTGGCCCGGGTGCGCCTCCCGCCAGCGGGCGATGACGTAGGGGACGTCGGGGATGCGGGCGCCGAGGATGAACGAGAGCCCGGCGGCCTCGATCGCGGCCTGGTTCGCCGCCGACACCATGCCGGCGTCGGCGACCACCGTCACCTCGCCGAGCCGGTGCGCTGCCATGAACGCCTGCAGGGTCGGGACCATGGTGGTGGTCTCGGCCTTGTTCCCCTCGAACGCGTTGACCATCAACGGAAACCCCGAGGCATCGGTGAGCAGGCCGATGGTGATCTGCGGCTCCAGGCGCCGCTCCTTGGAGAACCCCGGCTCGCGGAACCCGTCGCCGGCGTCGGTCTCGAAGTACAAGGTGCTGACGTCGAAGAGGACCAGGCTGGCCGGTCCCAGGCCGGTGTGGGCGGCGCACGCGGCCGCCACCTTCTGCCGCCAGGACGCCCGGGCGTAGCTCGGCAGGCGGCGCTTCAGCGTCGGATACGAGCACGGGGCGACACCGACCTCGTCCAGCACCCGGGCACTGTCCAGCTTGGACGTGGGCTCGATGATCCGGGCCAGCACCAGCTGCCGGAACACCTCGTCCCCGACGCTGGCGGCATCGAACCCGAGGGTGTCGAACGCCTGCCCGAGCGCGTCCCACAGGTGCGCCATCCGCGTCGAGGTGATCGGCAACGGCCCGCCGTCCCCGCGGCGCCCACCGCTGGCGGCGACGCTATCGACACCCAGGTCCAGCTCACCCTGCCCGGCCGCCAGCCGCTGCCGGGCGGCGGCCTTGAGCACCTCCAGCCGCGCCGCGTCGTGCGCCGAGCCGATGTGCTCGATGTCCCGTGATCCACGCCGGTTCGAGTACACGATCTGCACCGCCGTCGCGCCCGACGCCGTCTTCACCGTGCGCACGAACGGGGACACCGGGCCACCCTACGACCCGATTAGTGTCCAGATCCCGGCCCCCGCATCGACAAACCCGCAGGTCAAGACGCTGCCATCGTCCGACCCCCATGATCGTGAGCCAAGTCGGGTTACAGAGCGCGTCGTGCCGCGGGCGGGCGCGGCGCGCTGACCCTCAGCTCAGGGCGCTCCGATCACGGGACGAGCGACTCGCCCTTCGTGCGCAGGTGTTCGTCTAGCCACGTTTCATTGCGGAAATGGCGATACTGCTCGGCCCGGAGGCTGTCAGCGATGCGACTTGATGGCAGGTCGACGTCGTCGTAGGTAAGCACTTCGTCCTTGCGGATCGCACGCTTTAGCCTGCAGCCCTCGACCAGGCCCTCGGGGAGGTAGCGCATGGTGCTCATCTCCTCGACATTGGCGGCCTCGCCGTAAGTCATGTAGTTCCCGTACTCGTCGAGCACCTCGCCTGCCTCGAGGTCGCGCTTTGCGACGGCGCAGACCTCGACGACCGGGCCGGCGAGCGGAGGGGCCAGGTTGTCGCCGAACAGCACGACGCGAGCGATCGCGTTGGGGGCCTCGAAGTGAACGAGGTGGTAGGGAACCCAGAAGGGGTATAGCGGGCCTTCGCCCATCTTGTAGAGGTTCAAGTAGTGACGTTGCTTCGGGTCGGAGTGCTCGGCGAGGCAGAAGATCTTCACCCCGGCTGGCCCGACCGTGTAGTCGACGACGCCGCCGAGCTCGCGGAGCTCGTCAAGGTCATACAACTGATGGATGTCCATGATCGAGCCGTCGTAGACTTGGCCTCGCGTCATGCCGCGCTGGCGAACCTTGAAACCGGTTGCGTTGGCGACTATGGACTGCTCGAAGCTGATCTTCGAGCCGTCGGCGAAGGACGTCACCATCGCGGGGTTCTGGACCCAGCGCTCGGCCCATGCCTTCTGCGTCGTGGGGTTGCGGTACGGATCCTGTAAGCCCTTGACGTTGCCGACGACGCGGGGGATGAGCCCGAGACCCTTTACCCACCGGTAGAGGTTCATCTGCAGACCGGGCTCGTCGCCGTCGCACGCCGAGAGGATCACGCCGTGCTGCTTTGCGTACACCTGGAGGATCGGCCCGATCGTGCCGTCGACTTCGGCGTTCATAAGCACGACGTGCTTGCCGTAGCGGAAGGCCTCCAGGATCACGTTGGCACCGAATTCGACCGACCCGGTCACGTCGACGACCACGTCGATCTGGTCGGACCGACAGATCATGAACGGGTCTTCTGCCACGGCGGGCCGGCCCGCTCGGATCGCGGCGTCAAGCGCCAATTGGGTGTCGGCGACGACGACGTTCTCCAGGCCCGAGTAGCGGAACACATGTTCGGCCCGCTCTCGCCGTCGGTTGTAGACTGCGGCCATCCGCATTCCGGAAACGCTATTCGTGATCTGGTTGGTCAGGCCTTGGCCCATGAAACCTGCCCCGACCATCCCGACGCGTATTGGCCGGCCTGTGCGTTCACGCTCCTTCAACGCATTGTCAACGATGATCATCGGTTCCTCCAGCCTCCGCGTTCAGACACTCATCCGTTCCTTTAGCTCCGCCTCGATCTCGTCGAGCAATGGCCAGGCGGCGTCCTTCTCCGACAACTCACCGACCGTCAGCGGCCACGTCAGCCCGAGCCGCGGGTCGTCGTAGCGCAGGCCTCCCTCCATGCTCGGCGTGTAGAACTCGCCGACCTGGTAGCTCGTTTCGGTCGCGGCTTCGAGCGTCTGGTAACCGTGCGCGAACCGCTCTGGCACGTACAACGCGCGGTGGTTGTCGGCGGTGAGCTCGACCTCGATGTGCTCGAGGA
>DATHII010000365.1:0-10321 GCA_035316885.1 Jiangellaceae bacterium | reverse complement strand
CCGGCGCGCGCCTCATCACCGGCCGCTCGCGGGTCCATCGAGCGCTCCGGCGCCTCCTGCTGCTCCACAACCCCAGTATCGGAGTGGACGAATCCGCGCTTGAGTGGACGCAACGTGCGCGCACGCCAGGTGGACATCGGGCCTCCGAACACGAGATACGGCTGAGACACGGCTGAAAATGGTGATCAGGACGCGACACTTCTCGGCAGACGCGGGTGCCTTAGCCACCGGTACAACCGAAGGTCAGCAGTCAGTGGAACTGGGAGGTTGGCTATCCATGACAGCCTCACCTCCCATGTCCTCCGTCTCGGTCGGACTCTCCAGTCACGCTACCACCCCGACCCATCGATCAGGTGGACAGCGCCTGACCTGCGCAGATGGGCCCGCACGGCCCAGTTCAAGGTGACGGTCGCCAATTCCATTCCGCGCAACCACCTGCTGGCCCGTAGCCCATGCGGGTGGCCTGGAGTTCGGCTGTCGTGGGAGTGGATGACTCGGGCTGATCCATAACGGACTCCTCGCAGGCATGCGCTTCGAGCTCGGCCACCCCTGCCCCGGCTGCAGCGCGCCCGTCGACCACGTCGACCTCGAGGCCGCCGAAGGTGAGCGGTGGCGGTGGGATTTGAACCCACGGAGGAGTTGCCCCCTCACACGCTTTCGAGGCGTGCTCCTTAGGCCGCTCGGACACGCCACCGTCGCCGAGGTTACCGGAGCACCGGTGTCGGCATGAAAATGATCAAGGCTGGCGGTGGGTGGCGAAGAACTCCCGCAGGACGATGCCGCACTCGTCAGCGAGCACGCCCCCGACGACCTCCGGCCGGTGGTTGAGACGCCGGTCGCGCACCAGGTCCCACAATGAGCCCACGGCCCCCGCCTTGGGGTCGGCCGCCCCGTAGACCACCCGGGCCACCCGCGCCAGCACCGCGGCTCCGGCGCACATCGCGCACGGCTCGAGGGTGACCACGAGGGTGCATCCGTCGAGCCGCCACGACCCGAGAACCCCGGCAGCGGCTTGCAGGGCGAGGATCTCGGCATGCGCCGTGGGGTCGGCCAGGGCCTCGCGTGCGTTGCGGCCGTCGCCGACCACAGTGCCCTCGGCGTCGAGAACGACGGCGCCGACCGGCACGTCACCGGTCGCGGTGGCCGTCCGGGCCTGGGCGAGCGCGGCGCGCATCGCCTCGTCGTACCAGTCGTTGCCCGCCATGGACCGTAGTGTCGCGGCTAGCCCAGAGCCGCGTCGACCGCCCGCTCGTACTCCTCACCGAAGCCCAGCCGGTCGGCGACCTGGGCCAGCATCTCGTCGGGGTACAGATCGGGGTCGTCGCAGATCGCGGCCAATGCCATGGGCTCGAGTCCGAGGTCGGCGAAGATCGCGACGTCGCCTGCGGGCTGCACGCGGTCGTCGTCGTCGGGAAGCGGCAGCGCCAGGCGGTGGAGCAGGGCTCGCGCGAGGGGCGAGTCGACCGCTGCCGTCACGTCGGAGAGCAGCAGCCGAGTGTCGCCGCCGGCGACCCGCACGGCGACGAAGAAGTCCTCGTCGACGGAGACCAGACCGAGGGCGCCGCCGTCGCCCGGGCGCTGGCGCACGACGGTGAGCAGCGCCTCGAGATCGCCGGCCACCTGCGGGGGCAGTTGTTCGACCTGCCAGGCGCCGTCCTCGCGGTAGGCGGCCAGCGCGAAGTCGACCCCGCTCTCGGCCGAGCCGTCCGTCATGGCGTCCTCCCGCGACGCGCCGTTGCGCCATCAGAATCGTCCCGAAAAGCTGGCACCGACGCCAGCGCAATGTGCGCCGGGAGATGCTCAGACCCGGAAGGTGATCTGCCTCAGCCGGGCACGAAGGCGCGCCGACCGCGTGCGCCATGGCGTCGCCCGCGCCAGCAGGGCACGCGCCTCGGCCAGTTCTCGCAGGAACACCGCACGCTGGCGCAGTCGCTCGGGGTCGTCAGCCGGGTGGCCGGGGCGGCACTGACCGGTGGGCCATCCGATGGCGTCGTTCTCCAGGTCAAGGTCCGCGGGTTCCGGTGCAGGGACGGCACCCTCGAGCATCGGGCCTCCTCGTAGGCGCACACGACGAGGGGTGCGACGCTAGCACCGGAGCACGGTGGCGGTCGAGGCCCAGATGATCTTCCGACGCGATAGGTTTCGCGCCATGCGCCTGCTGGCCGTCGATCACCCTCTGGTCGCACACAAACTGACCGTGCTGCGCGACGAACGCACCGACTCGCCGACCTTCCGACGCCTCGCCGACGAACTGGTCACCCTGCTCGCCTACGAGGCCACCCGTGACGCCCGGGTGGCACCGCTCGACATCACAACGCCGGTCGGTCCGGCCACCGGCATGAAGCTGTCGGCACCGAAGCCGCTCGTGGTGCCGATCCTGCGCGCCGGGCTGGGCATGCTCGACGGGATGACCCGCCTGCTCCCCACCGCCGAGGTGGGTTTCCTCGGCATGATCCGCGACGAGGAGACCTTGCAGGCCACCACCTATGCGACGCGCCTCCCCGACGACCTCACCGGCCGCCAGTGCTACCTCCTCGACCCGATGCTGGCCACCGGCGGCACGCTCACCGCGGCGATCCACTACGTCGTCGAGCGGGGCGCCGACCACATCACCGCGGTGTGTCTGCTCGCCGCGCCCGAAGGCATCGCACACGTCGAACGCGAGACCGACAGCCTGGGCGTGCCTGTCACGGTCGTCACTGCCGCGGTCGACGAACGGCTCAACGACAAGGGCTATATCGTCCCCGGCCTCGGCGACGCGGGCGACCGCCTCTACGGCGTCGCCGGTTGAGCCCTGGTCAGGGCCGGCAGCGTCGCGGCCTCCGGATACGGCGAGCGACGCACGGCATCCTCGACCGAGACTTCACCGGCAGCGACGGCCTGTGCCAACTCGGCGACGACGGCGAGCTCCTCCCGCTGACCCTGGACGAACGTGCCGTCGACCGGCTCGCCATGACCGGGGACGACGAGATCGGGCCCGAGCCCGAGCACGGCGGCGAGCGTGGCGGGCCACTCGAGCGGGTACGCATCGTCACCGATGACCGGCGGCGCACCCTGCTCCACGAGATCGCCCGCGAACACGACCCGGGCATCGGGCACGTGCGCTACGACGTCGTTGCTCGTATGGCCTCGGCCCGGATGGATGAGGACCACGCTGCGGTTCCCGAGATCGAGCGTGACGTTGCTGGTCAACACGTCGGTGGGCAGGACCACCGCGGCGGTCGTCAGCTGCGCGGCGAGGTCCGGCAGGCCTGCCGCCGCGTAGTAGCGAAGCCCCCGTGCACGCATCTCCTCTGCCCTGTCGGCGAGGACCGAGCGACACCGCTCGTGCGCCCATACGGCACAGGGCATGAACGAAGCCGTGCCGAAGAAGTGGTCCCAGTGCGAGTGCGTGATCAGCGCCGTCCCCTTCAACGGCGTCACCTCACGGACCGCCGCTGCCATCTCAGCACCGTGGACCTCGTCCCGGCCGGTGTCGACAACCAGGCATCGCTCGTCGCCGACGACGAGCCCCAGCGTCTGGTCCAGCTCGGTGTACCGCCGAACCAGGACTCCGTCCGCGATCTCGATCCACCGGCCGCTCATCCCCGGAGTATGCCGCGGTCAGACGGACTTGAGCGCCACGACGACCTTGGCGAGCGAGTCCTTGGCATCGCCGAACAGCAGAGTGGTGCGAGGGTCGTAGAGCAGTTCGTTCTCGATCCCGGCGAAGCCCGGTCGCATCGAGCGCTTGAGGAAGACCACGGCCTTGGCCTGGTCGACGTCGAGGATGGGCATGCCGTAGATGGGCGCGCCGGGCGAGGTCCGTGCGGCAGGGTTAACGACGTCGTTGGCGCCCACGACGAGTGCGACGTCGGCCGCCCGCAGCTCGGGGTTCGCCGTCTCCATCTCGCGGAGCTGCTCGTAGGGCACGTTGGCCTCGGCGAGCAGCACGTTCATATGGCCGGGCATCCGGCCGGCGACCGGGTGGATCGCGTATGAGACGTCGACGCCGCGGGCCTCCAGCAGAGTGGCCAGCTCGTGCACCGTGTGCTGTGCCTGCGCCACCGCGAGGCCGTATCCCGGGACGATGACCACCTTGCGGGCGAACCCGAGCAGGATCGCCACGTCCTCCGGCGCGCCCGAGCGCACCGGCCGGTCGCCACCGCCGCCGTCCGCACCCGCCGTCGAGCCACCACGGAATGCGCCGAACAGGATCGAGGTCACCGACCGGCCCATGGCCTGCGCCATGAGCCGGGTCAGGATCGTGCCGCTGGCGCCGACCAGGGTGCCCGCCACGAGGAGCAGAGTGTTGTCCAGAATGTAGCCGCCCGCCGCGACTGCCAGCCCGGTGAATGCGTTGAGCAGCGAGATGACGATCGGCACGTCGGCGCCACCCACCGGCAGCACCAGCAGCACGCCGAAGGCGAGCCCGGCGACCGCCAGCAGCACTGCGAGCGTCGCGCTGCCCGTCGTCACGACCCCGATCGCCAGCGCGACGGCCACAGCCAGGACGCCGGCGGACACGAATGGGCCGCCGGGGAGGGTCACCGGGCGGGTCGTCATCAGCTCCTGGAGTTTCGCGAACGTCACCGCCGATCCGGAGAACGACACCGCGCCGATCAGCGCGGTGAACGCGACCGCCGCCAGGCTCGCCCGCGGTAGCGGCTCCGCGAGCTCGAGCAGCGCGACCAGGGCGGCCGCTCCCCCGCCGACGCCGTTGAACAGCGCGACAAGCTGCGGCATCGCCGTCATCGCGACGCGCCGTGCGAACACAGCACCGGTGACCGTTCCGACGGCCATCGCGCCGATGATCCAGCCGAGGTTGTCCACATCCTCGACAAGGAAGGTGACGACGACCGCGACGATGGCGCCGGCGACTCCGAGCAGGTTCCCGTTGCGAGCACTGCGCGGCGAGGACAGCCCCTTGAGCGCGAGGACGAAGCAAACGGCAGCGACCAGGTAGGCCAGCTGTGCCCAGACCGGGATCACTCGGCGCCCTCGCCGGTCGCGCCATCGGCGGAGACCTCGGGACGGCGCGTGCGGAACATCTCCAGCATCCGGTCGGTGACGACGAACCCGCCGACCAGGTTCACCGTCGCCAGCACGACCGCGACCAGTGCGACCACGAGCACGGCCGCCGACTCCGCGCGTCCGGCGACGATGATCGCGCCGACCAGGATGATCCCGTGGATCGCGTTCGCGCCCGACATCAGCGGGGTGTGCAACGTCGACGAGACCTTGGAGACCACCTCGAAGCCGACGAAGACCGCCAGCACGAAGATCGTGAGGAGTGCGACCGATGAGTCCATCAGCCGACCTCCCCGAGCAGGTCGCGGGTGTAGACGTGCCGCACCGCACCGTCGTGCGTGACGCAGGCGCCGTCGACGATCTCGTCGGAGAAGTCCGGCAGGACCTTGCCGTCGACGGTCATCAACAGGAGGAGCTCGACGACGTTCGCCGCGTAGAGCCGGCTCGCATGAACCGGCATCTCGCTCGGGACGTTCCGTGCTCCCCACACAAGCGCGCCGCCGACCATCACCTCCTCACCCGGCCGCGACCCGTCGACGTTCCCACCAGACTCCGCCGCCAGATCGACCACGACGCTACCCGGCTTCATCGCCTCGACCGCTGACCGCTCGACCAGCAGCGGCGCCGGCCGCCCCGGCACGGCCGCGGTCGTGATCAGCGCGTCGGCGGCGGCGACGTGTGGCGCCAGCAGGTCGCGCTGCCGGCGGGCGCGTTCCTCGGTCATCTCGCGCGCATATCCCCCTGCCCCTTCCAGACTCGGCAGATCGAGCTCGACGAACCGCGCCCCCAGGCTGCGCACCTCCTCCGCGGCCGCCTCCCGCACGTCGTAGGCCTCGACCTGCGCGCCCAGCCGCCGCGCGGTCGCGATCGCCTGCAAGCCGGCAACCCCGGCACCGAGTACGAGCACCTTCGCGGGAGGGACCGTTCCGGCGGCGGTCATGAACAGCGGGAAGAACCGTGGCAGCCGTTCGGCAGCGACCAGCGCGGCCCGGTAGCCCGCAACAAGCGCCTGCGACGACAGCGCGTCCATCGCCTGCGCCCGCGAGATGCGCGGGACGTACTCCATCGCGAACGCAGTCGCCCGGACGTCACGGAGGGTGCGCACCAGCGCCAGTTCCTGGGACGTAGGCAGGAAGGAGATCGTGATCGCCCCGCGGCGCAGGTGACGGACCCTGGTGGCCGGCAGCGGTTGGACGGACAGGACGACATCGACCGCACTCAGTGGGCCGTCGCCGTCGGTGACCACGGTCGCGCCGGCAGCCTCGTACGCAGCGTCGGAATGCAACGCCCCTTCGCCCGCTCCGGCTTCGACGAGCACATCGAGCCCCGCCGCGGTGAGCCGGCCGACGAGTTCGGGGACGACCGCCACCCGCCGTTCGTGAGGCCCCATCTCCCGCGCGACGAGGACCTTCATCGCCAGGCACGTTACAGGTGGGCACTACCCGCCAGCAGACGCTCCCCACCCGTCCAGCAAGATCTACGCGTGCCACCTGACGGCCCGTCCCGCCGGCAATACGAGGAGAGTCAGCGCTTGCCGCCGCCGAGCAGTCCGCCGAGCAGATCACCCACCCCACCGGCACCGGCCTGACCGCCGCCGCCTCCGCCCAGCAGGCCGCCGAGCAGGTCGCCCAGCCCATCGGTTCCGCCCGCAGCCGAAGCCTGGCCGGTCCCGCTTCCCTGGGCCTGCTTGGCCAGGAATGCCATCACCAGCGGAGCGAGCATCGGGAGCAGCTTGCCGATGATCGCCCCCGCGCCGCCCCCGTCGCCGGTCCCCGAGAGCTTGTTGACCACCTGCTCACGGTTGTCACCGAAGACGTTGCTCACGATCTTGTCGCCGTCGACGGTGTCGACCTGCTCGAGGTCGACGCCACCGTCGATCAGGCTCGAGTCGTGTTCGCCCACGGCCCGGCTGAGCGACACGGCCCCGGCCGGGTCCTGCGCGTTTGCCTGCATGCCGCCGAGCAATGCCGGCAGCGCCTGTCGGGCGGCCTGCTCGGCCGTCTGCTCGTCCACGCCGAGCTGGCGGGCGAGCTGGTCCATGGGAATCTGGGACAGGAGGTCGTTGAGGTCGGTCATCGTGTCGTCGCTCCTCCTCGATCCGGCCTGACTGGCATGGTTCGATCGTCGCAGTTGTCGCGTCCACGCTGCCCTCGATAAGCAAAGGCATCGATCACATGACCACCGTCTGCGTACGCTCGCGGGTGTGGACAACGCCGCGCTTCGTGCGCGTCGCATTTCGGGACCACGCGGCCCCGCCCGCGCCCTCGCAGCCGCTGCCGTCGCCGTGGTCGTCGTGATCCTGCTGGGTGCGCTGGTGCGGGCTGTGTGGCCGCCGCTGATCGAGGCCGATGCCGATGGCAGTGAGGCGCTGGTCGTCCCCGGCAGCGGCGCCGAGATCGACGTCCTGCGCGTCCTCACCGCTGCCGGGCTGCCCGAGGCACGCCTCGCGCTGCTCGGCCCGCTCGCCCTGTGGCTGTCGTTCCGGCGACGCGGGCGGCTGGTCCTGTTCGTCGTCATCGCCGGAGCCCTGATCGGGCCAATCAACACGTTGGTGAAGTTGGCCGTCGACCGGGCTCGCCCGGCGCACGAGGGCACTATCGAGATGGCTGGGCTCTCGTTTCCGAGCGGACACTCGGCAGGTGCGGCGGTACTGGCGGCCGTTCTCGTCGTGGTGTTCTGGCCGGTTCTCGGCCCAACCCGACGCCGCCTTCTCGTCGGCGTCGGTATCGCCGGTGCGGTGGTCGTCGGCTACACGCGGGTCGCGTTGGGGGCTCACTTCCCCTCCGACGTCGTCGCTGGCTGGTCGATAGGGGTCGCCTGGGTGCTGATTCTCGCGGTCGTCCTGCACGTGTGGCCGGGTCAGTGGGGCGCGCTCCCGGTTCGGGAGGTTTCCGGCTCTCCGCGCGACAAGAGCGGCAGGGCTGCGCCGGATGTGGATCTGATCAGCTCGGATCGGATCCGGCCGCTGCTAGTGGTCGCGCTGTGTGCGGCCGCGACCGTCGCGTGCTCATCTCCGGAACCGACCGTGGCGGCCGCGAGGACCGGAGTCGTGCCCGAAGCGGTGGAGTTGCCGACACTGAGCGTCCGCGCGCCCGTGGAGCCGGTCGACATCGCGGCGGATCGGGTACTGGCACCACCTGCGGACCCGGACGTGCTCGGCTGGTGGCAAGAGGGCAGGCGACCGGGAGACCAGCATGGCGCCGCCCTGTTAGCAGGTCACACGGTGTCGACGGGCGGGGGCGCGCTGGAGCGGCTCGAGGATCTGCGGGTCGGCGACCCGGTCCTCGTGCGCTCGGCCGATGCGGCGCTTCGCTTCGAGGTCGTCGACGTCGAGGTCATGTCGCGGGCTGATCTCACCGGACGCGCTGAAACCCTATTCTCCCAGGACGGCGCCGCCCGCATCCTCCTGATCACGTGCGAGGACTGGGACGGGGTGGATTGGCGCAGCAACGTGGTGGTGCAGGCAACCCCCGTCACACGGTGACGGCTTCACGTGTCTCCACGAACCGTGGCGACGCCTGGACGAGTTGCTCGGCCGCGCAGCTGATCGATCAACAACCGCGTCGCGGTGGGCTGGCTCAGCCCACCCGAGACGGCTACGACATTCACGACGCTCTCCGGTCAATCCTCACTCAGTCCGGGATGTCATGCTGCGCGTGCCGCAGCTTGTCGCACAGACGTTGCAGCGTCCGCAGCTCCTCGTCGTCGAGGGCCCCTCCCACGTACCGGTGGATCGTCTGGACGTGCTGCCGGCCAATCCGGCGCTGGACCTCCGCGCCCTCGGAGGTCAGCGAGATCACCGTTCCCCGACGGTCGTCCGGCGACGGCTCGCGCCGTACCAGACCCATCCCGTCCAGACGCTCGACCATCCGGCTGAGGCTGGGCTGGCTGAGCAGGATGTGCGCGTTCAGCTCGTTGAGCCGAATCGGGCGCGGGCCACACCGCGAGAGCGTGAACAGGACGTCGTACTCACGCATGCTCAGCTGCGTCCACACCTCGTCCCGGGAGAACCGTCGCATGACCGCCACCTGTGCCCGGAACAGCGACTCCCACGCATCGGCGGCGAGCTTCGTGCCGGCCGGCTGGACGTCGGTCGCCGTCACGGGGCCACGTCCGTGCCACGCCCGACGACCTGGTGGTTTATCCCGACCGTGGCCTCGGCAAGGGATTGTCTGGCCGCCTTTCGACTGGCGAAGGTCGGCGCGTCCGGGGCACCAGCAGGCCGCAACGCCTCGACCTCCTTGCGGAGCACCGGCACGACCTCGGAGCCGAGGAGGTCGAGCTGCTAGAGCACGGTCTTCAGAGGGAGCCCGGCGTGGTCGATGAGGAAGAGTTGGCGCTGGTAGCTACCGAACGACTCGCGGAACGTCAGTGTCTTCTCGATCACCTGCTGCGGGCTGCCAACCGTCAGCGGCGTCTCGTCCACGGCGATCTTCGCCGGATCGTTCGTTGTGATCAGCGTGGTCGACATGGAGAGGATGATCCGACTGGTGCGCGCGGCGAGGTAGCCGAGCATCGTGGTCGGAGAGCTCGGCACGAACGGAGGGTTGTGGTGCTCACCGGTGGCGAAGACGTCGAGCCCGACCTCCTCCGCGTGCTGAGCGATCCTCATGATCGCCTTGATCCGCTCGTGTGCCGTGGGCGCGACACCGGTGTGTGAGGGTCGGTTGTCACGTCGCCTACTCCGAGGATTCCGATCTGCCACTGCCTGCTCCCGATAGTCGGAGGCCGCGCCGGGCGGCTCGGTACTTTCATGCGTTTGCATGCCACTCTTGAGACATCCGACCGCGGCAGCAGCCGATCTGTTCCCGGCGTCCGCCCGTATGGTCGGACCGTGAGCATGCCGAGCCTCGACATCGATACCGTCCGCAAGCACTACCCGGCCCTGACCGACGGCTGGGCCTACCTCGACGGCGCGGCCGGAACACAGGTTCCCGACGCCGTCGTCGACGCGATCGCCATGGCCTACCGGCAGGGCATCGGCAACCAGGGGGGCGTGTTCGCGGCGAGCAGGCGCTCCGACGGCCATGTGGACGACGCACGCGGAGCAGTGACGGACCTGGTCGGTGGGGTCGACCCTCGGGGAGTCGTCCTCGGGCCGAACACGACGACCCTCGTCCTCCGCCTGGCGCAGGCGCTGTCCGACACCTGGCGGCCAGGCGACGAGGTGGTTGTGACGCGCCTCGACCACGACGCGAACGTGCGCCCGTGGGTGCGGTGGGCCGAGCGCGCAGGTGTCACGGTGCGGTGGGTCGATCCACGCGTTCCGTCGACAGATCTGGAGACCGAGGCGTTCGACGGCGTGCTCAGC
>DATHII010000364.1:0-2537 GCA_035316885.1 Jiangellaceae bacterium | reverse complement strand
CCTTGTCGCGCTCTGTGCGCTGGATGCGCCGGCGCTGGTCGGCGCGGCCAGCACCCCGACCACCACCGCGACCAGCACACCGATGAGGATTCTTCGCACGGGCTACCTCCCGGTTCTGCCGGGCTCTCCGTTGCGCCCAGCGTGGCGGCATGAGGTTACGGAGCGATGCCGCCCGAGTCCAGAGTGCCCCGGAAAATCGGAACGATGGGGGATCCGCACAGTTTGCGTTCCCACCGGTGGCCCGGAAGCCGCCGACTCCGGGCTGCCTCCCCGATCAGCGATACCCCGAGTCCGCCATTGCGGGGTGGCACCCGGCATCGCTGGGGCCGG
The DNA here is from genome assembly GCA_035316885.1 of Jiangellaceae bacterium. Classification (GTDB taxonomy): domain Bacteria; phylum Actinomycetota; class Actinomycetes; order Jiangellales; family Jiangellaceae; genus DASRTE01. Next base: position 2,207 of record DATHII010000364.1, on the reverse strand, counting down.
CGAGACGCCGCTCTGCGCGATGCGGCACCTCCGCCGGGCTCACGCGCCGGTCGCGTTGACGTACAGGGCGAAGACGGAGCGGCTGGCGGCCATGAACAGCCGGTTGCGGGCGGCGCCACCGAAGCACAGGTTCGCGCACGTCTCCGGCAGGACGATCTGCCCGATCCGGGTCCCGTCCGGAGCGAACACGTGGACGCCGTCGTACCCGTCGCCACCGCCACCGGCGGCGGCCCACAGGTTCCCGTCGGCATCGCAGCGGACGCCGTCCGAGCCGCCGGGACTCATGTCCGCGAAGCGTCGCCCGGAGCCAACCTGCCCATCGGCGACGTCGTAGACGTGGATGCTGCCCGGTGTGGACCCCGAGTCGACGACGTAGAGGCGGGACTCGTCGGGAGCGAAGCAGAGGCCATTGGGACGTTCGAGGTCCCCGATGACTGGCTCGGCGCCGCCCCGGTCGGGGTCCAGCCGATAGACCGCGGTCGGCAGCTCGAGCGCCGCCTCGCGCCCCTCGTAGTTCGACAAGATCCCGTAGCCGGGATCGGTGAACCACACCGAGCCATCCGACGCCACCACGACGTCGTTGGGCGCGTTGAGCGGTTTGCCGTCGAACCAGTCGAGGAGCACGGTGATCGAGCCGTCGTGTTCGGTCCTCGTCACCCGCCTGGTGAGGTGCTCGCACGAGACGAGACGACCCTGCCGGTCGCGGGTGTGACCGTTGGCGTAGTTCGAGGGGCTCCGGAACAGCGTGACCGCGCCCGTGGCCTCGTCCCACCGCAGCATCTGGTTGTTGGGGATGTCGCTCCACACCAGACAACGATGGTCACCGAACCAGACAGGCCCCTCGACCCATCGATAGCCGGTTGCGATCCGCTCGACCGCTGCGTTGTTGAGGCGGCAGCGATCGAACCGCGGATCGAGGACCCGGACGGCGGGGTCGGGGTAGCGCCCAGGCGCATCGGCCCAGCGATCCGGGGGCAGCGGCGGATACTCCATGGTTCACACCTCAGCGATGCTTGTCGCGCTGATGCTCCCACACCGGCCGGGCGGCGTGGGCACGCGCCGGATGATCCGAGTCGGGCGCTACCATCCCGGCGGTTCCGCTGGTGACCGCAGGCCGGTGCCGCCGGCCGGCATGAGCCTGGAGCAGGACCGTGCCGCAGTCCAGTCAGACCGTCAGGGAGGATCGATGGCCCACCATCCGCCGAAGATCGCGGTCGTCACCGGAGCCGGGAGCGGCATTGGCGCGGCGGTCGCGCACGCCTTGGCCGGCGACGGTTGGGTCGTGGTGCTGGCCGGCCGCCGGCGCGACGCGCTGGCGTCGGTCGCCGAGCGGGGCGCCGCGCTGGCCGGTGTGCTCGACGCGGCGCCGACCGACGTCACCGACGAGGCCTCCGTGCGGGCGCTCTTCGACCGGGCGGTCGAGCGGTACGGCCGCATCGACCTGTTGTTCAACAACGCCGGCACCGGGGCACCGGCACGCGACCTCGACACGATCCCGCTGACCGAGTGGAACGCCATGGTCGCGGTGAACCTCACCGGCGCGTTCCTCTGTACCCGGGAGGCGTTCCGCGTGATGCGCCGCCAGCAGCCGCGCGGCGGCCGAATCATCAACAACGGCTCGATCTCCGCGCACGCGCCTCGGCCGCTGTCGGTCGCGTACACGGCGACCAAGCACGCGATCACCGGGTTGACGAAGTCGACCTCGCTCGACGGACGCGCCTACGACATCGCCTGCGGGCAGATCGACATCGGCAACGCCGGGACCGAGCTGACCGAGGCCATCGCCGCCGGTGTGCCCCAGGCCGATGGCAGCGTCCGGCCCGAGCCGCGGATGGACGTTGCCGACGTCGCCCGCGCGGTGCTCTACATGGCCGGGCTGCCGCTGGACGCGAACGTCGCGACGATGACCCTGATGGCAACCAAGATGCCGTTCGTCGGTCGCGGCTAGAGGTGGGGAGCACGACACGGTCGCGGCGATCCCCGACCCCTTCGGATCAGTGCGGCTCCCTCGGCCGGCCGGCCAGGTGGGGGCCGAGCAGCGACAGGTCGGCCGGACCGAGCCGGTCGGCGGCCGTCTTGGCCTGATGCCAGTAGGGGTAGAGCAGCGGCGGCCGGCTCACCTCCTCCAGCCGGGCCAGCTCCTCCTCGGAGAGCGACAGATCGGCCGCGCCGAGGTTGTCGACCAGCTGCTCGGTGGTGCGGGCGCC
>DATHII010000363.1:0-7669 GCA_035316885.1 Jiangellaceae bacterium | reverse complement strand
CGCCACGGCGGGCATGTCCGCAGGCCGTGGCGATCGGATCAGTGCGTCCTGCTCCATGGTTGAACCCGCCTGAGTCAATGGTGATCATTAGTCTGTAGCTGCCGTACGAGTTCGACGACGTCGTGAGGACGCTGAGCGATGCGTTCCGCCATCGGCGCAATGCCGTTCACGGAGCCCCAGGCCGCATGGATGCCGGATGCGTTCGCGGCATCCGCGCACGTTAGGTCCACCGCGGCGTCGCCGACATAGACGGCCTCGGTCACGCTGGCACCGAGTCGACGGCAACGCAGCTCGAGCCCCTCGTATGATGACGCGGCCCCCCGGGGACGGTCAGCTGCACCTGGCGCGACGCTCGCGTGGGCTACCTGTGGGGTATCCGTGCTGCCGTCCGGGCGTTATATCGCTGACCCGGTACGGCTGCACGGCGCGGCCCACGGACGGTGGCGTGTTGCGGGATGGCGGCGGCGATGGGTGGGCGGCACGGCACACGCGTAGCCGCCGCAGACAGCATCTGATTCCGCGATGCCAGCGAGTACGGCGAGGGAAGCCGCGACGTTGGGCGTGGCCAAGTCGTCGCGGGAGCCGGGTTGTGTCGATCTACTGGCAGCCGCGCAGATGGCGGGTCAGGACCGGGTTCCGGACACGGCTGCCTCATCGTTTCGGCAACCGCTTTGGCGACCGTGATGCGTCGTGATGCGGCCGGGAGTCACGCCGCGTGCGGGGGGAGCGCCGGACCGGAGCCTGCCCCGGTGCGCTCGATCGCCTGGGCGATCCGGGCCAGGTCGGAGTCGTCGAGCTCGAGGCCGGCGGCTGACAACCAGGCATCGAGCTGGCCGGCCCGGCGGACGCCCACGATCGCGGCGGTGACCCCGGAGAAGGCCAGCGTCCAAGCCACCGCCACGGCGGCGACGGTGACGCCATGGCGGGAGGCGATCGGGCCGAGTGCCTCAGCCAGTGCCAGGTTCCGGGCCAACGCGTCGCCGGTGAAGTCGGGATGCCGGCGCCGCCAGTCGTCTTCGTCCAGCGCGGCTGCGCGGGCCGCAGTGAACGACCCGCTGAGTAGGCCCGACGCCATCGGGCTGTAGACGATCGCCCCGGTGGCGTGCGCGGCGCTCCAGGCGAGCACGTCCACGGCGTCACGGTGGATCAGGTTGAAACGCGGTTGCACGGCATCCACATGTCCGATGGCCTCGGCCGCGTCGAGTTGCGCGGCATCGTGGTTGGACAGCCCGATGGCCCGCACCCTGCCCTCCCGCCGGAGGTCGCAGAAGGTCTGCCAGTACTCCGCGAGCGGCGTACCGTCGGTGGGCGGCGCGTGCACCTGGTAGAAGTCGATGTGGTCGAGCCGCAACCGACGCAGCGAGTCCTCGAGCTCACGCCGGATGCTGGCCGCGCGACCGACCAGCGCCGGCTTGTCGTGCGGGCGCCGGGGATCCCAGATGACCCCGGCCTTGGTGAACACGTACGGTCGCTCGTCGGCCGGGATCTGCTGCAGCGCGCGGCCGACGACCTCCTCGGCGTGTCCCAGCCCGTAGATCGGTGCGGTGTCGATCCAGTTCACGCCGCTGTCGACGGCGTGCCGGATGGCCGCAATCGACTCGGCGTCGTCCTGCGCACCCCAGCTGTCGAGCCAGCCGCCACCACCGAACGCCCACGCGCCGATGCCGACCCGGCTGATGGCCATGCCGGTCCGGCCGAGTGGCCCGCTCGGCAACGGCTTCATGGCACGTGCTCCATTCTTCTTTGTTCGCACGTCGGGAGAGGCCAGGGGGTACTCGCCGTCGGTCCTGGCCGGCTGGGGCCGCGAGGCACTCTCGTGGCCCCAGCCGAACTCTCGACGAGCCGCTGGAGTGGGCTAGTCCTCGATCTCCCAGACCTTCCACTGCAACGCGCCGAAGCCCACGGCGTCGCTCCTCGTCTCGACCGTGGCGCGGAGCGCCGTCGTGGTCACGGCATCGAACGTCGTCGAGTTGTACTGGTTGAGTTCGGTGCCGTACCCGCTCGGGTTGCCGACGTCGACCCAGGCCTGGGCGGCGTCGTCCCAGTACTGGATGACCCACGTGGCAGGGCGCTTCACGCCGCTGTTGCTGCCGTCCGGGGAGTCCTGGTACCAGTAGACGTCCGAGCTGGCGGTTTCGATGGGTTCGTCCCAAGTCAGCTGCATCCACTGGGTGCCGCCGTTGGGCCAGGTGCCCCAGCCGACGCCGATCCCCGGGTTGCTGGTCGTTGGATCCACGCCGGTGTTGATGCCCTGACAGTTCTCCCAAGGAGATGTGACCGAGCACGTCGCCGTGGCGAGTTGGGCGAGGTTCCCGTCGAACTCGACCGCCTCGATGTCCACCGACGCGGTACCGGTCTCGCCGTCACTGTCGGTCGCAGTGAAGGTCGCGGTGTACGACCCCGGTTCCGTGTAGGTGTGCTCAGGGCTCAGCTCGTCGGAGCTGTTCCCGTCACCGAAGTCCCACTCGAGGGTCATGTCGTCCCCCTCGGGGTGCTCCGCGACGGCGGTGAACTGCACCGTGAGCGGCGCGAACCCGGAGAGCGGCGTCGCAGACGCCAGGACCTGCGGCGCAGTGAGCGGCTCGACGTCGATGCCGGTGTTGAAGATCTGGATCTCCTTCAACCCGACGCCGTAGTCGCCTTGCGGGGTCACCATCAGACGCACCCGGTCGGTGGTCACGCGTGGGAACGCGACCTCGTTGAAGTTCGGCAGCGGACGCTCCGGACTGCGGTGGCCCCAGATGGTCACCCAGTCCGACCCGTCGTGGTACTGCAGCCGGTAGATCAGCGGTTCCCGGTAGGTGTCGCCGTCGGAGTTCTGTTGCGGGTCGTAGTCCTTGTCGCTGTAGAAGTAGAGCTTGATGTTGTCGATCTCCTGCGGCGACCCCAGATCGACCTCCAGCCAGTCCTCACTGTTGGGCGAGCCTTCGGTGCCCCAGATCGTGTTCGGCGACACGTAGCCGGGGCGGCTGAAGTTGTTGCCGCCCGCCATCGCGGGCAACCCGCTCACAGTGAACCCGTCTACCGCGAACTCAGGTGCCGTCGCGCGTGCTGCCGGCGTCGTCGTTGTGAACGAGGCCACGACCGGACGCCCCTCAGCCAGGTTCTCCGCATCACCGGTCTCGCGAGTGATGTCGCGGCCGGCCTTCTGGAGCATGTCGACCATGCGATCGTTCCGTCGCAGGCTGATGTCGTCTGCGGAGAGCAGCGGCCCGGTGACACCCTCGACGTTGCCGCCGCTCTGAACCCACGCCCGGCAGACGCCCACGCTCCGGAACGACGGGTTGTAGAAGGTCCGCCACCCGTCGCCCGAGCACTGGTTCCGGTTGGTGGGCGGCTCGCTAGTGACGCCGAATACGACCTCCGCGCCGCTGTCGTCGAGCACGGTCACCTCGGCGGTCTCGCCGTCGAAGGTCACGTGCGCGAGGTTGTCCAGCGTGAACAGCCGCTGCCCGTCGAGGTATGCGGAGAAGCCGTCCGGTACCGCGCCGCCGTAGTGGTCGACGCCCGGGCGGTCCCAGACCACGGTCAGGTCCTTGCCGTGATAACTGAGGTTGTTGACCGTGAAGTAGTCCCAGCCCACGTCGATCGGCCACAGCTCCAGCACGTCGTCGAGACGCGGGCGGACTCCGGCGATGTCGTCGATGATCATGAAGTTGTAGGCACCCAGGATGTTGTGATGGATCCCGGACCGGCCGAAGGTCTGCGTGGTCGGGTTCCAGTTGAAGAAGAACTCGTTGTTGTTCGGCAGCGTGTTGTTACCGCCCACGTACTGCACCCAGGTCAGCCACTCGAGCAGTGCTCGGTACATCCCCGGCGTCACGTACTGCGACGGGTAGTCGCGGAGGGCCGCGGAGAAGACCTGTGCCTGAAGCGTCGAGTTGATGTTCGAGAAGTTGTTCGAACCGCCCCGTCCGATGGCCGCCGCCTCGGCGTTGTCGGCCTGGTTGGCGGTGTAGAACGGCATGATCGGGAACTCGTCGGCGTCGGCGTAGTAACGCAGCGCCTCCCGGTACTTCGGGTCGTCGGTCGGCGCGACCCGCTCGATGAACGGCGCGAAGTTCTGCTGGTCCTTCCACGGGATGAGCTCGCCATTGCTCACCAGCCGGTGCTTGAACACGTGGCCCGGGCGCTCGTCGCCTTCCGGCACGACCGGCGCGTCGTCCCACATGCTCAAGATCCCGTCCTGCATGGTGTCGGCGATCTCGGTCATCTCGGCTGCCTTGTCGTCCTCGCCGAGCAGTCCGTACGCCTCCGCGGCGGCCCGAGCGCCCGCGTACCAGAACGCGGACTCCGCACGGTCCTGACGGTTCGCCGGGTTGCCCGCGTTCGGGTGTGCCCAGCGGAAGGAGATCGAGTCGGCGTCGTTGCCGGTCAGGAAGCCGTGGGGGTACTCGATGAGGAGGTCACCGTTCGTGTCGTACTTGTCGATCTGCCCCTTGATGTCGCACTCGGCGTAGTGGGCGTAGTTCCGAACGAGAGCGTCGTCGCCGCCGTGGACTTTGTACGAGTTCCAGCCCTCGCGCGCGATGTACTGCTCGTAGGTGTTGCCCCAGCTGTGCGAGCCCGGATTGTCGGTGAACGCGGCGCACCTCGACATCTCGCCGGACGACAGCAGGTTCCCGTACGTATAGATGGGGTCCCTGAAGTACTTCAGGTCCTGCATGTGCATGGGCTGGGTCAATTGGATCGCGTTGTTGTAGCCCAGAACCCCTTCCAGGGACACGGGGAACTGGTAGTCGTTGCCCGGGACGTTCGCGTCGACGTAGTTGAAGCGGTTGAGGAACGTCCGGTAGTAGGACATCTTCATGACGTTCTCGTCCGGGACGTCGATGTACGGGACGTTGTCGACCCACCAGCGGTTGTACTCCTCGAGGTGGGTGCTCAAGGCCTCGTCGGCGGTGTAGTCGCGGTAGCGCTCGTACTCCTGGTTGGACTCCGGCAGTTCCTCTGTGGTCGCGCCGAACTGGAACTTGAGGGTGATCGACGCCCCCGGCGCCAGCTCGACGTTCCGGACCAAATCGTCGCCGTCGACCTCGAAACCGTCGCCGCTGAAGCGTGGTGTCACCGTCGTGACCTGATAGCGGGCCGTGACCTCGCCGGTTCGCTCGGTTCCGTCGGCGGTCGTCTCGCTGGTCGGGGGAGAGGTCGCCGTGACGGTCCGGCCGGTCGTCGAGCCACCGGTGTTGGTCAACGTCAGCAGGGTTACGGCCACGTTGTTGTGCGTGATGAACTTCGTCTGCTCCGCAGTCAGGCCGGTGGCGTTGTGCACGCTGGTCCAGTGGCTGGGGTACTGCGCCCGGTCGCCGGTGGACTCGGTGAAGGAGGCGCCGGAGACGCTGACCATGTACATGTTCTGGCTCGAGCCGGTCGGGCGCTCCCGGTAGGCCCATCCACCGCCGAAGCCGAGCGCCCCGGCGGAGTGGGTGTACATGAACAACGCGCGACCACGGGTGTAGAGATTGTTCCCTCCGCTGCCGCCGGCGGGCCGCTCCAAGATGCGGTCGATCCAGTACGAATCGCCGCCGGCGGCCACGTCCGCGTCGTAGATGTCCTCCAGCATGCTGGCGGACGGGTCGAGGGCGACCGGCTCGTCGGGAACGGGATCGTCGAGGCCGCCGTACGCGGGCGTGCCGGGGTCGACCTCGGGTGGTATGTGGTTCGTCGCCGACGCCTGGCCGGCCGTCGCCGGCAGCACCAGGCCGGCCGCCAGAAGAGCGGCAAGCCCGCGTCGGACGGATCTGGGATGTCGTCTCACGTGATGCCTCCGGTGTCTTGTTAGCGTTCACAATCACAAGCCCAGGTGATATCGGAATCCAGCGCTGCATCCTCCCTTCGGCCGTCTCCGCTACGGCAGCTCGGTGGTGGGCAGCCAGACGCGCATCGTGGCGGGGCCACGGTTCGCCCACGAGTGATACGGCAGCATCGGAATCTCCGCGTCCCGGCGCATACCGGACGGTGCCGTGCCCGCGTCCCGGTAGGGCCAGCCGGCACCGACCGGTTCGACCAGCGAGCCGGTCACGACGACGCGTCCGCCGTCGTCGACCGGCAGCTTCCGTGGATCGACCCGCACGGCATCGACGTCGACCTCTGCGGGCAGGTCCACCGATTCGACACAGAGCACGACCGGGCCGCGCTCGACCGCGATCATGCCGCGAACGGCGTCGATGCGCGGGTCGGCGCTCGTCCAGCGCGGTTCCACCGGCAGATCGAGCCGGATGACGTCCCCGACGCCGAAGGCGCGGCGGACCTGCATCACTCTCGCGTCAGCGATCCGCGCCGGACCTCCGCCCGGCTCGGTCAGCTGCGCCCGGGAATTGGCCCACGGCGGCACCCGGAGCGAGAGTGTCACCGGTTTCGACGGCGCCTCGGTCACCTCGACCGTCACGGCCCCGTCGTCCGGATACTCCGTGCGCACGCGGAGCTCGACATCGCCGGCATCGAGAGTCGTCCTGATGTCCGCGTCCGTGTACTGGTGGAGTTGTATCGCGTTGCCGTCGGCGGTTGCCACGTACGCCGCGAGGCTGGCCAGCAGCCGTGCGACGTTCATGGGGCAGCACGACACGTCGAACCACGGTGCCCGCAGATTGCTCCACGGTCGGGGGCTGACCGCGTCGGGATCCCACGGCGTGCCGCGACGGCGCTGGTGCAGGGTGTTCACGTAGAAGAACGACCGTCCATCGCTGGCGGGAGACGTTGCGACCACGTTGAACAGCGTCCGTTCGGCCAGGTCGGCGTACCGCGGATCGCCGGTCGCGAGCAGCAGTCGCCAACTGAGCATGACCGACGCCACAGCCGCGCAGGTCTCGGAGTAGGCGCGGTCCGGCGGCAGCGCGAAGTCCTCGCCGAACGACTCGCCCGAATACCGCGCCCCCATGCCGCCGGTCAGGTACGTGCGCCGGGCGACGGTGGCGTCCCACTGGCTGACGACGGCCTCGAGCAGCGCGTCGTCACCGGTCTCCACCGCGACGTCCACGGCGCCGGCGGCGAGGTAGAGAGCGCGCACCGCATGACCCCGCAGGATCGACGCCTCCCGGACGGGGATGTCGTCCTGGTAATAGGCGCGCCCGAAGTCGATGTCCGCCAGCCGCCCGTGCCCTCGGCGGCTGACGAACCGGGCCGCCTGGTCGAGGTAGCGCTCCTGGCCGGTGAGCCGGGCGAGCTCGACGAGGGCCATCTCTATGCCGGGATGCCCGCAGATGCCGTCGTTTCCACCAGGGCCGAAGGTTTCGCATACGTGGTCCGCGGCCCTGGTCGCGATCTCGAGAAGCGGCCCGTCGCCGACCCGGGCCTGTGCCACTGCGGCTTGGATCAGATGACCGTGACAGTAGAGTTCGTGCCCCCACTCCAGGTCGCTGTACCGGGCGGGCTGGCCGGCCCGCCCGAATGCCGTGTTGAGGTAACCGTCGGGATCCTGTGCGCGGCCGATGAGGGCGACGAGATCGTCCACGGTAGGGCCGGACCGGTCACCGCGGGCCGACTCCCAGGCGATCGCCTCGGTGAGCTTGTAGATCTCCGAATCCGAGAACTCGCGTCCGCGCCGGGCCCCGGGCAGCCCACCGTCGGCGGCCATCTGGAAGTTCGCCAGCCACCCCACCCGGTCCACCCATCTCAGGCAGTGATCGAGGGTCGCCGACGCATTGAGTCCTTGGCGATCGCCCCAGAACCC
>DATHII010000362.1:0-5858 GCA_035316885.1 Jiangellaceae bacterium | reverse complement strand
CTTCGCGACGGGTTCATCGACCTCTTCGAAGTCGAGAACATCGGGTGAGCCGTACCGGTGATAGGTGATCGCCTTCAACGTGTTCTCCTCGACTCGTCGACGTGGTGTCCCGTCTCGGTGTCAGCTCGGTCAGCCCGAGGCTGGAACGTGCTCGACCGAGGCGGGAACGTGGTGGACTCGTGGTTGCACATCCAGGCCCTTCACCAGCAGCCAGAGGATCAGCGACACCTCCGCCAGCACGGACGGCAGAACCATCACCGGCGCGAGGGTCTCTCCGACAGTTGGGAACAGGACGTTCGTGACGGCATCGGCCACGTACCCGAACGATCCGACCATGACCAGAGCCCCAAGCGCCCTGGGCGCGTAGCGCGACCTGAAGAGCATGTAGCCAAGGGGAAGCAGCCACAGCCCGAAGAAGATCCCGGCAACCAGGTACCCGTACGAATGCAGGTCGAAGAACAGCATCGCCAGCGCATCGGAAGACTCTGCGCCGAAGGCGCCCGCGTAGTCCTCGCTGGTTGCCGCGTGCAGGGCACCAAGATGGTTGGCCAGGTTCGCGGTCATGATGGCCACGCTGACCGCGTTGAACACCAGCATCGCCAAGGCGGCGTTCGCGCTGACCGGCTTGAGCAACCCGTAGAGGACCAGCGCGAGCACGAGGAAGCAGGCGACATTGATGAGATCAGTCAGCGCGCCGATGCGGAACAGCGTCGCCGACGCCGAGATGTTGTCGGCGGTCGTAGCGGCATCCCCCGGCACCTTGACGCCAGAGCGAACGTACAGCTCGCTGAAGCCGCCACAGACGGCGACGATCAGGTACAGAAGCCCCGCGATCCTCGCAAGCCTTTTCTCCGACGTCATGATCTTGCTCTCCTTTCCACCTGCGCGGTTGCGATGCCAGGAACTGATGGTGCAGGCAGCGGGTGTACGCCGTACACCTCTCGCGGGTGTAGCCTAGGTGTACGCCGTACACCTGTCAAGAGGAAGGGTCGGCGAGCTCCGGGCTTGCCCCGTACGAGAGAGGGTGGGTGTCAGATGGCCACGCAGATCGACGTCAACGCACAGCCCCGCGTGCCCTTGAGCAAGCAGCGGGTTCTGGGCGCCGCGGTCGCCCTGGCCGATGAAGGCGATGTCGACGCGCTCAGCATTCGCAAGCTCGCCCAGGAGCTCGGCGTCGTGCCGATGGCGCTGTACAAGCACGTGTCCAACAAGGACGAGCTGCTGGACGGCATGGTCGATGTCGTCGTCGGCGAGATCGATCCGCCTGCCAGCGCGGCCGACTGGAAGACGGCCATCCGTCAGCGGGTGCTCTCGGCCCGCGGCGCGCTCCTCCGCCACCCGTGGGCCTCCCGGGTCATCGAGTCGCGGACCAATCCGACCCCCGCGGTGCTCGAGTACATGGATTCGATGATCGGAATCTTCCGGGCCGGGGGCTTCTCGATCGACCTGACCCATCACGCGATGCACGCCATGGGCAGCCGCCTGCTCGGGTTCTCCCAGGAGCTGTTCGACGACACGGCTGACGCCGATCCGGAGATGGAGGCGGCGATGCTCCGGGAGCTGGCCGATACGCATCCCCACATCACCGAGCTCGTCATGGCGATCACCCACGACGAAGGGTCCGTCGTCGGTCAAGGTTGCGATGATCAGTTCGAGTTCGAGTTCGCTCTGGACCTGATGCTGGACGGCCTCGAGAGGCTCCGGCAAGCGATGAGTTCGTGACGGCCGGTTCGTTCTACCTACATGACGCGGCCGCCGGGGCCGCGCTCCTGGGGAAGGAGACACCATGACGAAGGTTGTGACGGCGCACTCGACATCTCTGGATGGCTTCATCGCGGGCGCTGACGACGGCCCCGGGCAGCCGTTGGGGGTCGGCGGCGACCGGCTCTTCAAGTGGTTCAGCGACGGTGACACGCCGAGCCGCTACTACCCCGGGTTCAAGATGTCAGCCGTCAGCGCGGCGTTCTTCGACGAAGGGGTCGGCCGGGTCGGCGCGGTCATTTCGGGGCGCCGCACCTACGACATCTCCGACGCGTGGGGCGGGAGCGGACCGTTGCCCGGCGTCCCGCTGTTTGTCCTGACCCATCGCGTCCCCGAGGCGGTGCCGGCGGGTGATCCGCCCTACACGTTCGTCACCGACGGCATCGAACGCGCCGTCGAGCAAGCGCGGACCGCCGCTGGGGGCAAGGACGTGGCCCTCATGGGAGCCACGATCGTCCAGCAGGGCCTCCGGGCCGGCCTGCTCGACGAGCTCGTCATCAGTCTGGTGCCGGTGGTGCTCGGTCGCGGCGCCCGCCCGCTGGAAGGTCTTGAGCCAGGGAGCGTCCAGCTCGACCTCGTCCGAGTCGTCGACGCCCCAGGCGTCACGCACCTGACCTACCGGGTCATGAAGTAACCCAAGCGAGGTATGCTCGTCGCCCCAGATCAGCGGCGTTTCTCGGGCCGCCAGGTCGCAGGTCGTCCGGTCAGCTTCCCTGGGTGTAGTAGCCGAGCAGGTCGATGACGGCGTGGGTGGCGTCGGGGGCGGCGCTGGCGAGGGTGAACCTGCCGTCGGGGGACAGCTTGACCACCACCAGGTTGGGCACGACCTGGTTGCCCTTGAAGTTGAGGTCGCTGGCCAGGGGCCGGGTCGGGATGTCGGCCGGATACAGGGTGAAGTAGCCGCCGGTGGTGGCGCTGGCGTGGACGGCGGTGACGTTGAGGACGACCGCGGCCGCCGCGTCGGGGCCGCCGGCCGCCGGGATCCCGCCGGCGCCGGCCACCTGGTAGGTGCGGGCCTCGTTGACCAGGGGCCCAGCAGCCGACTGCCGGGTGTCCTCCAGGCGGGAGGGGGTGAGCCCGACGAACCTGGCACCGCCGGCGAGCGACCCGGGGCCGGTGTACCAGCCATTGACGTCGACGACGACGTGGGAGGTGCCGGCACGGTTGTAGATGGTGATCGTGCCGTCGGGGCCTACCGGCACGATGGCGCGGTTGGCGCGAGTCTCGCCGGCCAGGAAGTTGAGGCTCGAGGTCGAAGGTAGGGACTGCCCACCCGGGTAGACGGTCAGGTAGCTGGATACCGTCGGCCGGGTCACGGTGAGGTTGACGATCACCGCCGACACCCCGCTCGCCGGCACGCCGGCCGCTCCACCGGTCCCGCCGACCTGGACGGCCCGTGACTCGCCAGGGCCGAGGGCGACCGTCGACCGGGTGTCGAGGACACGGTAGGGCGCGACCGGCTGGAGCAGTCCCTCGCCAGGTGACACGCCGGCGCCGCCGTCGCTGGTCCAGCCATACACGTCGGCGACGACGTGGACGTCGGCGTTGCCGGCGTAGACCGTCACCGCTCCGCCGCCGCCGACCGCGACATGGACCAGGTTGGCGACCGCCGGCCGTCCCGCGGGGTAGTTGAGGTTGGAGGTGGTCGGGCGCGCCCTGCCCGTAGGGTAGACGGTGAGGTAGCCGCCGCTGCTGGGCTTGACCGCGGTGACGTTGAGGACGACGGTCCCGACCCCGCTGGCGGGGACGCCGCCCCGACCGGCGACCTGGAGGCTGCGGGACGAGCCAGCCGGGATTGCGCCGGCTGGGACGCCGAGCCCGGTGCGGGTGTCGAGCAGGCGTGAGGGCTGCACGGCCCGCAAGGGGCCGGGCCGGCCCATGGAGGCGGCGGCCTCCGACCGGATCTCGGGCAGCCGCGGATACAGGTGCTGGCCGGGGCAGAGGGTGAAGCTGGCGTCGCGGTGGCCGGAGATGACGTTGAACTCGACCGCCTGGCCCGCCGGGTAGCGGGAGTTGTCGCCACCGCCCGAGGTCAGGGTGACGCGGCCGTAAGGGTCACGACTGTACAGGCCGAGCTTCCAGCCGAGCAGCTGCCCGAAGCCGGTCATGACCGCGCCCGGCACCGGGCTCGTCTCGTGGTCGCCGAGGGCGGCCACCCCCACCGTGTTGGTGTTGAAGCCGCCGGTGTGCGCGCCGATCACCGGCCTGTCCAGGCCGCCCCAGCGGCCCTCGTGCAGGCGCCCGAAGCGGTCGACGAGGAAGTTATAGCCGATGTCCGACCAGCCGAGCGTCAGGGTGTGGTAGGCGTAGATCGCCCGGATCATGGCTGGCACCTCGGCGCTGGTGTAGTCGGATGCGCCGGTGGTGTGGTGCACGAACCCAGCCTTGATCGTCTCGCCGTAGCCTGCGAAGCCGTTGCGGAGCGACTCGTCGGCGCCCCATTGGGCGCGCGTCATGATCGCCGGCTGGGTCACGGCGGATGCGGCCGCCGACATCGGCTGGGCGACGACGGTCGAGTCGGCGTCGGAGGTGCCAGGGTCGACAAGCTCGACGCGCAGATCCGCGGGCAGCTCACCGCTGATGAGGTCGACCCGCACCTGGACGCCGCTCGACGGCCCGGTGTAGACGGGCTCGGTGCCGGCGCGGGTGCCGGCGCCGTCGTCGCTCGGGGCCAGCGCCCCCTGTGGCCCCGCGACGACATCCTCCAGCTCCAGCTCCCGCCACTGCGACCAGCTCCCGGCGGCGCGCGTGCGGGCCTCGACGGTCATGCGCGGGACCGGAGCAGCAGGCGTCCACGACACCCCGAGCAGCCGGAAGGCCTCGGTCGGGCGCCGGGAGGTCAACACCGCCGGGTTCGCGCCGATCTCCTGGCGGTGCAGCTCGGCCAGGGCCGCCTGGTCAACCCCGGCGAGCGGCAGCCGATGCACCTCGGGACGGACCGGGTGCGGGCGGGCGGCGGCGGCCGAAGCGGTGGGCGGGACGATGACGGCAACCAGCGACCCCGCGAGCATCGAGATCGCCAACGCGCCGGACAGCAGGATGGACCGGTTCGCACGCACAGGGTTCCCTCATGGTCGACGAGCTGACGGCCGGCACGGCTCCGGGCATGCAGGTGGCTCCCGCCGTTGGCTGACGGGAGCCACCTGAGGTCTGCACGCTCCCGCGGGATGCGCACGCACGGTTCCGGGACCGCTTCCCTTCGAACAACGACGAGTATCGGGACCTCGTTACAGCCAGGTGTCGAGGAAGGCCCGGGAGTAGGGCGTGTCGACCCGCTGGTAGCTGCCGGTCGCGTTGCAGGTCAGCGAGTTCACGTAGGAGGCATCGCCGAGCACGTACCCGTCGTGGAACACGGCTCCCCCGGAGTCGCCGAAGCACGACCCGCCACCCGCCTTGGAGTCGTTGTCGTTGATCTGGAAGACGACGACCTCACTCTGGACGTTCTTCAGGTAGGAGGTGGTCGAGCGACGCTCTTGGACGACGACCACGGACTTCTTGTCGCCGATGTCCACCCCGTAGCCGACGAGCGTGAAGGTCTCGTTCTTGAGCTGGCCCTGGTTGCGGTCCAGGTAGCCAACCGGGGGCAGCGGGGCTGGGGTGATGCGTGGCCACTTCGTCGTCGCCGGCGCGCTGAGTACGACGACGCCCTGATCATGCTGCTTGGAGAGGCTGAGCTTGCCGTCCCAGCCCGGGTCGGGATGGGCGGTGCCGGTGATGTAGCGGGCCTCGCGGGCGGCCTTCTCGGCCGGGCTGATCCCCGGCTGCAGTGGGTCGGGTTGGAGGGCGTCATCGAACGAGACGTAGACGTTGGTCGCCGGGCCCTCGGTGCAGTGACCAGCGGTGAGCACGACGGTCGGAGAGATCAGGGTGCCGGAACAGCGGAACCGACCTTCGGTGGTCGTGAAGCGGACCAGCCCGACGTTCGTATGGACGGTATCCGGGCTGCCCCCGGTGATGGCCAGGGCTGGCGCGGTCGCAAGGAGCGCCGCGGCGACCGACGCGAGGGCGAGTGCGATGAGCGTGGGCTTGCGACGCATGCCGATCCTCCGACCTTCTCTTCGACTGAGTCCCGGTGCCCGTCACCATAACTCTCCGTG
>DATHII010000361.1:0-7559 GCA_035316885.1 Jiangellaceae bacterium | reverse complement strand
CCCTCGCGCGCATGAAACTGCGTCGCTGCTGTCGGGCGGCATCTTCCTCGCCGACCCGGCCAGTCCCTGGCAGCGGAAGCAACGAGAACACCAACGGACTGCTGCGGCAGTACCTCCCCAAAGGAACCGACCTGTCGATCCACGCCGCCGCAGACCTCCGCTCCGTCGAAGGGCGCCTCAACAACCGACCCCGCAAGACCCTCCGCTGGGCGTCCCCGACCGCATTCATCGCCTGCATCCTGACACCATGAACCGGCAACCGCTGCGACGATCGACGCCGGCGTGGACCTTCGCGAACTGCAGATCACCGCCCGCCACGCCGACCCCGCACGACCATGCGCTACGACCGCGCACGGAAGCACCTCGACCGCCACCCCAACTACATTCTCGCCGCCTACATGGCCTCCGGCACTTGACGCGGACGATCGCCCCTGCCGATGAGCGTGCCTCGCTGCAGGGTGTCGTCGGTCTAGCTGGTGACCATCCACTCCATCCGGCTGTCCTCGGCGGTGCGCTTGCGCGGCGTGAACAGCGGGGACATCCAGTTGAGCGGCTTGTAGGCGCGCGCGGAGCTGTTCTCCTTTACTCGGGGATGAACACCTCGATGACTAGATCTGCGACGAATATGCCGACACCGAACTCGAACTACTCGCCGACTTCCTCCGCCGCACGACCGACGCCGGACGAAGAGCGACCGATGAGTTGGCCGGCGACTGAGCCAAGAAGGGGATGCGCTGCATGCGGTCCACGCATCGCGGCGTGGACCCCCTGGACCTCATGATCGCAGTTCGGAAGGTCTCGCTTGGTCAGCTGATGCAGCTCATCGTTGCCCTGACGTACCACGGCTCACAGCTCGCGCCTTCGGTCGAGGACCGCGCTCGTCGCGACGAGCGCTGCGGCGTAGCCCAGGAGCAGTGCAGCCGCCGCGAGTGGCGCGAGCTGGCCGGGGGTCGGCTGGGTGCTGAGCACTTCCCGTAGGGCGCCGCGCGGGAGCCAGTTGACCAGGTCGGGATTGTTGGTCAACGCCGGAATGATGCCCTCGACCACGAATGCCCAGATCAGCGTGGCGCCGACTGCCGCCGTGGTGCTGCGCAGCACGGCGCCGATGGCCACTCCGAGAATCCCGTGCAAGACGAGCACGAGGGGTATCACGAGGGCGAGCCTCGGGACGCCGTGCGAGAAGGGATCGATGGCCAGACCGTGGTGCGCCAGCACGGCACCGCCTGCGCCGGCGGCGACGATGTCCACGGCCACGCCGACGGCGAGGCCGATGACGGTGATCGCCGCCAGCTTGGCCGCGAGCACCCGGAGCGGGCGAGGTTCGGCCAGCCGGGTGGTGTAGATGGTGCGGTGCCGGTATTCGCCGGCGGAGGCCAGCAGGCCGATGATCAGCACCGCTCCCCCCGCCAGCCAGGCCGGAGCCGTCACCATGTCGGCGAGGCTCTCCGGGGCGAGAGGTGGCTGGTCTCCGCTTCCGGCCGCGGCTCCGTAGGCCACCGGAAGCGCCCCGGCGATGACCAGGACCACCCCGATGGTGACCGCCAGCATGCGTGTCGTGCGTATCTTGAGCAGTTCGGCGTAGATCAGCGATCTCATGTCAGTTCCTCCAGGTCGTAATGGGACGAAGCCGCCCCTGTGGTTCTGGTGAGATCGAGGAAGATCTCTTCGAGGGAGGCGCCGTTGGTGCGCTCGAGCAGGCCGGCCATCGGTTCGTGGGTGACGAGCCGGCCGTCGGCGATGATCACGACGTCGTCGATGGTCTGGGAAAGCTCGGCCAGCAGGTGGCTGGAGACGAAGACCGTGCGGCCTTCGGATGCGAGCTTCCTGATCAGGCCGCGCAGCCAGTGCACGCCGTGCGGATCCAGGCCGTTGGCCGGCTCGTCGAGCACGATCGTTCCGGGATCGCCGAGGAGTGCCGCGGCCAGCGCCAGACGTTGACGCATGCCCATCGAGTAGCCGCCGACCCGCCGACCGGCGGCGTCGGTCAGGCCGACGAGCGCGAGCACGTGGTCGACCCGGTGGTCAGGAACGTCCGCGATTCGCCCGATCACTCGCAGGGCGTTGCGTCCACTGCGTTTGGGGTGGAAGGCGTTGGAGTCGACCATTGCCCCGATCGACCACAACGGGTTCTGCAGCTCGGCGTACGCCTTGCCGTCGATGGTGGCGGTGCCGGAGTCGGGCCGGGTGAGTCCGAGCAGCATCCGCATGGTGGTGGACTTGCCGGCGCCGTTGGCGCCGACGAAACCGGTGACCCGGCCCGGCGCCGGGGAGAAGGTGAGATCCTCCACGGCGGTGACCGGCCCGTAGCGTTTGGTCAACCCGTTCAGCTCGATGAGCACGATGTCCTCCCTGGTCGAGATGGCCGCGTTCTCGCGGCTCTCCTCGAAGTTATGGATTTCGCGCGCTCGGGTCGTCGGCCGCGGGATCGCACTTCGGCGTACGGCTCGAGGTGACGTCGTACATCTTCAGATGTACGGGGGGAGGCGCCGCTCAGCGGGAGCCGGGCACGACCAGGCCGGCCTCGTAGGCCGCCACCACGAGCTGCGCCCGGTCGCGCAGCCCCAGCTTGCTCAGAATCCGGCTCACATGCGTCTTCGCCGTCGCATGGCTCACCACGAGACGGTCCGCCAGCTCGGCGTTGGACAACCCCTGTGCGACCAGGAGCAGCACCTCGACTTCGCGCTCGGTCAACGAGTTGAGCAGCTCGCCGTCAGGTCGGCCGGCGGTGGGACGGCTGGCGAACTCCCGGACCAAGCGGGAGGTGACCGTCGGCGCGAGCAGCGACTCGCCGGCCGCGACCACCCGGATCGCGTGCACGATCTCCTCAGGCGTCGCGTCCTTGAGCAGAAATCCGCTCGCGCCGGCCGAGAGAGCGGCGTAGACGTGTTCATCGAGGTCGAACGTGGTCAGCATCAGCACGCGAACCCGGTCTGTGGCGGCATCGGCCACGATGCGCCTGGTCGCCTCGATGCCGTCGAGCACCGGCATGCGGATGTCCATCACCAGGACGTCGGGCCTTTCGCGTCGGGCGAGTGCGACGGCCTGCTCCCCGTCGGATGCTTCGCCGACGACGTCGATGTCTGGGGCCAGGCCGAGTTGGACGCGCAGCCCGTCCCGCACCAGCGCCTGGTCGTCGCAGATCGCTACCCGGATCACGAGCGGGTCTCCTCGGGCTGCACGGGCAGCTCCGCCGCCACCTGCCAGCCCTCCGAGGTGGGGCCGATCCGGGCGTGACCGCCCGCAGCGGCCACACGGGTCCGAATGCCCTCCAGACCGAAGCCGCCGCTGTCGACATGGCCGCCCAACGGGATGCCGCCGCTGGTCTCGACAGCCACGTGCAGGGTCTGGTCAGATCCGACGACGCGGACGGTGACGACCCCGCCTGGCGCGTGTTTGACCGCATTGGTCAGTGCCTCCTGGACCACGCGATAGGCGCAGAGCTGGACCGCCGGAGGAACGTCGAGGACGTCTCCGGTCGTCTCCGACGTCACGGCCACACCGCCGAGCCGGACGTTCTCCACGAGCCGGGCGATGTCGGCCAGCCCGGGAGTGGGCGCGTTGTCCGTGCCCGCGTCGGCGTCATCGCCGGCTCGCATGTCGCTGATGTCGCGGAGCACGCCGAACAGTTGGCGCATCTCACGCAGCGCGGCACGGCTGCTCGACTCCACAGCGGTCAGAGCCCTCCGTGCGGTCGCGGTGTCGCCCGCGTCGAGCGCCATCCGGGCGGTGCTCGACTGCACGGTGACGGCGCTCAGACCATGACCCACCAGGTCGTGCAGGTCGCGGGCGATGCGCAGCCGCTCCTCGGATGCTGCCCCCTGTCGCACGGCCTCGAGGCGGCCGCGCTCGCTGCGCACCAGCACCGCGACGAGCGTCACGATGACCGTGGCCGAGACCATGAGCGCGGATGCGCCGCTGCCCTCATTGATCAGCTCGCCGATGGCCACCAGCACGACGGTCGCGGCTGCGGCGACCAGCGCCGCGGCGATCGACCGTCGGCGTTCGGCGCTCGTGGTCGCGAACGACCAGATCACCACCCAGGCGGCGAACGGTGGCACGAAACCAACGAACACCACGTACGCCGCGTAGCAGACCAGCACGGAGGTGGCGACGGCCACCGGCCGTTGCCGTCGCCACGCCAGCGGCAGTCCCTGGCCAAAGGCCAACGGCACTGCCAGCTCCTCCTGCCAGGCCGTGGTCTCGACTGACTGCCCGGTCTGCGGAGCCAGCATGTGCAGCAGGACGAGCAGCGCAGCCAACGCCCAGTCGACGCGCCCGGGCCGGCGTCGGCGGGCGGATCGCCCCCGCGTGCCGGTTCCGGGCGGATCACCACGAGCGCTCACCAGCCCATCGTGGCCCACAAGGCCACCCGGCGCACCGATGGCAGCGACCCGGCAGATCCGGTATGTGCGTTCAACCCGCGCTCACGCGCCACTGATGCCACCGGAGGCGACGCGTCGCGTACGCCTGAGGGTTAGCCGTGGCGAATAGATCCTCGATGAGGGCGGCGACGATCGAGCCGAACGACCGCCAGGGCGGGCGCCCCGACTACGGATTTTCCTCGGCGTCATCGGACGGACGGCCGTCCACCATGGTCGACCACGAGGAGGCGATCCGGAACTTCCTGTCGCTGGTGGACCCTGAGACCGGATACATCGAATAGGACGCACTCATCCGCGATGCGCGCGGGAGCGCCCGAGCATCAAATAGGTGCCGATGCCGGGCAGCCGAGTCACATAGGGGCGGGTGTCCGCAAGCTCGAAGACCTCTTCACACGTGATCACGCGTTCGCGTGCCGGCACCGCAGCCGTCAGGCAGTTCAACAGCGTGAGTCGTGCGGGTAGACATAGGTGGTCACATAGGCGGTGCCGGCGCCACGACGACACGCCGGCCGGGACCTAGGCACCCGACCCCGGGAGGTCGAGCACCGTCCACCACCTTCCCACCACCCGATCCAGATGCGACGGATCCGGGATCTGTTCCTCGACTACGACCACTCGGAGGTTGCCGACGCCTTACCCGGCTCGGCACGACGGCCCCCGCACCCGCGCGGAGAGCGCGGGCCGCCTGTGTTGACAGCTCAATCGAATCTGAGTGGCGTCGGTGGCTTGCCCGATGCCGCGGTCACGATCTCGGCTGCCACCTCGCGCAGCTTGACGTTGCGGCTCTGCGACTCATGGCGGAGCACGGCGAACGCCTCGGCGGCATCGCACCGGTTCTGGCTCATGACCACCCCCATCGCCTGGTCGATGACCGAGCGCGAGTTCATGGCGATGCGCAGGTGCCGGGTCAGCTGGACCTGATCGGCGATCCGAGTGGCCAGGGCCATGGCCCGTGAGGCCTCTCCCGCGAAGTGTTCGGCGATCTCGCGTTGCGGCGGACCGAAGAACTGCGGCCGGGCCGCGTAGAGGTTCAATGCGCCCTTGCCGAAGCCATTGCCTCGAAGCGGTAGCGAGAACGACGAGCGGATGCCGTTGGCCGTGGCCTGGATGCAATACTCCGGCCAGCGCGTCTCGGCGGCGAAATCGTCGATCACGACCTGGACTCCTTCGCGCATGGCATGCAGGCATGGGCCGTCGCCTGCGGGTGTACTGGAACTCGTCGACCCTCGCGGCGCGGTCGTCGCTGCTGGCGATCGTGGCCGGGCCCTGCTCTCCCTGCAACGTGATCCCGCAGAAGGTGTCGAAGGCGAGTTCACGCGCGGCCAGCCGTGCAACATCGGACAGGAATTGGTCGATGCTGTCCGTGGTCAGCAACAGGTCTTGAATCTCTTCGATGACCGAAACGCGTTCTCGTGCACGCTTGTTGTCCACAACATTTGCCCGTCTCGAAGCAGGCGCGCTTCGTTTGGAGGGGGCAATGTGGCGCGCACTGGCCTGACGGGTCGCATGCCTTGTTCGCCCATCCTGGCACACGGTCGCACGAGCCACGACGGCTGCTGGCGAGGACGAGCGTCTGACCTCACGCACGAACGTCGGCCCGCACCGCGTGGGGAGGGGCGGGCCGACGTGCTGCTGGTGAGGGTGGGCACGGGGGAACCAGCCCTCACCAGCGGCGGGTCGCCCGCCGCCCGGCGGGACCTCGCGCGGTTGGTTAGCGCCGACGGCCAGCGCGTCGAACGTTTCGCGTGCTGCGATGGCGGCGCGACACGAACGACGAAGCTGGCGCGGCTTGTGTGCAGCCGCTGGGCTGATCTAGTCACCCTTGCATTTTTTCGTTGCCCTTGCTCTTGCCGTTGCTTCTCTCTTCGCTCTTACCGTTCCCGTTGTCCTTCGCGGACGTGTCACCCGGTGCTCCAGCGGGTTGGGCCGCCGGTTGGGTTGAGGTGCTCGGGGTGGGCGTGGGCGACGCGGGGGATATCCGCGTGGCGTCGGGTGAGGCGGTTGGCGGGCGGACCACCGTTCCTTCCACCTCGCCAGGAGACGGGTCACCCAGCATGGCCCCGGCCCCGGCCGATGCGACGAGGATGGCACCGCAGGCCGCCGCGACCCAGTTCCAACGGTGTCCCCTTCCGGCCTGGCCTACCTGGGCTGCTCCGATTTGGTGTGTGCCCGTCGTTTCACCGCGATCGTTCATGGCCACGACGCGGCGCGGCCATGGCCGGGTATTCGGGGCCTGGCCAAGCGCCGCGGCAACATCACGCGCGGTTGGGCGCTGGGCAGCGTCACGGCTCGTCATGGCTGTGAGCAGCCGACCGAGGGCGGGGTCGACATCGTCGGGGACCTGCGGGTCGCGATGCAACCGTGCGACCACAGGCTCGACGCCGGCACCCGGGAAAACCGGTGCGCCGGTCAGGCACTCCAGGAGCACAAGACCAAGGGCATAGATGTCGCAGGGCGGACCGGCGTCTTCTCCTCGGGCCTGCTCGGGGCTCAAGTAGTGTGCTGAACCGACGATCAGACCGGTATGGGTGAGCCTGGCCGAGTCGGCCATGCGGGCTATCCCGAAATCGGCCAGTTTGACGCTGTTGTGGTCGTCCGCGTTGGAGAACAGCACATTCCCGGGCTTCACATCCCGGTGCACAACCCCGTGCTCATGCACGTGCGCCAGGGCCTCGGCAAGCGAGGCACCAACCTGCTGCACGTGACTCTCATGCAGCGGCCCGGCCGCCAACCGAGCTGCCAGTGTCGGTCCCTCGACGATCTCCATCACCAGGAAGGACAGTTGCTCGTCAGCGTCGAATCCGGCATCGAAGACGGTGACCAAACCAGGATGGCTCAGCCGCGCCAACAGCTCGGCCTCCAGCTGTTGGCGTTTCGCGTCGCTGTGCAACGTGGTCCCGGAACGAAAGACCTTCACCGCGACCTGGCGGTTCAAGACATCATCACGAGCCAGGTACACCTCGGCCATACCGCCCCGGCCCAGCAGCCGACGCAGCCGGTACCGGCCCGACAGCACCGTGCCCTCGCCTAACGTGCTGGGCGGAGCGCACTGATCGGTCTCGGTCACATCCTCCCTGTGACCCCGATCGGCCGCCCCGAAACACAACAGACGGGAAGCATGTGGGTGACGTCATCGGTCGAGCGGGCACCACGCGGTTCGCGCGGTCTAGCCCGCAC
>DATHII010000360.1:0-8035 GCA_035316885.1 Jiangellaceae bacterium | reverse complement strand
CCCCACGACAGCCGCCGGAAAGCCGGCAGGTCGGTCCGCTCGGTCGCGATCGCCAGCTGCATGTGGTGGCCGGGTATCGCCTCGTGGAACGCGATGGACGCGGTGGCGGCACGGCCGCGCTCGGTGGGCTGGTGCAGGTTGACGTGGTACTCCCCTGGCCGGCTGCCGTCAGGTGTCGGCGGGGTGTAGTAGGCCGGTGGCACGTCGGCGGCGAGGTAGTCGGGCACCGGAGTCAGAACACAGGGCGCCTGTGGCACGATGCCGAACCAGTCGCCGATCGCCGCCCCCGCCCGGTCGAGACAACGTTGCGCGTGCGCGACGATCTCGTCGCCGTCTCGGTATCGCAGCTCGGGGTCGTCGAGCAGCTTCGCGAAGACCTCGGCGACCTTGGATGTGCCGAACGCACGGGCGCCGATCTCCTCGAACTCGGCCGGGAGCTTCTCGGTGACCTCCTGCAGGCCGATGTCGTGGAGTTCCTGAGCAGTCAGGGGCAAATCGGTGTGATGCTCGATCAGCGCGCGGTAGAGCTCGTCACCATCGTCGAGGTGGCAAAGCCCGGGCCGGTCGTCGGGGCGTGCCGCGGGCTCGAGCTCGGTGGCGAAGACCTCTCGGTAGCGCGCGAACGCCGGGCGCAGGACGTCGCGGACGGCGTCGGACATCTGTACGCGCCACGCATCGGTGCCATCCCACCCCTCCGGGCCGGCGAGACCGACGAAGGGATCGCCATCGAGCGGTGCGTCGAGGTAACCGGAGATCTGGTGGATCGAGCGGGCGACGTTGATGCGCGCCGGCGTCCGACCGGCGGCCAGGCCCTCCCGATAGCGCGTCGCTCCCTGATCGAGCATCCGGGCCAGTTCACGGATTCGGGTGAGCGCCATCCGGGCATGCTCGGGCTCGGGTGCGCGCAGCTGGTCGGCGGTCATGAACAGACCGGCGTGTACGCCCTGCATCTGGTCGGACATGAGCTCGACGACGCGCAGGTCGATCGACCGCACCGCGTCGTCGAGCTCGTCGACGAGCAGGTCGCGGGTAACCCTCGCGGCCTCGTCGAGCCCGCCGGCGTCGACGGCCCCCGCTAGGGTGCGAAGCTCGTGCCAGCGCGTGCGCAGTCGCTGCTCGGCCTCGGCCGACAAGTCGTCGGCCCGGTCGTCGTAGCGGTGGTCTCCGAGGAAGGAGGCGAACAGCGGGCTGGCCTCCAGCTTCGCCTCCCAATACTCGTCAGCGATGGCCCGGAGCTCGTCGGCGGTGGTCACGGTCGACCATCCTGCCCGACCGGGCTGACGTGCGCCGCGATCCGGACAGGCGCCTTCGGCTGGAGCGACGACGGTCTGCTCGTGCTGTCACCGCTGCCGGGCATCGGGCTGCGCGAGGCCGTCAACAACGCCGGCGCCGGCGCCTGCTCCCCCCGACCAGCTCTGGGATCTGCTCGAACGGCTTCCCGACGCCGTCAGCGGACTTCCCCGCCGGGCGCCTTGGGCCGCCAACGCAGGGCACTACGCCGAGGTCATCGGGGTCTCGCTGCCCATGCACCGCGGATGGGCGCGCGCGCTCGCCGCGTCCGTGGAGACCGCCCTCGCGGGCCGGGACGCGGGCGACGAGCCCGTACACGGCGACTTCTACGAGGCCCAGGTCCTGGTCGACGCGGGCCGGATCACCGGGTTGCTCGACGTCGACACGGTCGGACCCGGGCATCGGGTGGACGACCTGGGGTGCCTGCTCGGACACCTGTCGGTGCTGGCGACCATGGACGGCACCGTGGGCGCGGGCGTCACCGACGCGGTACAGCAGTGGTCCCCATGGTTCGATCACCACGTCGACCCGCGCGAGCTGCGGGCGGTGGCAGCCGGAGTGACGCTGTCCCTCGCCACGGGGCCGTTCCGGACGCAGGACCACGGCTGAGAGCAGGCGACGGAGCGGCGGCTCGGCCCGGTCGAACGCTGGTTCGAGGCGGCGGAAACGGCCGGGTTTGCCCGACCTGAGAGACCTCTCATCGAGCACTCCTCGGCACCTCATGTCCGGCGACCGCGGCAGATGCCGCCGCGGCGGCGAACGCCAGCGTCCCTGTCGAGGCCATGGCTCGATTGGGCGGACAGGGGCGCTGTCACTATGAGGCCAGCATGAGACGGCTCTCATCTCGGCGCGACGACGATTGAGCCGTGCCGGCCTTCCAGTGGCTGCAGAGCTATTGCCGCGAGTGGCTGGGCGCCGACGGGCTCGCCGGCCTCACGGCCGGCGCAGTGCTCACTGAACCGAGCCGGAACTGTTGCTCGCCGGGTGCTCGACAAGCGCGACCACGCGGGCGGCCATGAACCGAGCCGTGCGGACCGGTGTGCCGCTGCGCGTCACCTCGGACACCTCGACGACGCCGCGCCCTTGGGTGATCTCGACCCGGCGCCCTGCCCGCGTCGCGACGACCTCGTAGCTGCGCGTCGTGTCACCGGCATCGATGACGATCTCTACCCGGTCGCCTCTCATCCTGGGCCCCTTCGCAGACCTCACTGCCCATTGTCCCCCGTCCGACCGACTGCGACGTCCCGAACGTGCGAACGCGAGCATTCGGCGAGCGCGGCCGGATACGGCGAGGCCGCCGGCCAGACGAGCGCTGACCGGCGGCATGCCGTCGTGGTGGAGGTGCCGGGAATCGAACCCGGGTCCTTCGTCGTTTCGCCAGGGCTTCTCCGGGCGCAGCCTGCGCTGCCTCTACTCGGCTCCGGTGATCATGCAGGCGAGTTCACCGTGACGAGCCCAGTCGCGTAGGTGTCCCTCCCGGTCCCGCGACCGTACCGGGAGGTGGAGCTTCCTAGCTGATGCCGAACACCGGGGCGGAAGCATCCCCGGGTCGACAGACTTCAGTACTCTGCCTCAGGCGGCGAGAGCGAAGTCAGTGCGCTTAGCGTTGGCACTTGTAACGTTTGCCGCGATGGTTCGCGAGATCACGCGACATCCTCGGCCCGCTTCTCCTGGCTCGACGAACGAAGTCGAAACCGTTCACCCCCATGTTGAGTTGTCAACGCCTGAACGGGCTGGCGCGCTCGCTCGGCCCGTCCAGGCTACCCGTTGAAACGCCCGTGTAGCCAGGCAGATTCCCGCGCCGACCTGCGCCAACCTCCGCCAACCGGGTCTGACGACCCATGCCGGGTTCCGCCCTGTGCTACTCATGGGTAACACTGGTGAGTGCAAACCGCGACTTTCGAGGGGTGTGGGATGGCGACGACGCAGATCGACGAGCGCGAGTCCCGACGGGTCGCCGAAGCCGCCCGCCAGACCGAGTGGGACCGTCCGTCGTTCGCGAAGGAGCTCTACCTCGGCCGTTTCCGACTCGACCTCGTGCACCCGCACCCGCGGCAGAGCCCGGCTGAACAAGCGCGCACCGACGCCTTCCTGGCCGAGCTCCGCGCGGTGTGCGAGACCGAACTGGACGGCAGCGTGATCGAACGCGAGGCGGTCGTCCCCGACGAGTACGTCAAGGCTCTGGCACGGATCGGCACGTTTGGGATGAAGATCCCGCGCGAGTACGGCGGCGTCGGCCTCGGCCAGGTCGGCTACAACCGCGGGCTCATGCTCGTCGGCGCCGTGCACCCGACACTTGGCGCTCTGGTCTCCGCCCACCAGTCCATCGGCGTGCCCGAGCCGGTCAAGCAGTTCGGCACCGAGGACCAGAAGAGAGCGTTCCTCCCCCGCTGTGCGCAGGGTGCGATCAGCGCATTCCTGCTGACCGAGCCCGACGTCGGATCCGACCCCGCACGCATGGCGGCCACCGCGACGCCGGTCGATGGTGGTGCGGCGTACGAGATCGACGGCCTGAAGCTCTGGACGACCAACGGCGTGATCGCCGAACTTCTGGTCGTCATGGCAAGGGTGCCGGAGCACGGCGCGGGACGCGGCGGCATCACCGCGTTCGTCGTGGAGGCCGACTCCCCCGGCATCACCGTCGAGCGCCGCAACGCGTTCATGGGACTCAAGGGCATCGAGAACGGGCTCACGCGCCTCGACCGCGTTCGGGTCCCCGCCGCGAACCGCCTCGCCCGCGAAGGCGACGGCCTCAAAATTGCCCTGACCACGTTGAACACCGGACGGCTGTCCATCCCGGCGTTGTGCACGGCGGCGTCCAAATGGTGCGTCAAGATCGCCCGCGAGTGGTCAGGCGCCCGGGTGCAGTGGGGCCGCCCGGTCGGCGCTCACGCCGCGGTCGCGCACAAGATCTCGTTCCTCACCGCCACGTCGTTCGCCCAGGAGGCGGTCCTCGACCTGTCCGCGCACCTCGCGGACGCGGGCCGGCACGACATCCGGATCGAGGCGGCATTGGCCAAGCTGTGGTCCAGTGAGATGTCCTGGCTGATCGCCGACGAGCTGGTTCAGATCCGCGGTGGCCGCGGCTACGAGACCGCCGAGTCATTGCGCGCCCGGGGCGAGCGCGCCGTACCGGCCGAGCAGATCTTGCGCGACATGCGGATCAACCGGATCTTCGAGGGCTCGACGGAGATCATGCACCTGCTCATCGCCCGGGAAGCCGTCGACGCGCACCTGCAGGCCGCCGGCGACGTCATCGACCCGGAGGTCGATCTTCCCGGCAAGGCCCGAGCCGCCGCGAAGGCGGGCGGGTTCTACGCACGGTGGCTGCCCCAGCTGGTCGCGGGCAAGGGACAGGTACCCACGTCCTACGCCGAGTTCGGCTCGCTCGCACGGCACCTGCGCTACGTCGAACGGGCATCCCGACGGCTTGCGCGCCAGACCTTCTACGGCATGGCCCGCTGGCAGGGTGGTCTCGAGCGCAGGCAGGGCTTCCTCGCGCGGGTGGTCGACATCGGGGCCGAACTGTTCGCCATGTCGGCCAGCTGTGTCCGTGCACAGATGCTGAGCGCAGACGGCGACGCAACGGCGGTCCAGCTCGCCGACGTGTTCTGCCGGCAGGCCAGACTGCGCGTGGACCGGCTCTTCGATGCCCTGTGGCGTAACACAGACTCCGTGGACGAGGCCCTGGCGAAGGCGGTCCTGGAAGGTCGGCACACCTGGTTCGAGGCCGACGTGCTCGACCCCAGCGAGGGCACCGGCCCGTGGATCGCCGAGCCGGGGGCAACGTCCGGATCACCGGACGTCCACCGCTTCGTCCGCTAGCGGGGGGAGCCCAGCACGGAGATGGCCGCGTCACTTAGCCGGTCTCGACCGAGCCGGCCTCGGGGACCAGCTCGATCCACGTACGACCCGGCGGCACCGTCAGTGGCGCACCCGACGCGTCGGAGAGCTCAAACGGTAGGGCCGGAGCCGCCTTCGACCAGTGGCCGTCGACTGCTCGGCCGCCGGTGAGCAGGATCGCCTCGCCGGATCCCTCCAGGACGGTCTCGGGTACCGGGTTGCCGGCCGGGTCGAGGTAGCCGGCGTCACGAGTGGTCACGCGGAGCACGAGCAGATTGACCGGCCGAAACTCGTCGCCGCCAGCAGCGAGGTCGTCGACCCGGCTCCATGTGCCGTCGGTCCAGGTCCACCGAGTGGTGTGGCCGCGCGAGAACGTGACGGCGGCTGTGGTGGCCGGCGGACCGATCGGCGCCGAGGCGCCGGACGTGGCCCACGGCAGGTAAGGCACGGCCGGGGGCGTCATGCCGTCGAGCGCGGTCAGCGCAGCCTCGGGGTCGAGCATGACGTTGTAGGGCGCTGGGCGCGACCGGTCACGCGAGATGCCGGGGTCGCCCTGGGCCACGAGCTCGATGTCGGCGGCGTCGATCTGTGCCAGCACGCTCCCTGCGCCGCCGGACGCCACGAGTACCCCACCGGTCGGCGCGACGATCCCGATGTCTGTCGTGCGCGCGGAGCGGACGGGTCCGACCGTCGGCGCCAGCGTGGAGTGGAACATCGCGACCAGCCGGGTCAGACCGCCTTCGACCAGCTCCCCCACCACCAGGTCGGCGGCAGCCAGGCCGAGCTGTGGCCGCGCGTTGCCGGTGTTGTCGACCTTGACTACCAGCGCGGGCCGTGCCGGCATGACGCCGCCCGGCGCCGGTGTCCCGGTGAGCGGTAGGACAGGAGCCGGCGTCGGTGTCTCGCTGGGGGTCGGCGGCGGCGCCGGCTGGGTGGTGTCACCCGAGCAGCCGACTGTCAGCAGGATCGTCGCGGCCGTGACCGCGATCAGGCCCCGCACCGCCGGTCAGGCGCCCCGCCGGGACCGCGAGACCGCGCGATCGGCCTCGCGCCTGGCCTGACGCTCGGCGAGGGCGTGCCGCTTGTCGTAGGACCTCTTGCCCCGCGCCAGTGCGAGCTCGACCTTGGCGTATCCGTCGGAGAAGTACAGCGAGAGCGGCACGAGCGTGAAACCCTTCTCCCGGGTCTTGCCGATCAACCTGCTGATCTCGTCGCGGCGCATGAGCAGTTTTCGGGGCCGGCGCGGCTCGTGGTTGGTCCACGTGCCCTGGTCGTACTCCGGGATATGCACGTTGCGCAGCCAGACCTCGCCGTCGCGCACCTCGGCGAACCCGTCGACGAGCGACGCCCGGCCGGCACGCAGTGACTTCACCTCGGTTCCGGACAGGACCAGTCCGGCCTCGTAGGTGGAGTCGATGCTGTAGTCGTGCCGTGCCTTCTTGTTCTGCGCCACGAGCCTGCGGCCCCGTTCCCGTGCCATACCGGAAGGATCTCATGACGGCGACAGTCGACCGGATGCACAGTGGGCTCGCCGCGTCGGGGAACCTCGCGCTCAGAGGAAGCGCATCGGGTTGGTGCGCACACCGTCGTCGTAGACCATGAAGTGCAGGTGACAGGCCGTCGAGTAGCCCGTCGTGCCCGAGTAGCCGATCACCTCGCCCCGCCCGACCTGTTCGCCGGAGGACGCGGCAAAGCGCGAGAGGTGGCTGTAGGACGACATCAGCGCGTCGCCGCCGACGCTGCCGTGGTCGATCGCCACCTGGTTGCCGTACCCGCCTCGGTATCGCGCCCACACCACCCGCCCGGACGCGGCGGCGCGGATCGGAGTGCCGCAGTAGGCGCGGAAGTCGGTGCCGTCGTGCAGCTTGTAGATCCCGGTGATCGGGTGCACCCGCATGCCGTAGGAGGAGGTGACGTACGGGTTCGCCACCGGATAGCTCAGCCCTGACGAGGAGCCACCCGACGAGCCACCCGACGAACCGCCACCCGACGAACCGCCATCGGAGGACCCGCCACCGGACGAACCGCCACCGGACGAACCGCCACCGGAGGATCCACCGCCGGAGGTGGCGGCCGCAGCGCGCCGTGCACGTTCTTCGCGCTCCTTGCGCTCGCGTTCCTCCCGAGCCTGCCTGGCGATCTCGGCGATCTCGGCGTCGATCGTGTCGCGCTCGGCCTCCAGCGCGCGATACTGCCGCGAGTCGTCATCCTTGGCTTGTTCCGCCGCGCCCACGGCCGAGGACCGCTGGGCCACCAGGCCCTCCACGGCAGCCTTGGCCTCGCGCGCCTGGGCCTCGACCTGCTCGGCCTCCGCCTTCGCGGCGGCGGCGGCAGCCTCGAGCTCCTTGGTCCGCTGCAGCTGCCGGGCCGCCTCCTCGCGCAACCGCCGGGCCTCCTCGCGCAGTTCCTCGAGCTTGACCCGCTCGTTCGCGAGGTCGGCTCGGTCCACCTCGAGGTCGGTGAGGATGGTGTCCTCGGCGTTGAGAACCGACTGGGCGTAGGTGATCCGAGCGGTGAAGTCCTGCAGGTCCTTCGCCTCGAGGACGGACGCGAGATCGAGGAGCTGGCCCATCGCGCCCTGTTGGTAGGCCTGGACCGCGACGCTGCTCATCGACGCCCGCTTGCCGTCGATGCGGGCGGTGACCTCCGCGATGCGGGCCTCCTGATCGCGGACTCGCTGTTCGGCGGCGGCGAGCTTCTCCGCAGCTGCGGCGTCGAGCGCTTTGGCGATGGCCAGCTCCGCACGGGCCTCGGCCAGCCCCTGCTGTGCGACGGCGAGTGCCTGCTCGGCGGTCGCGAGAGCCTGTTCCGCCGCTGGAAGCTGAGCCTGCGCATCGGCGAACGACCGGGTCGCCTGGTTCAGGTCTTGGGTGGACTGGTTCAGCTCACCCTGCGCCTGATC
>DATHII010000359.1:0-5116 GCA_035316885.1 Jiangellaceae bacterium | reverse complement strand
ATACCGGTCGTGCCGCCGGCCGTGAACGGGTTGTTGCCCGGACGGGGCCCGGCGGGACGCCGGCCCATGCCGGTGCTCTCGGTGCCGAACGGGTTGTTGCCCGGACGAGACCCCGTGGAACGCGGAGCCGCCGGGCCGGGCTTGGGCCCCGCGGGCGCGGTCGCGGCGGCCGGCTGGGCGGGCGCGGCCGGGGGCTCGGCCACGACGGGCTCCGGAGCCGGTGCGACCGGCGGGGCCGCCTCGGCCACTGGCACGACCGGAGCCGCCGGCGGGGCCGCCACGGCCGCAATCGTGGCTGCCGCCTTCGCGGGCGCAGCCTTCTTAGCCGGCGCGGGGGCGTCGGCGAACGCTTCCTTCAGCTTGCGAACGACCGGCGCCTCGATGGTCGAGGAGGCCGATCGGACGAACTCACCGAGATCGCCCAGCTTGGCCAGGACGACCTTGCTTTCTACTCCGAACTCCTTGGCGAGCTCGTATACCCGGACCTTTGCCACTGCTCTCCTTCTCGGCCCGGGCGTCGGCTCGGACCGGCTAGGTGGTGCGCGTGCTCATCGCTGCATGCTCATCGAGCGCCCTTGCGCGTCACGTCGTGTCTCCATCTTCTCGGCCAGTCGCCACCGGACCGGATACCCGGCCGGCAGCCCCCTGCTCCTCGAGCCATCGCCGCAGCGCTGAAGTGTCGAGCGGCCCCGTCAGGCGTAGTGCCCGCGGGAACGCCCGACGGCGCTCGGCGAGGTCGAGGCATCTCAGGTCGGGATGCAGGTATGCGCCCCGACCCGGGAGCCGGCCGCGACGATCGGGAGCGAGCGACCGGGCCCGGCGGGCTTCGGTGCCGTCCGCGACCGCCACGACGCGCAGCAGGTCGGATTTGCCCGTGCGAACACGGCAACCCACGCAGGTGCGCACGGGTGACCGGGTGGTCGCACGGTGTTCCACAGATAAGTCTACCGCCTGATCACGCGTCGGCCGAGTCCGGCATCACGGCGACGTCACCGGCGTCGGGTTCAACCATCGTGCCGGACTGCGCCTCCGGGTCGGGCCCGGGTGTGTCGGGACGGATGTCGATGCGCCAACCGGTCAACCGCGCGGCCAGCCGCGCGTTCTGGCCCTCCCGCCCGATCGCCAGCGACAACTGGTAGTCGGGGACAGTCACACGGGCAGCCCGCGCCTCGGCGTCGACGACCTCGACCCGCTGGACCCGCGCCGGGGAGAGGGCGTGAGCCACCATCTCGGCCGGATCGTCGGACCAGTCGACGATGTCGATCTTCTCGCCGTGCAACTCGGCCATGACGGCCCGGACCCGCGAGCCCATCGGCCCGATGCAGGCGCCCTTGGCGCTGACCCCCGACGTCGTGGACCGAACCGCGATCTTGCTCCGGTGCCCGGCCTCTCGGGCGATCCCGGCGATCTCGACCGTGCCGTCGGCGATCTCGGGGACCTCGAGGGCGAACAGCTTCTTGACCAGGTTCGGGTGAGTACGCGACAACGTGACCAATGGCCCACGCATTCCCTTGCGGACCTGGAGCACGTAACACTTGATCCGGCTGCCGTGCTCGTAGCGTTCGCCGGGCACCTGCTCCTGCGCGGGCAGCACCGCCTCCACCTTGCCGAGGTCGACGAGCACCGCGCGCGGGTCGCGACCCTGCTGGATGGTCCCGGACAGGACGTCGCCCTCCTTGTGGACGAACTCGCCGAAGGTGACCTCGTCCTCGGCGTCGCGCAGGCGCTGGAGGATCACCTGCTTCGCGGTGGTCGCCGCTATCCGGCCGAACCCCTCGGGCGTGTCGTCCCACTCGGAAAGGACGGTGCCCTGCTCGTCGACCTCCTGCGCCCAGACCGTGACGTGACCGCTCTTCCGGTCGAGCTGCACCCGGGCATGGGCGCGGGCGCCGCCGGTGCGTTCGTAGGCCACCAGCAGGGCCTGCTCGAGCGCCTCGACGACGAGGTCGAAGGAGATCTCCTTCTCGCGTTCGAGGGCGCGCAGGACCGACAGGTCGATGTCCACGGCGTCACACCTCCCCCTCGGTTCGGCGGAACTCGACCTGGACCCGGGCCGCGCCGATCGCGTCGTAGGCCAGCTGCCGGGAGGAGCCGTCGACGTCGACCACCACGCCGGTGTCGTCGGCGGCCTCGATGCGACCGACGACGTCGTCCCCGTTGACCAGCCCGAGCCGCACGAGCCGCCCCACGCTGCGCCGCCAGTGCCGCGGCATCGTCAGCGGGCGCGACACGCCCGGGGAGCTCACCTCGAGGGTGTACGGGGTCTCGCCCATGACACCGGACTCGTCGAACACCGTTGACACCGCATGCGAAAACGCGGCGCAGCGGTCGAGGTCGACCCCGCCATCGGCGTCGACGACCACCGAGACCCGCCTGCGCCGGCCGACCGGGCTGATCTCGAGCTCCTCGAGGTCGAGGCCATGTGCGACAGTGAGTGGCTCGAGCACCTCGCGGAGAAGGTCACGGCTCGGGAAGCCCATCGGTGATCCTCCTCGCTGTCGAGTTGTCGGGCAGCACTCGGGCCGGCGCCAGCCGGGCGCCGGTGCCGCCAGCTTACCCGTCGACCTCCTCCGTGACGATCAGCTCGACGGTCCGGTCGTGAGGATCGACACAGGTCACACGGAGGCGGACGCCGGACGTGTCCTACGGTGTCCCGGTGCCGGGCGCTCGGGTCGAGGAGGTGGGGAAGCCATCGCGACGCGTGGTGCTCGTGGGCGTGGCGGCGCTCTCGTTGGCAGCGTGCACCGGCGAACCGTCGTCACCGCCGTCTGACCGCCCGTCACCCCCGGAACCCGATGCCCTGCTGCGAGGCGACGTCGCTGCCGCCGAGCGGGCGCTGCTCGCGCTCTACGCGGCGACGGGTGTGCAGCACCCTACGCTGGCCGAACGGCTGGCTCCGTTCGCCGCACACCACGGGCAACACCTGGCGGTGGTCGAGTCCTCGGGACCGGTGGCCACTCCGGCGCCGTCTACCCCGCTCAGCACCGACTCACCGCGCCCGGACTCGACCGGTCCGGCCGGCGGCTCCCCGACTGCGGACACGACGCCCACCCCCGCGGTCCCGGCCGAACTGGCCGCTGCGCTGGAGGCGGTGCGTGCCGCCGAACGCGTCGCGGCCGACGGGCGGATCGCCGACTGCCTGCGTAGCGAGGACCTGGCGCTGGCCGAGATCCTGGCCGCCGTTGCCGCCTGCGAGGCGGCGCACGACGTCCTGCTGGGTGAGACGACGTGAGCACCGTCGACGCCCTGCAGGCGGCTTTGGCCGGCGAGCATGCGTGCGTCTACGGCTACGGCCTGGTCGGGGCGCACGCCGGCGCTCGCGACGAGTCCGCCGCCCGGGTCGCGTACGAGTCGCACCGCACCCGCCGGGATCTGCTCGAGGCCCAGATCCGCGCGCGCAGCGCCGAGCCCGTCGCCGCGCTTCCCGCGTACGCGGTGCCGTTTGCGGTGACCGACGCGACGACGGCCGGTCGGCTCGCCGGCATGCTCGAGGAACGGCTGGCACCGCTCTACGCCGACCTCGTAGGCGTGGCGACCAACCCGGTGCTGCGTGAGATCGCGGTCCGCGCCCTGGTCGAGGCAACGGTGAGATCCGCCGGATGGATCGGACGGACCACGGCGCTGCCGGGCCTGGGCCGCGTTCCGGACTGACCGCTCACAGATCGATGCGGCCGACAGCGCGCAGTCTGTTCGTGGCGTCCAGCGCCGCCACCTTGTAGGCCTCGGACAGCGTCGGGTGGTTGAAGACGGTGTCGACCAGGTAGTCGACCGTGCCACCGCAGCCCATGACCGCCTGCCCGATGTGGACCAGGTCGGTGGCTCCGGTACCGAAGACGTGGACGCCGAGCAGGTGCCGGGTCGCCGTCGAGACGAGCAGCTTGAGCATGCCGTACGAGTCGCCGACGATCTGCCCACGGGCGAGCTCGCGGTAGCGCGAGATGCCCACCTCGTACGGCACGGCGTGGTCGGTCAGATCGACCTCGGTGCGCCCGCAGTAGGAGACTTCCGGGATCGTATAGATGCCGATGGGCTGGATGTCCTGCAGCTCGTTGGCCGGCTCGCCGAAGGCATGGAGCGCCGCCAGCCGGCCCTGGTCCATGCTGGTCGCCGCCAGCGCGGGGAAGCCGATGACGTCGCCGACCGCGAACACGTGTGGCACCGGCGTCCGGTACCGCCGGTCGACCGCGATCCGGCCCCGGTCGTCGGCGAAGAGCCCGGCCGCGGCCAGGTCGAGCTCGCCGGTGTCGCCCTGCCGACCGGCGGAGTACATCACCGTCTCCGCCGCGACGCGCTTGCCGCTGACCAGGGTCGTGACCGTACCCTGGCGGCCGACCTCGACCTTCTCGACCTCTTCGCCGAACCGGAACGTGACCGACAGGTCGCGCAGATGGAACTTCAGCGACTCGACCACCTCGGAGTCGCAGAACTCGAGCATCGTGTCGCGCTTCTCGACGACCGTGACCCGGGTGCCCAGAGCGGCGAACATCGAGGCGTACTCCATCCCGATGACCCCGGCGCCGACCACGACCATGGTGTCCGGGACGCGCTCCAGCGACAGGATCCCGTCGGAGTCGACGACCCGCCCGTCATCGAACTCGACGTGGGCCGGGCGAGCCGGACGCGACCCGGTCGCGATGACGACCACTTCAGCGGCAATGCGGCGCCGCTCCCCGGCACCGTCGACCTCGACCGCGTGCGGGTCGACGAACCGGGCCGACCCGATGACGAGGTCGACGTGGTTGCGGAACAACTGCGACCGCACGACCTCGATCTCGCGGCCGATGACGTGCTGGGTGCGCGCGAGCAGGTCCTGAACGGTGATCTCGTTCTTGACCCGGTAGGACTGGCCGTACAGCTCGCGCATCGACAGGCCGGTGAGATACAGAACCGCCTCGCGCAGCGTCTTGGACGGGATCGTGCCTGTGTTCACGGAGACGCCGCCCACCATGTGGTGGCGCTCGACGACGCACACCCGTTTGCCGAGTTTGGCGGCACCGATCGCCGCCTTCTGACCTCCAGGTCCAGACCCGATGACGAGCAGGTCGTAGTCGTACGCGCTGCCCTCCACGGCCGCCCCCTTCCGGTGGTCGCCTTCCTCCAGCGTGGAGGTGCCGCC
>DATHII010000358.1:0-3720 GCA_035316885.1 Jiangellaceae bacterium | reverse complement strand
CGGTCTGGTGCGTCGGACCGGGCGATCGGTACGCATGGTGCGCACGAGCATCGAGGTCACTGTGCTCGCCGTCGGGTGGCTGCTCGGCGGGACCGTCGGCGTGGGGACCGTCCTGTACGCGCTGGGGATCGGACCGCTCGTCCACGTCCTGCTACCCGTCCTCACGGTGCCGGAGCCAGCTCGCGAGCGCGTGACCTCCGTCCGCGTCTGACCCCGCCCGGTAAGCCGTTCACGCTGGACGGGCGGATTCAGAAAATTCGCGGCCTCTTCGTTCGTATGTAACCACGGTTACACTACGCTCGACGACGTTCGAGCTGGAGGGCGCCGATGGAGCGGACCGTTGCGTTCGTGTGCGACCACGGTGCGGGCAAGAGCCGGCTTGCGGCGGCGATGTTTGCTGCGGCCGGGCCGCGCGGATGGCGGGCGACGTCGGCGGGCCTCAGGCCTCAGGAGACGGTCAGCGTCCATGCCGCCAGGCTGCTCGCCGGCAATCCGGCTGCTGAGTTCCTGGACGTGAGCCCACCGAGCCAGTTCGCGCCGGAGGCCGCCGACGTGGTGGTGGGGATCGACTGTGACATTCCCCGTGCCCGCCGGTGGAAGCTGGCCAGCGAATGGCCCGCCGAGCAGGCGTGCGAAGAGTTGCGGGTGCTCGTCAGCGACCTGATAGCTGAGCTCAGGCAGCGGGTGAGCTGACCGTGATCGGGTACCCGACCACGAGTGCTCCTGGACAGTGGGTGCTGCTGTGCTACCGGCTGCCGCGAGAGCCGTCGACACCCCGCATCGCGGTGTGGCGCAAGCTCAAGCGCCTCGGTGTGGCTCAACTGGGCGACGGTCTGGTGGCGCTGCCCGCGGACGCCCGTACCCGTGAGCATCTCGAGTGGGTCGCCGACGAGGTCACCGAGGCGGGAGGTACGGCGTCGGTGTGGCTTGCACTGCCGGCCTCGAGGCGCCAGGAGCGCGACCTGGCGCATCAGATGGCCACGGCGCGGGCGGCCGAGTACGCGGCGATCGCTGCCCACGCCGCCGCTGCGGACGATGCGCCGAGCTCTCTCGGTCTGCTGCGGCGGCTGCGCGCAGAGTTCGCGCGGGTCACACGTCGGGACTTCTTTCCGCCCACCGAGCGTGGGGCGGCGCGCGCCGCACTCGACGATCTGGCCACCGAGACGAGGGCAGAGGTGGCGACGTGAGGTGGGCAACGCGCGCCGGTGTGCACATCGACCGGGCGGCCTGTGCCTGGCTGATCCGCCGGTTCATCGACCCCGACGCGGCCTTCGTGTTCGTCGACGACCCGGCCGCGGTGCCGACCGAGGCGACGCCGTTCGACATGCGCGGCGTCGAGTTGGGCCATCAGGGCGGCGACTGCTCGTTCGAGACGATCCTGCGCCGCTACGACCTGACCGACCCGGTGCTGTGGCAGTTGGCCGAGATCGTGCACGAGGCCGATCTGGAGGACGAGCGGTTCGACGCACCGGAAGCCCGCGGCCTCGACGTCGTGCTGCGCGGGCTGTCGATGACACTCCCCGACGAGGAGATCCTGAACCTGACCGGGCCGTTGTTCGACGGCCTGTACGAGTACCACCGGCGGGCGACGCTGCTCGGCCGTCCACCCGCCTGAGCACCCGCAGGAGCCCGTCGTGACCGAGACTCACCCCGCGGACGGTCGCGGCGACGACGCCCCGGTCGGCCGGTCCGGCCCGGTTCGCGACGTCGTGCCGTTCAGGCAGGCCGTCAAGGCGTGGTTCACGATCTCGTTGCAGACCTTCGGCGGTCCAGCCGGCCAGATCGCCGTCATGCAACGCCATCTCGTCGACGAGCACCGCTGGATCGGGCAGCGCCGGTTCCTGCACGCGCTGAACTACTGCATGATGCTCCCCGGCCCGGAGGCCCAGCAGCTGGCCATCTACACCGGCTGGCTGCTGAACGGCCTGCGCGGCGGTCTCGTCGCCGGCGTGCTGTTCGTGCTGCCCGGCATGATCGCGCTCCTGGTCCTGTCGGCCATCTACGTCGGCTTCGGCGACACCTCCGTCGTCACTGCGGTGTTCGCCGGGCTCGCGCCGGCGGTCGTGGCGATCGTCGCGCAGGCGGTCACCCGGCTGTCGCGCCGCGCGCTGTCACACCCGGCGCTGATCACCCTCGCTGTTACCGCCTTCGTCGCGCTCGCGGTCTTCGGCGTCCCGTTCCCCGTCGTCATCGCAGTCGCCGCCGCGGCAGGGTGGCTGCTGGCTCGCCGCTGGCCACGCCTGGCCGAACTCGGGTCCGGTGACGGCAATGGCGAGGACGGGCCCGCACCCCTGATCCCCGACGACGTGCTGCACCACGAGTCGCCGTCCCGGCGGCGCGCAGCGAAGATCCTCACCATCGGCCTCGTGCTGTGGGCCGCGCCGGTCGGCGCTTTCGCCGTGGTCACCGGCCCGGACAGCGTCTTCACCACCCAGGGCCTGTTCTTCTCAGGAGCCGCCCTGGTCACGTTCGGAGGCGCCTACGCCGTGCTGGCTTACGTCGCCCAGCAGGCGGTGGAGACCTACGGGTGGCTCTCGGCGAACGACATGGTCCGTGGCCTGGCCCTGGCCGAGACCACTCCCGGGCCGCTGATCATGGTGGTGCAGTTCGTCGCGTTCCTCGGCGCGTACAACGACCCCGGCCCGTTCGACCCGTGGGTCGCCGCGGTGGTGGCGTCGCTGCTCGTCACCTGGGTGACCTTCGTGCCGTGCTTCCTGTTCATCTTTCTCGGTGCTCCCTACATCGAACGCCTGCGCGGCAACCGGACGCTCAGCGCCGCCCTGACCGGCATCACGGCCGCCGTCGTCGGCGTCATCGCCAACCTCGCCGTCTACTTCGCCGTACACACCCTGTTCTCGGACACGCGACGGATCACGATCGGCCCCCTCGACCTCGAACTCCCGGACGTGTCCACCATCCGGCCCACTGCCGTGGCGCTCCTGGTGGTCGCGTGCGTGCTGGTCTTCCGGCTCCGGTGGTCGGTGCTGCGCGTCCTCGGGACCTGCGCCCTCCTCGGGCTTGCGGCCGGCCTCGCGGGCATGCCCGTCGCCTGATCGAACTCTTGACTCGCGCCGAACGATAGCCTCACAATGAATGAACGTTCATTCGGGTCGATTTGCTCTCGTCAGGAGTTCCCATGAGCTGGACCGCGGACGACATCCCCGATCAGTCCGGGCGGGTAGCCGTGGTCACCGGCGCGAACGGCGGACTCGGTCTTGAGACAGCACGCGCACTGGCCCGCAAGCGTGCTCATGTGGTCATGGCCGCCCGTAACCAGGACAAGGCAGCCGCGGCGGTGGCCGACATCCGGGCCGAGATGCCCGACGCGTCGCTGGAGGTTCGTAGGCTCGACCTGGGTTCGCTGGCCTCGGTCCGTTCGTTCGCCGAGCACCTTGGTCGGGACCGTCCGCAGATCGACCTTCTGGTCAACAACGCGGGACTCATGGGGATCCCTGAAGGCCGCACCGAGGACGGATTCGAGAAGCAGTTCGGCGTCAACCATCTCGGGCCATTCGCGCTCACCGCGCTCCTTCTGCCCTCCCTGCTACGGGCCGCGTCTGCCCGGATCGTCAACGTCACCAGCACGGCACGGCACATGGGGCAGCGGGTCGACCCAGGAAATCCGCACCTTCAGGGCGCCTACGACCCGTGGCTGGCCTACGGGCAGTCCAAGCTGGCCAACGTCCACTTCACCCTTGGCCTGCAGCAACGGCTCGAGGG
>DATHII010000357.1:0-35002 GCA_035316885.1 Jiangellaceae bacterium | reverse complement strand
CGCTGTTCGGCGGCACCTTCGACGGGGTGTTCGGCCCTCCCGCCGACTACCCGGGCCCAGGTTCCGGCGAGGTATCGGTCACGATCGAGTCGGGAGCTTCGCTGAGCGAGATCGGGGTCACGCTGGCCGACGCCGACGTCGTCGCGAGCGCGGAGGCCTTCGTCGCGGCGGCCGAGGAGCACCCGGACGGCTCCGCGATCCAGGCCGGTGACTACGTCATGCTCCGACAGATGAAGGCGTCCGACGCCGTCGTGGCGATGATCGACGCGACCACCGTGGTCGGCCGGGTGGCGATACCCGAGGGCTTCCGCGTGACCCAGATCGTCGAGCGGATCGCCGAGGAGACGGAGTTCACCGCCGAGGAGGTCCTGGCCGCGATCGACGGCGGCGAGGGATTGCCCGAGTATGCCGAGGGCGAGGCCGAGGGCTTCCTGTTCCCTGCGACCTACGACATCAAGCCGGAGACCACGGCCGGGTCGCTGGTGCAGACCATGCTGACCCGGTTCGGCCAGGCAGCCGAGACCGTGGGCCTCGAGGCCGGTGCAGCCGAACGCGACCTGACGCCACGCGAGATCGTGATCATCGCGAGCATCGTCGAGCGGGAGGTCGGGCGCGAGCAGGACATGCCGATCGTGGCCGCGGTGGTCTACAACCGGCTCTCGGGCGCCTGTAGCGAGAACGGCATTCCGGCCGGACGGTTGCAGATGGACTCGACGGTCCACTATGCCGTGGGCGACAACACCGAGAGCGTGTTCACCACCGACCAGCAGCGCGCGGTCGAATCCCCGTACAACACGTACGTCAACAGCGGGCTGCCGCCCGGCCCGATCGCGTCGCCGGGCGAGTCGGCCCTGAGCGCCGCGCTGGGCCCGAGCGACGAGGCGTACTGCTACTTCACCGCGGTCGACCTCGAGACTGGCGAGACGAAGTTCGCGGTGAGTTCCGAGGACCACGCGGTCAACGTGGCGGAGTTGCAGGCGTACTGCCGAGAGAGCGACCTGTGCTGACCGGGCCGCGCCGGCCCACCATCCGGTGACGCCGGACGCGACAGGCGAGGTCGCGAGGGCTGTCTGCTCATGACCACCGCAGCGGCGGACCGTCGCGTCTGCGGTGTGCTGGGCCGGCCGATCGCCCATTCGCTCTCGCCGATGCTGCACCGCGCGGCGTACCGGCACCTCGGGCTCGACTGGGAGTACGCCGCGCACGAGGTCGACGAAGCGGGCTTGGCGGGTTTCGTCGCCCGCCTCGGTCCGCAGTGGCGCGGCCTGTCGCTGACCATGCCGCTCAAGCGTGCGGGTCTCGAGCTGGCCGACACGGCCTCCGGCCTGGCCCGCACGGTGGGTGCTGCGAACACGCTGCTGATCGAACCGGGCCGGCACCTGGTCGCCGACAACACCGATGTGCCCGGCATGGTGGCGGCGCTGCGCGAGCGCGGTGCACTGCCGCAGGTGGCGGCCGTGTGCATGTGGGGCGCCGGAGCCACCGCCGCCGGCGCGCTCGCAGCGGTCGCGGTTCTCGAGGGCCGCGCGGTGCACGTCCACGCCCGCGAGCCGCGCCGAGCCACCGCCCTGGTCGAACTCGGGGAACGGCTGGGAACGGCGGTCTCGGTCCGTCCATGGCGGACCTGGCCGGAATGCACCGTGTCCGAACTGGTCGTACAGACGGCGCCGGCCGGTGCTGTGGACGGCGTCGTCGACTCGCTGACGAGCGCGGCGACGACGGGCCGCCTGCTTCTCGACGTGGTCTATGCGCCGTGGCCGACGCCGCTCGCGGCGCGGTGGCTCGAGGGCCGCGGAGCAGTGGCGAGCGGGCTGGACCTGCTCGTGCACCAGGCTGCCGGCCAGGTCAGGCTGATGACCGGGCACGACGTGCCGGTGTCGGTGCTGCGCCATGCCCTCCGGGAGGGCGCGTGACCGTTACGATCCTTGCCGGTCTCGGCCTGGTGGCGGGTGCTGCGCTGCCACGCCTGCTGGCTCTCTTGCCCGACCGCGAGCCCGAGGCAGGTGAACGGGTCCGCACGCCGTACCGCGCACTGGCCGCGGCGCCACGGCTGCGCCAACTGTTGGCCGTGGCCACAGGGGTCACGTGGGGTGTCCTGGCCGGCGCGCTGGGGTGGACCGTCGACCTGCCGGCGTACCTGCTCGTCGGTGCGCTCGG
Organism: Jiangellaceae bacterium; assembly: GCA_035316885.1. Lineage (GTDB taxonomy): Bacteria > Actinomycetota > Actinomycetes > Jiangellales > Jiangellaceae > DASRTE01. The sequence continues at coordinate 32,845 of DATHII010000357.1, read as the reverse complement.
GGTCGCGATGGCCTACGTGGACCTGCGCGAGCACCGCGTGCCCGACCCTCTCTCCGCGGCGGCGCTGATAGGCGGCGGGTCGCTGTTGGCCGTGGCGGCTGCGGTGTCCGCCGCGTGGGGTGCGTACGGACGGGCGTGGCTCGCGGCAGCCGCGATGTTCGGCGCGTTCTTCGCGCTGGCGTGGTTGCGCCCGGCCGACATGGGTCTCGGCGACGTCAAGCTGGCCGGGGTGCTCGGCCTCGTGCTCGGCTGGCTGGGGTGGGGCGTGGTTGTCGTCGGCGCGTTCCTCGGGTTCCTGCTCGGCGGGCTGGCAGGCGTGGTGCTGGTCCTCGCCGGGCGGGCCGGCCGGCGCAGCGCCATCCCGTTCGGACCGTTCATGCTCCTGGGTGCCCTCGCCGCCGTTGCGTGGGGTCGCCCCCTGCTCGACGCCTACCTCGGCCGCTGATCGCCGAGGGTGGAAGGATGCCGGCATGCTGCGATGGCTGACCGCCGGCGAGTCGCACGGGCCCGCCTTGGTGGCGATCCTGGAGGGGCTGCCCGCCGGCGTGCGGGTCACCACCGAGGACGTCGCCGCGGCTCTCGCGCGCAGACGGCTGGGCTACGGTCGCGGCGCGCGGATGACCTTCGAGAAGGACGACGTCGCGTTCCTCGGCGGCGTGCGGCACGGGTCGACGCTCGGCGGTCCGGTCGCCGTCGAGGTCGCCAACACCGAGTGGCCCAAGTGGCAGGAAGTCATGGCGCCCGACCCGATCGACCCCGAGATCCTGGCGGGGCTGGCCCGCAACGCGCCGCTGACCCGCCCGCGGCCCGGGCACGCCGACCTCGTCGGCATGCAGAAGTACGGCTTCGACGAAGCCCGTCCGGTTCTCGAGCGCGCCAGCGCCCGCGAGACAGCGGCCCGGGTGGCCCTCGGCGCAGTCGCGTCGGCGTTCCTGCGGCAGGCGTACGGCATCCGGCTGGTCGGCCACACCGTCGATCTGGGCAGCGTGGCAACGCCGGGCGGCACCTTGCCTGGGCCCGACGATGTGCCGGCCCTCGACGCCGACCCACTGCGGTGCTTCGATGCCGCCACGAGCGCCGCGATGGTGGCCGAGGTCGACGCTGCGCATACCGACGGTGACACGCTGGGCGGCGTGGTCGAGGTGCTGGCCTATGGGCTGCCACCCGGGCTGGGCAGCCACGTGCACTGGGACCGCCGGCTTGACGCCCGCCTGGCGGGTGCGCTGATGGGCATCCAGGCGATCAAGGGGGTCGAGGTGGGAGATGGCTTCGCGATCGCGCGCAGCCGCGGATCCGCTGCGCACGACGAGATCGTGCCCACCGGTCAGGGCGTCCGGCGGACGTCGGCGCGCTCGGGAGGTACCGAGGGCGGCATGTCCACCGGGGAGCCGCTGCGGGTCCGGGCGGCGATGAAGCCGATCTCGACCGTGCCGCGTGCACTGCGGACCGTCGACACCGCGACCGGCGAGGCCGCCACGGCGCACCACCAGCGCTCCGACGTCTGTGCCGTGCCGGCCGCTGGTGTCGTCGCCGAGGCGATGGTCGCGCTGGTGCTGGCCGACGCCGCTCTGGAGAAGTTCGGCGGCGACTCCGTCACCGAGACGGCACGCAACCACGGCGCATACCTGGATGCGCTGCCAGGCGTCCTGGCCGTGCGGTGAGCCCACGGGTCGTGCTGGTCGGAGCGCCCGGCGCAGGGAAGACCACGGTCGGACGGTTGGTGGCAGGCCGGATCGGCGTCGCGTTCCGCGATACCGATGACGACGTCGAGGTTGCTGCCGGGAAGTCGATCAGCGACATCTTCCTCGAGGACGGCGAGCCGGCTTTCCGTGCGCTCGAGCGCGTCGCCGTCGCCGCAGCGCTCAACGCCCACGACGGCGTCCTCGCGCTGGGTGGGGGAGCGGTCACCGATCCTCGGACGCGAGCAGTGCTCGGGGGGCACCTGGTCGTCTTCCTCGACGTCGGGCTGGCCGACGCGGCGAGCCGGGTCGGCTTGAACCGCGACCGACCGTTGCTGATCGCAAACCCACGCGCCCAGCTCAAGCGCCTCCTCGACGAGCGGCGACCGCTCTACACGGAGGTCGCGACGCTGACCGTCGACACCGCTGGCCGGACACCGGACGAGGTCGTGGCCGAGGTGTTGACCGGTGTCTCCTGAGCCGACCCGGATCGCCGTCGGCGGCGACCGTCCCTACGACGTCGTGGTCGGCCACAACCTGCTCGGCGACCTGCGGGGGATGCTCGGCGACGGTGTCGCGAAGGTCGCAGTCATCCATCCCAGGGCTCTGCACAGCGCGGGCGAAGCCATCCGGGACGACCTCGCTGCCCAGGGAATGGACGCCCACGTGATCGAGGTGCCCGACGCTGAGGACGCGAAGACCGCCGAGGTCGCCGCGTTCTGCTGGTCCGTTCTGGGTCGCATCGGGCTGACCCGCTCCGACGCGATCGTGGGAGTCGGCGGGGGTGCGACGACCGATCTGGCCGGCTTCGTCGCCGCCACCTGGTTGCGCGGGGTTCGTGTCGTCCTCGTACCGACCACCGTGCTCGGGATGGTGGACGCCGCCGTGGGCGGAAAGACCGGTATCAACACCGGCGAGGGCAAGAACCTCGTCGGCGCATTCCATCCACCATCCGGGGTCCTGTGCGACCTTTCGGTGCTCGAGACCCTGCCGCCGCACGAGTACGTGGCCGGCCTCGCCGAGGTGGTCAAGTGCGGGTTCATCGCCGACCCGTCGATCCTGCAGGTCGTCGAGGACGACCCCGCCGCTGCCGCGATGCCGGACGGGCCACACGTTCGTGAGCTGGTCGAGCGTTCGGTGCGGGTGAAGGCCGACGTCGTCTCGCGCGACCTGCGGGAGACAGGGCTCCGGGAGGTACTCAACTACGGGCATACGCTCGGACACGCAATCGAGAAGGTCGAGCGGTTCCGTTGGCGGCACGGCGCGGCCATCTCCATCGGCATGGTGTTCGCCGCCGAGCTCGGCCGACTGGCCGGCCGGCTGGACGATGAGACGACCAACCGGCATCGTGCCGTCCTCGAGTCGCTCGGCCTGCCGACGACCTACGACCCGGCGGCATGGCCGCAGCTGCTGGAGGCCATGAAGGTGGACAAGAAGGCCCGTGGAAACCGGCTGCGTTTCGTCGTGCTCGACGGTCTGGCAAAGCCCGGCATCCTGGAGGCGCCGGACCCGCAGCTGCTGGCGGCGGCGTATGCGCAGATCTCCCAGTGATCATCGGCAGTCCGGTGCCCGTGGGGGCCTGAAGTGCCGATGATCACCGGACTGGGTGGGTGGAGGACCCGATGACGCGTGTGCTCGTCCTCAACGGACCCAACATGGGCCGGTTGGGTTCACGCGAGCCGGAGGTGTACGGGTCGGTGTCCCACGACGACCTGGTCGCGGCGTGCCGCGAGGCCGGAGCCGAGCTGGGGCTCGACGTCGAGGTCCGTCAGACCGACGACGAGGCCGAGCTGGTGAGCTGGCTGCACGGGGCCGCCGACGGCAACGTGCCGGTGGTGCTGAACCCGGCGGCGTTCACGCACTACTCGTACGCGCTGCGCGACGCCTGCGCCCAGCTGACGGCGCCGCTGGTCGAGGTGCACATCAGCAACCCGGCCGCCCGCGAGGAGTTCCGGCACACCAGCGTCGTGGCGGGCGTGGCGACCGGCACGATCGCTGGCTTCGGCATCGACTCCTACGTCCTGGCGTTGCACGCACTCGCCAGGGGTGCCTGACGATCAAACGGACGTTCGCGGGAGCGCTGTGTCATCGCATCGCGTTCACGATGGCGTACATGAGGTTGGAGCGCCCGTCATGCACGTCCTTGCGGGCTAGGGCGTCCCGCGGGTGAATCATCAGCCGCTCGTAGGCCGCTACGAGCTGGGCGCGGGCCGCGTGGGTACGGGGAGTGAAGTACTCGGGGGCGGTCCATGCCCAGCGCGGCGAGGCGTAGACGCCGGTCTCGACGATGTGGGCGGCGGCCTGCCGCAGGGTAAGACCGTGGTTGAGTGCGCTGGGACGGTCGGGCTGGTCGCGTGTCGAGTCATCGTCCTGCCAGTGACAGACCACGCAGATGTGGTTCCCGCCCCGCTCGGTCAGGGTGGGATACCCGCAGGCCGGGCACGGCACCTCGTGGAGTGCACCTTCCGCGTGCAGCTTTGCGGATGCTGCCCGCCGTGCACAGGTCGTCGCCCACGGGTCGCCGTCCGGCACACCCCAGGTCATTGCACTCGGCGCCCCATTCGGCAATGCGCAGTAGTGCAGGGCGTCTGCAGTCGACCCTGCCCGAACGCCGCTGGCGGACCGTCGACGATGCACCCGTCACCAGCCGCGCGACGATATGCCACATAAGCCATGATCGCACCGCCCACCGTCACGCACTGCACCTCTATCATGACCCGACCGGACGACGACGGCAGTCACCGGGCCTGGGCCTGGCAGTTCACGGCCGAGGGCCAGCGTTCAGCGGCGACTCGTGTCAGGGGATGCGCGGGCTTGACGTCCTTGCCCTGCACAGTGGTGCGGGTGTTCACGGCGAACCACTCGACGAGTACGTGCCCGGCTCGAGCGTCCACCGTGAACGGTCCCGCCTCCGGCTGCAGGGCGAGGAACTCCACACCCGGACTGGCCAGCAGGTAGCCACTCAAGCACAGGTCTCGCCACGGCTGCATCTCGATCAACCGCGCGCGGTCGGCGTACCGGACGGTGTCGCCCATCGCGAGCCGGGCCGGCTCGAACGCATCGAAGGCCATTCGAGGCATCGTCGAGGACCTCGTTGGCCAATGCATTGGCCGACCGCCCGGGCTGACAAGGGCCCATGTCGGACGAGCGTGCACATCGTGACGCGGGGATAGGGTCGGCGCCATGCCTTCTGAGCACGCCGCGCGCCGGGCCCGTCTGGCGGCCACCGTCGCCGAGAGTGGCGCCGACGTCGCCCTGATCACCCGGCTCGTCAACGTCCGTTACCTCACCGGCCTGGCCAGCAGCAATGCGGCGGTCCTCGTCGGGGCGGACGGCAGTGCGGTGCTCGCCACCGACGGTCGGTACACGACTGCTGCCGCCCGATCGGCGCCGGACATCGAGATCGTCAAAGACCGGGCAGTCGCGACGGCGCTTGCCACGCGGGCGGCGGCGGACGGACCGGTACGCCTGGCTCTCGAGGAGCACGATGTGACACTCGCCCTGGCCGATGCCATCCATGGTGCTGCGGACGAGGCCGAGCTGCTGCACCTGGGACAGGCGGTCGAGGCACAGCGTGCCGTGAAGGACGACGACGAGCTCGCGCTGCTCCGCGAAGCCTGCGCGGTCTCGTGCCGAGCGCTGGAGGACCTCTATGCGGCCGGCGGATTCGCCGGACGCAGCGAGAAGGAGATCGCGCGAGACCTCGAAGCCAGGATGTACCAGCACGGCGCCGACGGTCTCGCCTTCGAGACGATCGTCGCGTCCGGTCCGAACAGCGCCGTCCCACACCACAGCCCCACCGGTCGGATTGTCGAGGCCGGCGACCTCCTCAAGATCGATTTCGGTGCGGTCTACCAGGGCTACCACGCCGACTGCACGCGGACCTCGGTCGTGGGCGCCGAACCGGCAGCATGGCAGCGTGAGATCTACGAACTCGTGGCCGAGGCGCAGCGAGCCGGGCGCAAGGCGCTCGCCGTCGGCACCGAATGCATAGCCGTCGATCGGGCATCCCGCGAGCTGATCGACGCGGCCGGCCACGGCGAGCACTTCGGGCACGGTACCGGTCACGGGGTGGGGCTGGAGATCCACGAGGCACCGACGCTCGGGTACTCGGCGACGGGTACACTGGCCGATCGCATGCCCGTGACCGTCGAGCCCGGCATCTACCTGCCGGGGCGCGGTGGCGTCCGGATCGAGGACACTCTCGTCGTCCGCGAAGCCGGCGGCCCGGAGCTGCTCACGACCACGACCAAGGACCTGCTGGTCCTCGACGCCTGAGCGGCGCCGGGGCCGGCCCGGACGCGAAGGCGCAACTGCGGTGGCGACGACCAACGACCTCAAGAACGGCCTGGTGCTCAACCTCGACGGTCAGCTGTGGACCGTCGTGGAGTTCCAGCACGTCAAGCCCGGCAAGGGCGGCGCGTTCGTGCGCACGAAGCTGAAGAACGTGCTGTCGGGCAAGGTCGTCGACAAGACGTTCAACGCCGGGGTCAAGGTCGAGACCGCCAACGTCGACAAGCGCGTGATGCAGTACCTCTACCGCGACGGCGGCGACTTCGTGTTCATGGACTCCCACTCCTACGAGCAGATTCACGTCGGATCGGCAACCGTCGGTGGCGCCGAGCACTTCATGCTCGAGAACCAGGACGCGACTGTCGGACTGCACGACGGTGTGCCGCTGTTCGTGGAGCTCCCCACCTCGGTGGTCCTCGCCGTCGACTACACCGAGCCCGGCCTGCAGGGCGACCGTTCCACCGGTGGCACGAAGCCGGCCCGGCTCGAGACCGGGTACGAGATCGCCGTGCCGCTGTTCATCACCACCGGCGAGAAGGTCAAGGTCGACACCCGCGACGGGTCGTACCTCGGCCGGGCCACCTGACCCGGCGGCCGGACCGGATCGATGGCGGCGCGCACGAAGGCTCGCAAGCGGGCCCTGGACATCCTCTACGAGTCCGAGATCCAGGGGCTCGCACCCGGCGCCACGCTGGCACGGCGGACGGCCGACGCGTCGCCGCCGCTGAGCGAATACGCCGTCACCCTGGTCGAGGGGGTCGTCGCGAACCTCGAACGCATCGACGAGCTGCTGGCGACCTACGCGATCGACTGGACGCTGGAGCGGATGCCCGCCGTCGACCGCAACCTCCTGCGGATCGGCGCGTACGAGATCCTGTTCCGCGACGACGTGCCCGACGCCGTGGCCGTCAGCGAGGCTGTGGCACTCGCGCGGGAGCTCTCGACCGACGACTCGCCAGGCTTCGTCAACGGCCTGCTGGGCCGCTTGGTCGAGATCAAGCCGAGCCTGAGCCGCTGAACCCGGTCAAGGCCGCGCTTCGGTGAATCCGACTGCGGCGAAGTCGCCGTCGAAGGCGAACGCGGTTCCGATCTTGTGCCTGCGCATGTAGGCGAAGCTTGTGGCGTCGACGAAGGAGTACGCGCGCTCGTCGTGGCGATGGAGCCACCGCCACGCCTCGTCCTCGACCTCCGCGGCGATGTGGACGACGGCGAGAGAGGGGCTGGCGCGCAGGCCGGCGGTGAAATCGACGGCGACGCTGTGACCATGGCGGCGGTTGAGAAACGTCCAGGTCTCGCCGACGACATGGTTGGAGGTGACGAGCGCTCTGGGGCGAGAGTGCCACAGTGCCGCCGCGACCTCGTGATGCGCGTCGGCGCGCGCCGTGAGTGCGGCCCAGAAGGACGTGTCGACGAAGGTCACCGCGACTCGTAGACGACCGCGTCGACCGAAGCGGACTCGTTGCGCGTGCCCTCGACGATTCCGACCAGTCCGTCGATCGGTTCGGTCGGGCGGTTTCCGATCCGTTCGGCGACGTACTGCCTGATCAGCGCGGCCTTCGACGTTCCGCGACGCCGTGACTCGACGGCCAGGGCGGAGTCGAGCTCTTCGTCGATATAGATCTGCAGGCGCTTCATGTGGTGAGTATACGTCGCATCATCAGATGTATACATCGCCACCGGACAGTGCCTCGGCCCTCGCGGGTCGGGCAGGCACGGCGGCTGTGCGATTGCTAGGCTGCGCGTCGACCGACGTCCTTTAAGTCCCGTCCCGTGAGGCGGGGAAGGAGGTCCGCAGGCATGTCCACGCCTGTCTCCGAGCCGGGTCCCTCGACCCGCGACTTCGCCGACTCACCCTCCATCCTCGATGCCGACGACATCGCCCGGGCGCTGACCCGGATCGCGCACGAGGTGGTCGAACGCAACAAGGGCACGGCCGGGCTAGTCGTGCTCGGCATCCCGTCCCGCGGTGTCCCGCTCGCGAAGCGGCTGGCAGGACGCATCGCCGCCGTCGAGAGCACCGAGGTTCCGGTGGGCGCGCTCGACGTGACGATGTACCGCGACGACCTCCGGCTGCGACCCGCCAGGGCGCTCGAGCACACCGACATCCCGCCCGGCGGTGTCGACGGCAAGGTCGTCGTACTCGTCGACGACGTGCTCTTCTCCGGCCGGACCATCCGGGCTGCGCTGACGGCGCTCGACGACATCGGGCGCCCGGCGGTGGTGCGGCTCGCAGTGCTGGTCGACCGCGGGCACCGCGAATTGCCGATCCGCCCCGACCATGTCGGCAAGAACGTCCCGACCTCGCTGCGGGAGAGCGTGAGGGTCCTCCTCGACGAGGTCGACGGCCGCGACGCGGTCATGATCGCAGCGGCCGGGGACGGCACCAGGTGAAGCGCCACCTGCTCACCGCTGCGGACCTCGACCGCGATGACGCGACGCTGGTCCTCGACACCGCGGCCGAGATGGCTCGCCTGACCGAGGGGCGTTCGGTCAAGAAGCTGCCGACGCTGCGGGGTCGCACCGTCGTCAACCTCTTCTTCGAGGACTCGACCCGCACGCGGACATCGTTCGAACTGGCCGCGAAGCGGTTGTCCGCAGACGTGGTCAACTTCTCGGCCAAGGGCTCGAGCGTTTCCAAGGGGGAGAGTCTCAAGGACACCGCCCTCACCCTCGAGGCGATGGGCGCCGACGGGGTCGTCGTCCGCCACTGGGCCAGCGGCGCACCGCACCGGCTTGCCTACTCGGGGTGGATCCGCTCGAGCGTAGTCAACGCCGGCGACGGCACCCACGAGCACCCGACCCAGGCCCTACTCGATGCGTACACGTTGCGGCGGCATCTCGGCTCGCTCGACGGCCGCCGGATCACCGTCGTCGGCGACGTGCTGCACAGCAGGGTCGCGCGCAGCAACGTCCTGTTGCTGACGACGCTCGGTGCCGACGTGACGTTGGTCGGGCCGCCGACCCTGCTGCCCGTTGGCGTCGACGGGTGGCCGTGCCAGACGTCCTACGAGCTCGACCCGGCGCTCGCCAAGGCCGACGCGGTGATGATGCTTCGCGTCCAGCGCGAGCGGATGAACGCCGCGTTCTTCCCCTCCGCCCGTGAGTACAGCCGCAGGTACGGGCTCGACGCGCGGCGCTTCGCGCTGCTGCCGGACGATGCCGTCGTCCTGCATCCGGGTCCGATGAACCGCGGCATGGAGATCACCGCCGACGTCGCCGACAGCGACCGCTCGGTGATCGTCGAACAGGTGACGAACGGGGTGTACGTGCGGATGGCCGTGCTGTATCTGCTGCTGGGCGGTGCGTCGTGACATGGGTCGTCAGTGGCGCGCGCATCCTCGGGGGCGAGCCGACCGATCTCCTGCTGCGGGACGGACGCGTCGAGGACGCAGGGACCGGCCTCGACTCCGCCGGGGCCCAGGTGCTCGACGCCCACGGCCTGGTGGCGCTGCCTGGCCTGGTCGACCTGCATACCCACCTGCGCGAACCCGGCCGTGAGGATGCGGAGACCGTCGAGACCGGAACGCGGGCAGCGGCGCTGGGTGGTTTCACCGCCGTTCATGCCATGGCCAACACCGACCCGGTGGCCGACACCGCCGGTGTGGTCGAACAGGTGTGGCGGCTCGGTCGCGATGCGGGACACGTCGACGTCCGGCCGGTCGGTGCGGTCACCGTCGGTCTCGGGGGAGAGCGGCTGGCCGAGCTCGGCGCCATGGCCGACTCACCGGCCCGGGTCCGGGTCTTCTCCGACGACGGGCGCTGCGTGTCCGACGCGATGCTGATGCGCCGGGCCCTCGAGTACGTGAAGGCCTTCGACGGAGTGATCGCCCAGCACGCGCAGGAGCCGCGGCTGACCGAGGACGCGCAGATGAACGAGGGCGAGCTCGCGGGCCGGCTGGGCCTGCGCGGGTGGCCGAGCGTGGCCGAGGAGGCGATCGTCGCCAGGGACGTCCTGCTTGCGGCCCACGTTCGGTCGCACATTCACCTCTGCCACGTCTCGACCCGGGGCTCGGTCGAGATCGTCCGGGTGGCGAAGCAGCGTGGGTTCCCCGTCACGGCGGAGGTGACGCCACACCACCTGCTCCTGACCGACGACCTCGCGGCCAGCTACGACCCGCGCTACAAGGTCAACCCCCCGCTGCGCACGGCCGACGACGTGGCCGCGCTGCGGGAAGGGCTTGCCGACGGGACGATCGACGCGGTGGCCACCGACCATGCCCCGCATCCGGTCGAGGACAAGGAGTGCGAGTGGGATGCGGCCGCGTTCGGCATGCTCGGGCTGGAGACCGCACTGTCCGTGGTGCAGGCGACGATGGTCGACACCGGGCTGCTCGACTGGGCGGGCGTCGCCGAGCGGCTCTCCGGCGCGCCGGCCCGTATCGGGCGCTGCGACACGGGCGACGAAGCCCAGGGCCGGCCGCTGGCGCCGGGCGAGCCGGCCAACCTGGTGCTCATCGACCCGTCCGTCTCACGCACGGTCGACGCGCGCGAACTCGCCTCCCTCTCACGCAACACCCCCTACGACGGCCGGTCGTTGCCCGGGCGGGTGGTCGCCACCTTCCTGCGCGGCAGGCCGACCGTCTTGGACGGGAAGCTCGCGTGACTCGCGCCGCTGCGCTGCTGGTGCTCGAGGACGGCCGGACCTTCTGCGGCGAGTCCTACGGCGCGGAGGGCGAGACGTTCGGCGAAGCGGTGTTCTCGACCGCGATGACCGGTTACCAGGAGACGCTGACCGACCCGTCGTACCACCGGCAGGTCGTGGTCCAGACGGCGCCGCACATCGGCAACACCGGGGTCAACGACGAGGACTCCGAATCTGCCCGCATCTGGGTTGCTGGGTACGTCGTCCGTGAACCCGCCCGGCTGCCCTCGTCATGGCGGTCCCGGCGCAGCCTCGAGGAGGAGTTGGTCAGCCAGGACGTGGTCGGCATCAGCGGGATCGACACCCGTGCGTTGACCCGGCACCTGCGCGAGCGCGGCGCGATGCGGGCCGGCATCTCGACCGTGGAGACTGCGGCCGACGCCCTGCGGAAACGGGTGCTCGACGCACCGCCGATGGCAGGGGCCGATCTCACCGGCGACGTCACAACCCTGCACGCCTACGTCGTACCGGCTGCGGGGGAGCGCCGGTTCACAGTCGCAGCGCTCGATCTCGGCATCAAGGCCATGACTCCGCGCCGGATGGCGCAGCGCGGGATCGAGACGCACGTTCTCCCGGCCTCGTCGACCCTGGAGGACGTCCTGACCGTCGGGCCGGATGGGCTGTTCCTGTCCAACGGGCCGGGCGACCCGGCCACCGCCGACCACGCAGTCGACGTGCTTCGGGAGGCGCTGAGGCGGCGGCTGCCCTTCTTCGGGATCTGCTTCGGCAACCAGGTCTTCGGCCGGGCACTCGGCTTCGGCACGTACAAGCTCGGCTATGGCCACCGGGGCGTCAACCTGCCCGTCCGGGACCGTGCGACGGGCAAGGTCGAGGTCACCGCTCACAACCACGGCTTCGCCGTCGCCGCACCCCTCGACGGCGCCACCGCGACGCCGTACGGCACTGCCGAGGTCAGTCACGTCTGCCTAAACGACGACGTCGTGGAGGGGTTGACACTGCGCGATGCCGACGGGCGAGCCACGGCCTTCTCCGTGCAGTACCACCCGGAAGCGGCGGCCGGTCCGCACGACGCCGCCCACCTCTTCGACCGGTTCGTCGACCTGATGCGCTCGGCACGGGTGACGCGGCGGCGGGACCACGGCTGATGCCCAGGCGCACCGACATCGGGTCGGTCCTCGTCATCGGGTCGGGCCCGATCATCATCGGCCAGGCCTGCGAGTTCGACTACTCCGGCACCCAGGCCTGCCGTGTACTGCGCGAGGATGGGCTGCGGGTCGTCCTTGTCAACAGCAACCCGGCGACGATCATGACCGACCCGGATGTCGCCGACGCCACCTACGTCGAGCCGATCACGCCGGAGTTCGTCGAGCGGGTGATCGAGCTCGAGCGCCCGGATGCCCTCCTCGCGACGCTGGGGGGGCAGACCGCGCTCAACACGGCCGTGGCCCTGCACGGGAGAGGCGTCCTCGACAAGTACGGCGTCGAGCTGATCGGAGCGTCGGTCGAGGCGATCGAACGCGGCGAGAACCGCGAGTCGTTCAAGCGGATCGCCAGGCAGGTCGGGGGAGAGGTCGCGCGTTCCGTCGTATGCCATTCGACGGATGACTGCCTGGCCGCCGTGGAGGTACTGGGCTTCCCGACCGTCATCCGGCCCTCGTTCACCATGGGGGGCGCGGGCTCGGGGATGGCCTTCGACGAGGACGACCTGCGCCGGATCGCGGGCCTCGGCCTTTCCGCGTCACCGACCACCGAGGTGCTCCTGGAGGAGTCCGTGCTCGGCTGGAAGGAGTACGAGCTCGAGGTCATGCGCGACCGCGCCGACAACGTCGTGGTGGTCTGCTCGATCGAGAACGTCGACCCGATGGGCGTGCACACCGGCGACTCCGTGACGGTCGCGCCGGCCATGACGCTGACCGATCGCGAGTACCAGCGGATGCGCGACCAGGCGATCGCGGTGGTCCGGGCGGTCGGCGTCGACACCGGCGGCTGCAACATCCAGTTCGCTGTCGATCCGGCGACCGGACGGATGATCATCGTCGAGATGAACCCACGGGTCTCGCGCTCGTCGGCGCTGGCCAGCAAGGCGACCGGCTTCCCCATCGCGAAGATCGCCGCGAAGGTGGCGCTGGGGTACACCCTCGACGAGATCCCGAACGACATCACCGCCGAGACACCGGCGTGTTTCGAGCCGACGCTCGACTACGTCGTGGTCAAAGTGCCGCGGTTCGCGTTCGAGAAGTTCCCGCACGCCGACCAGACGTTGACCACGCACATGAAGAGCGTCGGCGAGGCCATGGCCATCGGGCGCAGCTTCACCGAGGCTCTGCAGAAGGCGATGCGTTCGCTGGAGCAAGCAGGCGGCGCGGTCGACTTCTCCGTGCAACCGGGATCCGCCGCGGAGTTGGTCGAGCGGGTGCGGCGCCCCTACGACGGCCGCCTGCGCGACGTCGCCGCCGCTCTGCGCGCGGGGGCGGACATCGCGACGCTGCACGAGGCGACGCGCATCGACCCGTGGTTCCTCGACCAGCTATTGCTTCTGACCGAGGTCGCCGAGCAGGTCAGGTCCGCGCCCCAGCTCACGCCGGACGCTCTCCGCCGGGCCAAGCGGCACGGCTTCTCCGACCGCCAGCTCGCGGCGTTGCGGGGCATGACCGAGGAAGTCGTGCGCGGACTGCGGCACGCGCTCGAGGTCCGGCCTGTCTACAAGACCGTCGACACGTGCGCCGCGGAGTTCGCCGCGCGCACGCCCTACCACTACTCGTCCTACGACGAGGAGACCGAGGTCGTGCCGCGGGGCAAGCAAGCCGTGATCATCCTCGGGAGCGGCCCGAACCGGATCGGGCAGGGGATCGAGTTCGACTACTCCTGCGTCCACGCCGCGATGGCCCTGCGCGACGCCGGCTACGAGACCGTCATGGTCAACTGCAACCCCGAGACCGTGTCCACCGATTACGACACCTCCGACCGCCTCTACTTCGAGCCGCTCACCCTCGAGGACGTCCTCGAGGTCGTTCACGCGGAGCGATCCGCCGGTCCGGTCGCAGGCGTCGTCGTCCAGCTCGGCGGGCAGACCCCACTGGGCCTCGCCCAGGCGCTCGCTGACGCCGGCGTTCCGGTCGTCGGGACGTCACCGCAAGCCATTCACCTGGCGGAGGAGCGTGGTGCGTTCGGGCGGGTGTTGGCGGCCGCCGGCCTGCCCGCGCCGAGGCACGGCACCGCGACGTCGTTCGAACAGGCCCGCGAGATCGCCGGCGAGATCGGCTACCCGGTCCTGGTTCGGCCGTCATACGTCCTGGGCGGGCGCGGGATGGAGATCGTCTACGACGAGGAGTCGCTGCGCTCGTACGTCGCGCGCGCCACCGACGCCAGCCCCGAGCATCCCGTGCTGGTGGACCGCTTCCTCGACGACGCCGTCGAGATCGACGTCGACGCACTCTTCGACGGCTCGGAACTGTTCCTCGGTGGGGTGATGGAGCACATCGAGGAGGCCGGCGTCCACTCGGGCGACTCCGCATGCGTGCTGCCCCCGATCACGCTGGGCCGGGAAGAGCTCGACCGGATCCGCGCATCGACCGAGGCGATCGCGCGCGGCGTCGGCGTCCGGGGCCTGCTGAACGTGCAGTACGCGCTGGCCGGGGACGTGCTGTACGTTCTCGAGGCCAATCCGAGGGCGTCGCGGACCGTGCCGTTCGTGTCGAAGGCCACCGGCGTGGCGCTGGCAAAGGCCGCGGCGCGGATCATGGTCGGCGCGACCGTGGCCGACCTGCGGGCCGAAGGACTCCTGCCGGTCGTCGGCGACTGCGCCGACCTACCGGACCGGGCACCGGTCTCGGTCAAGGAGGCGGTGATGCCGTTCAACCGCTTCCGGCTGCCGGACGGCCGGTCGGTCGACACTGTGCTCGGCCCGGAGATGCGCTCGACCGGCGAGGTCATGGGGGTCGACGAGCTGTTCGGCACCGCCTTCGCCAAGTCGCAGACCTCGGCGTATGGCGGGCTGCCCGGGGGCGGACGCGTGTTCGTCTCACTGGCCAACAGGGACAAGCGGCACATGGTGTTCCCGGTCAAGCGGCTGGCCGACCTGGGGTTCGAGATCATGGCGACGGCCGGCACCGCACAGGTGCTGCGCCGCAACGGTGTCGAGGCAACGGTCGTCCGCAAGCTGTCCTCAGGCGTCGACCCCGACGGGGGACCGTCGATCATCGGGCGCATCCTCGCCGGCGACATCGACCTGATCATCAACACGCCGACCGGTACGACTCCCGGCGGCAGCCCGCGGGCCGACGGCTACGAGATCCGGACTGCGGCGGTCCACGCGAACATCCCCTGCATCACCACCGTGCAGGGACTCGCCGCCGCCGTTCAGGGCATCGAGGCGGCCCGTACCGGGGTCATCGAGGTCCGGTCTCTGCAGTCCTGGGCAGCAACACTCCGCCCCGCGGGGCCATGATCAACGGGGCGGGGCGGGTGTACCGGGCGCTGTTCCGGACGGTGCTTCGGCGGATGGACGCGGAGACGGCGCACCGGCTGGGGTTCGGCGCGATCCGCGCCCTTGCCCGCGTGCCCGGCGGCGCCGCGCTGATGCGACGTGCCTGCGTTGAGGACGACCCCGCGTTGCGGGTTCATGCCTTCGGCCTCGACCTGCCGGGTCCGCTCGGGCTCGCGGCCGGGTTCGACAAGAATGCGCGAGGTGTGAACGCACTGGCCGCGTTGGGGTTCGCCTTCGTCGAAGTCGGCACCGTGACGGCTGCGCCCCAGCCGGGCAACCCGCGCCCGCGCCTGTTCCGGCTGGTGAACGACCGGGCCGTCGTCAACCGGATGGGGTTCAACAACGACGGATCCGAAGCCGTGGCTGCGCGGCTGCGTCACCGCCTGGGGAAGGTGTCTATCGGCCGCTCTCCGGTCGTGGTCGGCGTGAACATCGGCCGGTCCGCGGTGGTACCCGACGAGTACGCCGTCGTCGACTACGTCGCCAGTGCACGCCGACTGGCACCGTGTGCCGATTACCTCGTGGTCAACGTCAGCTCACCCAACACCTCCGGCCTGCGCGACCTGCAGGCCATCCAGCGCCTGCGACCGCTGCTGACGGCCGTCCGGACCGCGGCCGACGGCGCTGCCCGCAGGCATGTCCCGCTGCTGGTCAAGATCGCCCCTGACCTGGCCGACGATGACGTGCTCGCGGTCGCCGACCTCGGGCTCGAGCTCGGCCTCGACGGGATCGTCGCTACCAACACCACGACCTCACGCGACGGCCTCGTCACGCCGGCCGAGGAGGTCGGCGCTGCGGGCGCAGGCGGGCTGTCCGGCCCGCCGCTGCGCGCGCGCTCCCTGGAGGTGCTACGGCTGCTGCGGTCCCGGGTCGGCGACCGGCTCGCGCTGGTCTCGGTCGGGGGAGTCGATTCTGCCGCGGACGTGGCCGAACGCCTGAGCGCCGGCGCCACGCTCGTGCAGGCCTACACCGCGTTCGTCTACGGCGGGCCGTTGTGGCCGCGCCGCGTCAACCACGTCCTTGCCCGGCAACTCCATTCACCGACGGGTGTCCACCGATGACGGGCTTCGGCGCGCGGCTGCATGCGGCGATGCGGGACCGGGGACCGCTCTGCGTCGGCATCGATCCGCACCCGGAACTCCTGAGCGCCTGGGGACTCGACGACAACCCGGCCGGACTCGAGCGGTTCGCCCGTACGGCGGTCGAGGCACTCGGCGGCATGGTGGCCGTGCTCAAACCACAGTCCGCGTTCTTCGAGCGGCACGGGTCGCGCGGCATAGCCGTGCTGGAACGGGTCGTGGCCGACACGCGTGACCGCGGCGGGCTGGTGCTGATCGACGCGAAGCGCGGCGACATCGGCTCGACTGTGCAGGCCTACGCGGACGCCTACCTCGAGCCGTCATCACCGCTCTGCTCGGACGCCGTCACCGCGTCGCCCTACCTGGGCTTCGGATCGCTGCGGCCTTTGCTGGACACGGCGGCCCGGCACGGCAACGGCGTCTTCGTGCTGGCGCTCACCTCGAACCCGGAGGGCGCCGAGGTTCAGCGTGCGCACACCGCCGCAGGTGCGACTGTGGCCGGAACGATCCTCGCCCACGTCCGGGCCGAGAACGCGGGTTCGAAGCCCTGGGGCAGCGTCGGCGCTGTCGTCGGCGCCACGATCGGCGCCACCGATGACGACCTCGACGTCGGCGGGCCGCTACTCGCACCCGGCATCGGCGCTCAGGGCGGGCAGGCCGCCGACCTGCGCCGCGTCTTCGGCGCCGTCCTGCCGAACGTGCTGCCGGCGCCGTCACGCGAGGTCCTGCAGGTGGGGCCGGACGTCGCGCAGCTACGCGAGGCGGCACGACGTATCCTGGCCGACTGCCGGGCCGCACTCGGGTCCTGAAGCGACCTCGGAGGCACCCAGAAGGCGGCCTCGATGGCGGATCGCGTTGCTGACCGGTCCCGGGACTCGCTAGGTTCCCGGGTGTCCGTAGTCGACACAGACGACCAGCCGAGGTGACACGCTCGTGACGCTCCCACCCCTCACCCCCGAACAGCGCGCGGCAGCCCTGGCGAAGGCCGCGGAGGCCCGCCGGGAGCGCGCGGAGGTGAAGAACAGGCTCAAGCACTCGGGCGCCTCGCTGCACGACGTCCTCAAGGAGGGCGAATCCAACGAGATCGTCGGCAAGATGAAGGTCTCGGCCCTTCTTGAAGCGCTTCCCGGCGTCGGCAAGGTCCGCGCCCGACAGATCATGGAGCGCATCGGCATCGCCGAGACCCGCCGGGTGCGCGGGCTCGGCACCAACCAGGTGGCCGCTCTGGAGCGTGAATTCGGCGGCCGGGGCTGACCACGTCTACGGAGGATGGCACCGGGGCAGGGCGGCTGGTCGTCCTGTCCGGGCCTTCGGGCGTGGGCAAGTCGACGGTCGTGCGCATGCTGCGCGTCGACCATCCCGAGGTCTGGATCTCGGTGTCGACCACCACACGCTTTCCGCGGCCCGGTGAGGTCGACGGGGTGCACTACGTCTTCGTCGACCGGGCCGAGTTCGAGCGCCGTGCGGCGGCCGGCGAGTTCCTGGAGTGGGCCGAGTTCGCCGGCAACCTGTACGGCACGCCGCTGGCACCCGTGGCGGCCCGCCTCACCCTCAGTCACAGCGTCCTGCTCGAGATCGACCTGCAGGGTGCCCGCCAGGTCCGGCAACGGCTGCCGGATGCCCGGTTGGTGTTCCTGCGGCCGCCGTCGTGGGAGGAGTTGGTCCGACGGCTCACCGGGCGGGGCACCGAACCGACCGAGCTCGTCGAGCGCCGGCTGGCCGTCGCGCGGGAGGAGATGGCGGCCGAATCGGAGTTCGACATCACGCTGGTGAACTCCGATGTCGAGCAGGTGTGTGAAGAGTTGGTAACCTTGTTGGGTTCCCCACATCGAACCCCCAGCGCGGAGGCATGAACGTGTCCGGTACCCACGGCGTGGCCGAGGGCATCACCTCTCCCCCCATCGACGACCTTCTCGCGAAGACCGACTCCAAGTACGCCCTGGTCATCTATGCGGCCAAGCGCGCGCGCCAGATCAACGCCTACTACTCCCAACTCGGCGAGGGCCTGCTCGAATACGTCGGTCCGCTGGTCGAGACCCACGTGCAGGAGAAGCCGTTGTCGATCGCGCTGCGCGAGATCGACCAGGGGCTGCTCACGGCCGAGCAGGTCGAGCCGGAGTAGGGCGGTGGCGGGACCCCGGGTCGTTCTCGGGGTCAGCGGCGGGATCGCGGCGTACAAGGCCTGCGAGGTCCTGCGTGGGCTGACCGAGACCGGCCACGACGTGCGGGTCGTCCCGACCGCTTCCGCCCTGCGCTTCGTCGGCGCAGCGACCTGGGCCGCCTTGTCCGGCCACCCGGTCTCGTCTGTGGTCTGGGACGACGCCCACGAGGTGCCGCACGTGCGCATCGGCCAGGAGGCCGACCTCGTGCTGGTCGTGCCGGCCACCGCCGACCTGATCGCCAGGGCGGCACACGGACTCGCCCACGACCTGCTGACGTCCACCTTGCTCACGGCCCGGTGCCCGGTGCTGTACGTGCCAGCCATGCACACCGAGATGTGGGAGCACCAGGCCACCGTCGACAACGTCGCCCTCTTGCGCGCACGCGGCGCCGTCGTCGCCGAGCCCGCCGCCGGGCGGCTCACCGGTGCCGACTCGGGCAAAGGCCGGCTTCCTGATCCCGACGAGATCGTGGCGCTCGCCCGCGACCTGCTGGCCGGCGCTCCCGCTGGCGCCGATCTGGCCGGTCGGCACGTCGTCGTCTCGGCGGGCGGCACCCGTGAGTACCTCGATCCGGTCCGGTTTCTCGGCAACCGCTCGTCCGGTCGGCAGGGCTACGCGCTCGCGCGGGCCGCCCTCGCGCGGGGTGCGAAGGTCACGCTCGTGGCGGCCAACGTAGGTCTGCCAGACCCGGCGGGAGCCGACATGGTGCACGTCGGTTCCGCCGCCGAACTGCGCGACGCGGTGGTCGACGCCGCCGCGACTGCCGATGCGGTGGTGATGGCGGCCGCCGTCGCGGACTTCCGGCCGAGCACGTACGCCGACGCAAAGATCAAGAAGGAACCGGACGGAGGAGTCCCCCACCTCGAGCTCGAGCGCACCGCCGACATCCTGGCCGAGATCTCCGGATCGCACGCTCGTCCGGGCCAGGTGGTCGTCGGCTTCGCGGCCGAGACCGGCGACGCATCGGGCAGCGTGCTCGATCACGGCCGGGCAAAGCTGGCCGCGAAGGGATGCGACCTCCTGGTGGTCAACGAGGTCGGCTCCGGCCGCGGCTTCGAGTCCGAGGAGAACGAGGCTGTCGTGCTCGGCGCAGACGGTACCGTCACGCCGGTCCCGCACGGCCCGAAGGCAGCGCTCGCCCACGTCGTCTGGGACCTTGTCGGCGACCGTCTGGCGGACGCGTGACCGCTCCGGCGGGCCGACCCCTTACAGTGTCGCCCAGCAACCAGTCCGTTCGTTTGGGGGGAATTCCGTGTCTCGTCGCCTGTTCACGTCCGAGTCGGTCACCGAGGGCCACCCGGACAAGATCTGCGACCAGATCAGCGACGCGGTTCTCGACAGCCTCTTGAAGAACGATCCCGCCAGCCGGGTCGCGGTGGAGACGATGGTCACCACCGGCCAGGTGCACGTCGTCGGCGAGGTCACGACGGCCGGGTACGTCGACATCCCCGGGATCGTGCGCGAGACCATCCTCGACATCGGCTACGACTCCTCGACCAAAGGCTTCGACGGGCAGTCGTGCGGGGTCTCGGTGTCGATCGGGTCGCAGTCGCCCGACATCGCCCAGGGTGTGGATGAGGCCTGGGAGCGGCGCACCGATCCACAGCATTCCGACGACCCGATGGACCGCCAGGGTGCGGGTGACCAGGGCCTCATGTTCGGCTATGCGTGCGACGACACCCCCGAACTGATGCCGCTGCCGATCATGCTGGCTCACCGGCTGGCCCAGGGGCTCGCGGCCGTCCGGAAGGCGGGCGCGATGCCCTACCTGCGTCCGGACGGCAAGACCCAGGTGACGATCGAGTACGACGGCGACCGCCCGGTCCGGCTGGACACCGTGGTCGTGTCGACCCAGCACGCCAGCAGCATCGACCTGGACGGCCTGCTGACCCCCGACGTCCAGGCTCATGTGGTCGACCCGGTCCTGGCCCGTTTCGACATCCCGACCGAGGGCTTCCGACTGCTGGTCAACCCCACCGGGCGGTTCGAGATCGGCGGCCCGATGGGTGACGCCGGGCTGACCGGTCGCAAGATCATCATCGACACCTACGGTGGCATGGCTCGGCATGGCGGCGGTGCGTTCAGCGGCAAGGATCCGTCGAAGGTCGACCGGTCCGGGGCCTACGCCATGCGCTGGGTGGCGAAGAACGTGGTGGCTGCCGGTCTCGCGCGCCGCTGCGAGGTCCAGGTGGCGTACGCGATCGGTAAGGCACAACCGGTCGGGCTGTTCGTCGAGTGCTTCGGCACCGAGACGGCGCCCGTCGAGCGGATCCAGGACGCGGTCACCAGCGTGTTCGACCTCCGGCCCGCGGCGATCATCCGCGACCTCGACCTGCTGCGCCCGATCTACACCCAGACGGCGGCCTACGGCCACTTCGGCCGCGAGTTGCCCGACTTCACCTGGGAGCGCACCGACCGCGCCGAAGCGCTCAAGGCCATGCTGTAGAAACGCGTGCGTGAGCGGTCCCGACGGGCCTGACCAGCTCGCCCTGGTCCGGCCTCCCGTGCCCCGGCGGCGCTCCCGCAAGCCTGAGCCGACCGCCGAGGACCTGCCGGTCGCACAGATCCTGGTCGACGTGCCGTTCCCACACCTGGACCGTCCCTTCGACTACCTCGTGCCGGCGTCGATGGCTGCCGATGCTGTACCCGGCGCGCGCGTGTCCGTGCGCTTCTCG
The DNA here is from genome assembly GCA_035316885.1 of Jiangellaceae bacterium. GTDB lineage: Bacteria > Actinomycetota > Actinomycetes > Jiangellales > Jiangellaceae > DASRTE01. Next base: position 11,868 of record DATHII010000357.1, on the reverse strand, counting down.
GGTCAGGACGCCGACGGCTTCGTCCTCGACCGGGTCGCCGAGAGCACGCATGAGGGTCGCCTGTCGCGGCTGCGCCGGGTCGTCTCGGCCGAGCCTGCGCTGGCGCCCGAGGTCGCCAAGCTGGCGCGGGTGGTCGCCGACCGCTATGCGGGGACCGTCGCCGACGTCCTGCGGCTGGCCGTCCCACCACGGCACGCCACGGTCGAGCGGCAGCCGCCCGGGTCGTCGCCGTCGGGCCGGCCAGGCGTGCCGTCACCGGGCGGTTGGGCCGGCCATGTCGACGGCGAGGCACTGATCGCGGCGCTGGCGTCGCAAGGGTCGCCGCGTGCGGTGTGGAACCCCGGCCCGGCCGCCGACTGGCCCGACCTGCTGGCCAGGCTCGTCGCAGCCACTGTGGCCGGTGGCCGCGGCGCCTTGGCCGTCCTCCCCGACGCTCGCGACGTGACCCGGGCCGACCGGGCGTTGACCGCTCTCGTCGGGCCCGGCCACCACGTCGTGCTCGAGGCAGGGCTGGGTCCGGCTGAGCGCTACCGCCGGTGGCTGGCCGTACGCCGCGGCACAGTGCCGGCCGTGCTTGGCACGCGTGCGTCGATGTTCGCACCGGTCCAGGATCTCGGCCTGGTGGTCGTGTGGGACGACGGTGACGACCTCCACGCCGAGCCACGGGCTCCTTACCCACATGTGCGCGAGGTGCTACTGCTGCGGGCACACCTCGAGAACACTGCCGCGGTCGTCGGCGGGTTCGCGCGGACGGCCGAGGCCGAGCAGCTCATCGGGTCGGGGTGGGCGCGGCCGGTCGAGCCTCCGCGCGCCGACGTCCGCCGGCGTGCGCCGCGGATGCGCGTCACCGGCGACGACAACGAGAGGGCCCGCGACGAAGCCGCCCGGACGGCGCGGCTGCCCTCCGCGGCATGGCGGGTGATCCGCGCGGGCCTGGAGGAAGGGCCCGTGCTGGTCCAGGTCCCGCGTACCGGCTATGTTCCGGCGCTCGCCTGCACGCGGTGCCGACGCCAGGCCCGCTGTCCGGCCTGCCACGGCCCGCTAGGCGTCGGCGGGGGAGGGGAGGCGCCCGCCTGCCGGTGGTGCGGTGCGGTCGCGAGCCCGTGGTCATGCCCGGTATGCGGCCACGGCTCGATGCGCGCCGTCGTCGTGGGCGCCCGGAGGACGGCAGAAGAGTTGGGACGCGCCTTTCCCGGGGTACCGGTGCGTGCCTCCGGCGGAGGCGGCGTGCTGGCCGACGTGCCGGCGGTCCCGGCACTGGTGGTCTCGACACCTGGAGCCGAGCCTGTGGCGACCGGCGGTTATGCAGCCGCAGCCCTGCTGGACGGGCAGAGCCTGCTGGCCCGGCCGGGGCTGCGCGCGGCGGAGGAGGCTCTCCGGCGTTGGATGGCCGCCGCCGCGCTCGTCCGCCCTGGCTCTGACGGCGGCGTGGTGGTCGTCGTCGCCGACGCGGGCACGCCGGCGGTCCAGGCGCTGGTGCGGTGGGATCCGGCGGGCTCGGCGGCCCGCGAGTTGGCCGACCGTGCGGCGCTGGGCTTCCCGCCGGTTGTGCGCGCGGTCGAGGTGACGGGTCTCGGGGCGGACGTCGCCGACCTCCTTCGGCTGGTCGAGCTGCCTGCCGGAGGCGAGACCCTCGGCCCGGTGCCGAGCAGCGAAGATGGTCATGAGCAGGCGCTCATCCGGGCGCCGCGCGTGTCGTCGGCGGCACTGAGTGCAGCGGTGAAGGCGGCTCAGGCGGTGCGGGCGGCACGCCGGTCGGGTGGCAGCGTGCGAGTCCGGGTCGACCCTGTCGACCTCGGCTAACGGCCGCGGACCGGCGGCGGATCGTCGAGACCGCGGGCGACCAGCGCTTCACCGAGGGCGTCGGCGTGGCGAAGGGTCCGGACAACGAGCGGCACGGCGTACGCGCGCACGCTGCCGCGCGGGCCGCGCGCGCGCTGTGCGTCGCGGACCTCGACCGCCAACCCGGCGACGACGGGCACGGCCCGGATGGCGAGGGCGAGGACCAGCGCGACTCGTTCGGAGTCGACACCCACCCGTCGCGCGGGCCGCAGCACCCGTTCGAACACGTCCAGCAGGTCGACAACCCTGGTGGTCAGGGTGATCAGCCCGGCGAGGACGACGGCGACGACGAGCCGCCCGGTCACCGTCACGGCCGCCGTCCAGCCCGCTGTCAGCGCCTGGAGCGCCACCAGACCGACCACCAACCACCGCAGCGGCCTTACCTGGGCCGGAAGCGCATATGCCAGACCGGCGGACACGTAGAGCAGGACCGTGACCCCGCCCGCGGCCGCGATCCCGGCGGGCGAGTCGACGAGCAGCACGGCCACCATCGCCGCCGTCAGGCCGGCGAGCTTCGCGGACGCCGGGAGTAGGTGCAGCCACGACCGGCCGGGGACAAATGTGTTCATCCGATCAGTGCCCGGTAATGACCGACGGCTGCCGCCGGCGGGCCGTCGGCAACCAGCGCGCCCTCGTCGAACACCAGGACCCGGTCGTAGTCAGCGACCGAGTCCAGATCGTGTGTGACGAGAACGACCTGCTGGGGAAGCCCCCGGAGGATCTCCAGCACGCGACGGGTGTTGCGCAGGTCGAGTAGCGTCGTGGGCTCGTCGCACACCAGCACCCGGGGCTCGGTCACGAGTACCGAGCACAGCGCGAGCAACTGCTTCTGACCGCCGGAGAGCAGGTGGGCAGGGTGGTCGGCGAAGATCTCGAGGCCGACGGCGGACAGCGCGGCGAAGACCCGCCGTCGGGTGTCCTCCGCGCCGAGCCGACGGCGGCGCAGCCCGAAGGCAACGTCCTCGGCAACCGTGGGCATGACGATCTGGGCGTCGGGGTCGGTGAACACGAAGCCGACGGTCCGTCGTACCGCAGCCGCGTCGGAGCGCGTCGACAGCCCGTCGACAAGGACCTCGCCGTCCCGAGGGATGACCAGGCCGTTGAACAGCCTGGCGAACGTGGACTTGCCAGAGCCGTTGGCGCCGATGATGCCGACCCGCGGCTCGGTCAGTGTCACGCTCACGGAGCGGATGACGTCGCGCTCCGCAAACCCGTGGGTGACGTCGCGGACCTCGATCACGTGCGGGTCGCGGCGGCCTCGTGCCTGTGGTCGTCACGGCCGAGCGCAGGGTAAGCGCGGTGTACGCCGGCGGCCACGACGGTGGCGAGCACGGCCTTGAGCAGATCGCCCGGGAGGAATATCAGTGCGCCGGTGCGAAGGGCCGTCGGCAGGTCGAGCCCGGCCCGCCAGGCGAGCACCGGCACGCCGATGGCGTAGACGACGACGATCCCGCCCACGACTGCGGCAAGGAATCCGCGTGCCGGGTGGAACCCCCGGTCCGGCCGGGCGATGAGCCCGACGACGAAGGCGCCGATCGGGAACGCCACGAGGTAGCCCGCCGTCGGCCCGGCGAACGGCGCGAGGCCGGCTGCGCCGCCTGCGAATACGGGCACGCCGGCAGCGCCGATGGCCAGATAGACAAGGACGGCGAGCGCCCCGAGTCGGGCGCCCAACAGCAGGCCGCAGAGCATGACGCCGAGCGTCTGCAGCGTGACGGGGACGCTGCTCCCGAACACGTAGAACTGCCCCGGGAGGCTCAACGCGGCGACGAGGCCGGCGAAGGCGGCGACGCGAGCAAGATCGGCGGCGGACAGGCGGTTGGATCCGGTCACGGGGCAACGCTAGGGGTGATACAGCAACCCTCTGCATGGGCGCGCCGGACAAGGACCGGTCGGCGGACCTGTAGGGACCGCCACATGCCGGCTGCGCTCAGAGCTCGCCGGCCGAGAAGGTGTCGCAGGACTCCAGCCGTCCGCTGTCCAGGCCGGTCGCGAACCACCGCTGGCGCTGTTCACTCGATCCGTGGGTCCAGGACTCGGGACTGACCGTGCCCTGGAAGCGCTCCTGGATGTAGTCGTCGCCGACCACCTCGGCCGCGTTGATCCCCTCCATGATGTCCTCCTGGGAGACCTCGGTGATCAGCGGCTGGCCGTCGTCGGTGTCGGTGCTCGTGGCGTGCCGGGCCCACACGCCCGCGTAGCAGTCGGCCTGCAGTTCGAGGCGAACTGCTCCCGAGGTCGGCCCGGAGCCCGGCTGGACCTGCTGCATCTGACCGGTGAGGTTCTGGATGTGGTGGCCGTACTCGTGGGCGAGCACGTATGCCTCGCCGAAGTCGCCACCACCGGACCCGAACCTGGTCCGCAACTCCTCGAAGAAACCGAGGTCGAGGTACACGCCGCGGTCGGCGGGGCAGTAGAACGGGCCGACCTGGGACGACGCCGTGCCGCAGCCGGTTCCGACCGAGCCGGTGAAGAAGGTGGTGATCGCCACGGGATAGGTGGCACCGCGGCGCGCGAACTCGTCCTCCCAGTAGTCCTGGATGGAGTTGACGTAGAGCACGAAGCGGCAGTCGGGGTTCTCTTCGATGTCGGCGCCGGTCTGGCACTCCTGCTCGAGGCTGCCGATGCCTCCGGGCTGGGCCTCGACCTGGTCCGAGCCGTCGACGATGCTGGCCGGGTTGGCGCCGGTGCACAACGCCAGGAGCAGGAGTACGAGCGCGCCGAGGCCGCCGCCGGCGGCGACGGTACCGCCGCGACCCATGCCCCGGCGGTCGGAAACCTGCGAGGTGTCCAGGCGTGCCCTGCGGTTGAACTTCACGGGTCCAGCCCTCCTCTTCGTGGGTGGCCGTTCCGGACGGGCCTCCGGCGGGTCGCCTCACCACGTAGAATGCACCATGATGCCCGCGGCGACCTGATTGCACGCGACGAACGATCAGTGTCCGATATCCCGTGGCCGCGGAGAGCCCGTCACCATGATCGCTGCAACCGAACTCGAGGTGCGCGCGGGCGCACAGGTGCTGCTCGAGCGCGCCAGCTTCCGGATCGCGGCCGGCGACAAGGTCGGACTGGTCGGCCGCAACGGTGCCGGCAAGACGACGCTGACCCGCATCCTCGCCGGCGAGGCCCAGCCCGCCGCGGGCACGGTCACCCGCACCGGTCCGGTCGGGCACCTGCCCCAGGACCCGCGCGCCGGCGACCCCGACGTGCTCGCACGCGATCGCATCCTCGCCGCCCGCGGGCTCGACACCGTCGTCGCGGGCCTACGGCGTGCCGAGCAGCAGATCTCATCCTCCGACGTGGGTGAGCACGAGCGCGGAATGCGCCGGTACGGGCGGCTCGAGAGCGAGTTCATCGCCCGGGGCGGCTACGCGGCCGAGAGCGAGGCCGCGACGATCGCGGCCAGCCTGGGCCTGCCTGAGCGCGTCCTCGGTCAGCAGCTGCGAACGCTCTCGGGTGGACAGCGGCGGCGGGTCGAGTTGTCGCGGATCCTGTTCTCCGACGCCGAAACACTGCTGCTCGACGAGCCCACAAACCACCTCGACGCCGACTCGATCGGGTGGCTGCGAAACTTCCTGCGGGCCTACAAGGGCGGCATCGTGGTCATCAGCCACGATGCCGCGTTGCTCGACCAGACCGTGACCAAGGTGTTCCACCTCGACGCCACGCGGGCCGCCCTCGACGTCTACAACGTGGGCTGGAGGGCCTACCTGCAGCAGCGCGAGACCGACGAGCGGCGGCGGCACCGCGAGCGTGCCAACGCCGAGAAGAAGGCAGCGGCGCTCAAGGCGCAGGCCGACCGGATGCGGTACAAAGCCACGAAGGCGACCGCCGCCCAGAACATGGACCGCCGTGCGCATCGTCTGCTCGCCGGGCTGGAGGATCGCCGCCGCGCCGACAAGGTCGCCAAGCTCAGGTTCCCTGACCCTGCTCCGTGCGGACGAACACCGCTGACCGCCACCGGATTGTCGAAGTCCTACGGCTCCCTGGAGGTATTCACCGACATCGACCTGGCCATCGACCGGGGCAGCAGGGTGGTCGTGCTGGGCCTCAACGGTGCCGGCAAGACCACGCTGCTGCGGCTGCTGAGTGCCCTCGAGGACCCCGACACGGGTGTCGTCGAGCCCGGGCACGGGCTGAAGCTCGGCTACTACGCCCAGGAGCACGAGACACTCGACACCTCGCGCACCGTGATCGAGAACCTCCGTTCGGCCGCGCCCGACCTGCCCGAGGTCGAGGCCCGGCGGGTGCTCGGGTCCTTGCTGTTCTCCGGCGACGACGTCATGAAGCCGGCCGGCGTCCTGTCCGGCGGGGAGAAGACCCGGCTCGCGCTCGCGACGCTCGTCGTGTCCAGTGCAAATGTCCTCCTGCTCGACGAGCCGACGAACAACCTCGATCCCGCATCACGGGAGGAGGTACTCGCCGCCCTGCGCTCCTTCGCCGGCGCGATCGTGCTGGTGACCCACGACGAGGGCGCGGTGGAGGCGCTGGGGCCCGAACGCGTCGTGCTCCTGCCTGACGGCGTGGAAGATCTCTGGAACCCCGACTACACCGACCTCGTTGCCCTGGCATGACGGCCAGATCCCAGAAATCGGATCTTGCGTTCGGCTGGCGTGAAACGGCATTGCGGCGGATCATGGTCGTCAGCCATGACAGACGATCTTCCGGGGAGGACGCGTGGCTGAGAAGTTGGCGAAAGGCGCGCGCATCAGCGGTGGGGTGCGCGACAAGCTCGCCACCGACCTGAAGAAGAAGTACGAGGGGGGCAAGAGCATCCGCGACCTCGCTGGCGAGACCGGCCGCTCATACGGCTTCGTGCACCGGTTGCTGTCCGAGTCCGGTGTCGAGTTGCGCGGTCGCGGCGGCGCCACGCGGGGCCGGAAGAAGAAGTCCTGAACCACGGCGTTCCGGCCGAGGTGCTGGACAGAGGAGGGCTCCGCCTCTCGGTCGAAGCGCCGACCGCCCGTGTCACCCTTGCCCGCCCCGAGGCACGCAACGCCCAGACCCCCGCGACCTGGCGCGCCCTGACCGCGGTGGGTGCGTCACTCGGCTCGGACGTGCGGATCGTCGTGCTCGACGCCGAGGGACCGTCGTTCTCGGCCGGACTGGATCGCCGGATGCTCGAAGGCGCGGGCATCGAGGGAGAGCCAGGCCTGGCCGATCTGGCCGCGCTGGACCCGCAGACACTCGATGAGACGCTCGCCGGGTTCCAGGCTGCGTTCACCTGGTGGCGGCGTTCGCCCGCCGTCACGGTGGCCGCGGTGGCCGGCCACGCGGTCGGCGCGGGATTCCAGCTCGCGCTGGCGTGCGACCTGGTCCTGTGCGCCGAGGACGCGCGCTTCGCGATGCGCGAGGTCTCGCTCGGACTGGTGCCGGATCTCGGCGGGACGGCGCGGCTTGTGGCCGCCGTCGGCTACGCACGCGCCCTGGAGATCTGCGGCACCGGGCGATGGGTCGGAGCGCGCGAGGCGGTCGATCTCGGGCTGGCCGTCGCCGCTGTGCCTTCGAGTGAGCTCGCCGCGGCCGTCGACGACCTGGTGGCCGCGCTGCTCGCCGCGCCGCCGGGCGCGTTGCGCGAGACCACGCAGTTGCTACGTGGTGCCGTGGGCCGCGCCGAGGGCGCGCAGTTGGCTGCCGAGCGTGCCGCCCAGGCGCGCCGGCTGGCGGACGTCCCCGGTTCAGCCAGGGGCTGAGCGCGGAAGAAAGCCGCCCCCGCGGGTGTTGCGCCGATCGTTCCCGGCGCCGGACGCGCTATGCATGTGAAGGGAGGGGCTGGCCCGTGTCGATGGGGCATCTGGGCGGCTACATGGCCTCGCGGTCGTACTCGCGCGACCGCAGCGTCGCCGACCAGCGGCTGGCCAAGGGCACGGCCCGGCGGATCCTGCGCTACGCCCGTCCCTACCGGCGTCACATCTCGATCTTCCTGGTCACGACGGTGATCGCTGCGGCCAGCGCCGCGGCGGTGCCACTGCTGCTGAAGTACGTCATCGACTCCGGCGTGAGCCCGGGGAACCGCGATGTCGTGATCATGGGGGCGCTGGGCGTCGCGGCCCTGGCCGTGCTCGACGCAGCGCTGGGACTGCTCGGCCGGTGGGCATCGGCCCGGGTCGGAGAGGGTCTGATCTACGACCTGCGGACGGAAGTGTTCGACCACGTGCAGCGTCAACCGGTGGCCTTCTTCACCCGGACCCAGACCGGTTCGCTGGTCTCGCGGCTCAACACCGACGTCATCGGCGCCCAGCAGGCCTTCACGACCACCCTGTCGCAGGTGGTGAGCAACGCCGTGACCCTCGTGCTGGCAGCCACCGCGATGATCATCCTGTCGTGGCAGATCACGCTGCTCGTGCTGGTGCTCGTACCGCTGTTCCTGCTGCCCGCGCGGTTCATCGGGCGCAAGCTGGCCGACATCTCGCGCGAGTCGATGGTGCTCAACGCCGACATGAGCCAAACCATGACCGAGCGGTTCAACGTCGCCGGCGCCCTGCTGGTGAAAATCTTCGGCAGGTACGACCGCGAGACGGCGGGTTTCGGGCAGGCGGCCGGCCGCGTCCGCGACATCGGCGTGGTCCAGGCCCTCTATGCGCGGTACTTCTTCACCGGGCTCGTGCTGCTCTCGTCGCTCGCCACGGCGCTGGTCTACGGCGTCGGCGGCTGGCTGGCCATCGATGGGACGCTGCAGGTGGGCACGCTGGTGGCATTGGCGGCGCTGCTGACCCGGCTCTACGGACCGCTGACGGCGCTGTCGAACGTCCAGGTCGACGTCATGACGGCGCTGGTGAGCTTCGAGCGGGTCTTCGAGGTGCTCGACCTCGAACCGATGGTTCGGGACCGGCGCGAGGCAAAGCCGCTGCCGGCCGACACCGGCCCACTGAGCATCGAGTTCGACGATGTCCGGTTCGCCTATCCGTCCGCGGAGGAGGTGTCGCTGGCGTCGCTCGAGGGGGTGGCGCGACCCGACACCGGCCAGGGCGACGAGGTGCTCCGCGGCGTGTCGTTCGAGGTCGAGCCGGGTCGGCTGATAGCCCTCGTCGGACCGTCCGGCGCCGGCAAGTCGACGATCACCCACCTCGTCTCGAGGCTCTACGACCCCACCTCCGGCGTCGTGCGGGTCGGCGGGCGCGACGTCCAGGACGTGACCCTGGAGTCGCTCCACGACGCCGTGGGCGTCGTCACCCAGGACGCGCACATGTTCCACGACACGATCGGCGTCAACCTCGCATACGCGCGACCGGAGGCCACCGAGGACGATCTCTGGGCGGCGCTCCGGGCTGCCCAGATCGCCGAGCTGGTTACGACGCTTCCCGACGGCCTCGACACGGTCGTCGGCGACCGCGGCTACCGCCTGTCCGGCGGTGAGAAGCAGCGGCTGGCCATCGCCCGGCTGCTTCTCAAGGCCCCACGCATCGTCGTTCTCGACGAGGCAACTGCGCACCTGGACTCCGAGTCGGAGGCGGCCGTCCAACGTGCGCTGGAGACGGCGCTCGTCGGCCGCACCTCACTCGTGATCGCCCACCGGCTGTCGACCATCCGCGGCGCCGACCGGATCCTGGTCGTCGACGACGGCCGGATCGTCGAGGCGGGCGACCACGACACGCTGCTGGCTGCGGGCGGGCTCTACGCCGAGCTCTACCGAACCCAGTTCGCACCGCAGGCCGAGGCCCGTGATCAGAACGTACGGAGCGCGCCACCCTCGACCGGGATCATGGCGCCGGTGACGTATGACGCCGCCGGTGAGAGCACGAACACCGCCACGGCGGCGAACTCCTCCGGACGACCGTAGCGGCGCAGCGGGATTCCGGCGGCGCGCTGCGCCTTGACCTGGTCGGGATCGCCCTCGAGCGCATCGAGCTCGCGCACGCGGTCGGTCTCGATCCTCCCCGGCATGAGTCCGTTGACCCGCACGCCACGGGGGCCGAGCTCGTCGGAAAGCTGCTTGGCAACCATGGCCAGGCCGGGGCGCAGGCCGTTGGACACCGCCAGGCCCGGGATCGGCGACAGCACCGACGTTGACAGCACGAACGCAATGGAGCCGCCATCGTCGAGGGCTGCCCCGATGGTGCGGCCGAGCCGGATGCCACCGAGGAGCACGCTGTCGAACGCGGCGCGCCAGGCGTCGTCGGACGCATCCTGGACGCTACCGGCGGGTGGCCCGCCGACGCTGACCAGCGCGCCGTCGAGCCGGCCGAAATGCTCGTGGGCCGCGACCACGAGCCGCTCCGGGGTATGCGGGTCGGCGTTGTCGGCGGCCACGCCCGCAGCGTCGCGGCCCAGCATGGCCACCGTCCGTGCAAGCGTGTCGGAGTCGCGCGAGGAAAGAAGCACCCGCGCGCCGTCGGCTACGAGGGCCTCGGCCGTGGCCCGGCCGAGTCCCCGGCTCCCGCCGGTGACGATGTAGACACGCTCTTTCAGCCCAAGATCCATCCCGCCATCCTGCCTCACTCGGCCGCCGGATCGCCCGTACGATCGACAGGGTGGACAGGGTGCGCGAGGTCTCGCGCTGGGTCGCCGAGGCCGAGTGGGTCACAGTGCTGACCGGAGCCGGCATCTCGACCGATTCGGGCATCCCCGACTTCCGCGGGCCGAAGGGGGTGTGGACCACGAATCCGCGGGCTCAGCGGATGTCCAGCCTCGACGACTACGTGGCCGATCGATCCGTGCGGGTTCGGGCGTGGCGCAACCGGCGCGACCATGCCGCCTGGACGGCCCGACCCAACGCCGGCCACCGGGCGCTGGTCGGCCTGGAGGATGCGGGCACACTGCGGGCGCTGGTGACACAGAACATCGACGGGTTGCACCAGCGCGCCGGGTCCGACCCGTCGGTCGTGATCGAGATCCACGGCACCGTGTGGCGGGCGGAGTGCCTGGGCTGCGGCGGACGGCAGGCCATGAGCGAGGTTCTGGCCCGGGTCGATGCCGGCGAGGAGGACCCGCCCTGTCTGGACTGCGGCGGTCTGCTCAAGTCGGCCACGATCTCGTTCGGTCAGGCTCTCCGGCCCGCGGTCTGGCGCGCGGCGGTCGATGCGGCGAACGAGTGCGAGCTGTTCCTCGCCATCGGCTCGTCGCTGCAGGTGCACCCTGCGGCCAGCTTGTGCGACGTGGCTCTGGGCGCAGGGGCGCGCCTGGTGGTGGTCAACGCGGAACCGACGCCTTACGACGCCGCAGCGGACGCGGTCGTACGCCTACCGATTTCGAACGTCCTGCCGGCCATGGTGGCGTCCGGAGTTTCCGGCACGGTCAACCGGCGTTGAGCAGGTCGGCGGTCCGCACCACGTGCCCGAAGTTGCCCTCGATGTTCGCCGCCGTCACAGCGGCGAACTGGTCGCCGGTGACGACCGCGCCGTCGGGCCCGACCTCTTCGAAGGTGTGTGTGGCGTCGAGCACGAACAGGACGTCGTAGCCGAGGTCGCCGCCCATCCGTGCCGTCGTCTCGCAGCACCGGTTGGTCTGGATGCCGGTGACCACGAGTTGCCGGGCAGCACGGGCGTCGAGCCATGCGTGCAGGTCCGGTGTCCCGAGGAACGCCGAGTGCACCGACTTGGTCACCTCGAGCGCGGGCACGACGTCGGCGACGACGGGCTGGTAGGCGTGACCGGGTGCATCGGCCGCCAACGGCGACCCCGGCACGGTCGACGCGTGGCGCACCAGGACGATCGGCCGCGCAGCGTCGGTCCAGGCGTCGATCAGACGGCCGATGTTGTCCTCGGCGTCGGGGTTGTTGCGCTTACCCCACCAGGGATCGGTGAAGCCCTGCTGGACGTCGATCACGAGCAGGACGGCGTCGTCGGCGAGAACCATGCGGTAATCCTGCCGGACACGGCCGACGGGACACGAGCGGCAGGAACGACACTGATGCAGTACTCCCTGCCATCGGGCAGGCAGCCGACGGACCGGATGGTGTGGAATGACCGTGGTTCTTCCCGACATGGCACGACGGCTGTCCGACGAGCCCACCCACGTCGTGCTGACGACGTTGAACCCTGACGGAAGCCCGCAGTCGAGCGTGGTTTGGGTGCGCCGCGATGGCGACGA
>DATHII010000356.1:0-7005 GCA_035316885.1 Jiangellaceae bacterium | reverse complement strand
CGCCGCGTTCGCGAGGGTGAACACCAGCGCCGTCACCCACGCGGTGTGGACGAGCGGCAGGGCGGCCACCTCGACGACGACGGCCACGTAGTTGGGATGACGCAGCCACCGGTACGGGCCGCTTGTGACGAGAGGCAGATCCGGCACGACGATGACGCGGGTGTTCCACTGGTGGCCGAGCGTGGCCACACACCACCACCGCAGCGCCTGGGCGGCCACCACCAGTGACAGCATCGGCCAGCCCAGCCAGGGCAGGAACGGGCGGTCGGCGACGGCGACTTCGACGACGCAGGCTACGAGCAGGGCAGCGTGCATGGCCGACATCACCGGGTAGTGGCCGCGCCCGTACTCGACGCCGCCGCGTGCGAACGCCCACCGGGCGTTGCGGGTCGAGACCACGAGCTCGGCCAGCCGCTCGATCCCGACGGCGGCAACCAGGAGCACGTAGGCGGTCACGTCAGGGCTCCTCCGGCCACCGGAGCAGGACCAGCTCGGAGCAGAAGCCCGGGCCCATCGCGAACAACATCCCGGCTCCCCCGCTCTCGGGCGGCGGCTGGTCGAGCGCCGATGACAGCACGTGCAGGACCGACGCCGACGACAGGTTGCCGACGCTCTCCAGCGACCGCCAGGTGAGATCGAGCTCGCCGTCGCGTAGACCGAGCGTCCGCGACGTCGCCTCCAACACCTTCGGCCCGCCCGGATGGGCGATCCACCGCCGGACATCGCCAACGGTGAGGCCGTGCTCGCCGAGGAACTCGCGGACGTCGTCGCCCAGGTGCGCCTCCACGACGTCGGCAACGCTCGCGGCCAGGACGATTCGGAAGCCGCTGCCGCCGACGTCCCAACCCATCACCCGCTCCGTGTCGGGGTAGAGCCGGCTGCGGGTGGCGACGACGTCGGGCCCGGGCAGGCCCAGCCGGCGCGCCCGTGACTCCCCTACCAGGACCACGGCAGCGACCCCGTCGCCGAACAGGGCGCTCGCGACCAGGTTGGCGATCGAGTCGTCGTCGCGTTGCACCGTGAGTGAGCAGGTCTCCGCCGCCAGGAGCACGGCCACGCCCTCGGGATCGCCGCGCAGGACGTCGTGAAGCCGGGCGATGCCGGCGGCGCCGGCCACACAGCCCAGCCCGAAGACCGGGATCCGCCGGACGTCGTCACGCAGTCCGAGCCGCGGGACGAGCCTCGCGTCAACCGACGGAGCGCCGATCCCCGTCACCGACACCGTCATGAGGACGTCGACGTCGGTCGGGGCCAAGCCGACCTCCGCGAGCGCCTCCTTGACTGCGCGCTCGCCAAGGTCGACCGCGCAGGTCAGGAAGATGTCGTTGGCCTCGCCGAACCCGCCCAGCGTGCCGTAGCGGTCCAGCGGCAGAACGAGGTGGCGGGTCCGCACCCCGCTGGCCCCGTGGAACCGCTCCAGTGCCGCGCGCCTCGTGCCGGCGAGCGCAAGCATGCGGGTGACGGCCGCGGTGATCTCGCTCTGGTCGTAACGGTGCGGTGGCAGCGCCGTCGCGGCCGAGGCGACCCGGGTCATGCTGGCATCGTGTCAGACGGCCGTCCTGGCGATGCACGAGAGCGGTCGGGTTAGGCTCGCCGTCGTGCCCGCAGAGATCGATCCTGCCTTCCTGGCCCTGCCCATGCGCCCACTGGCCGACGCCGCTCTGCAACGCGCGCGCGAGCTCGGGGCCGCGCATGCCGACTTCCGCCTCGAACGGATCCGCAGCCAGGGCATCTCGCTGCGTGACGGGCGCCTGGAAGGCAGCCACGACGGCGAGGACGTCGGCTTCGCGGTCCGCGTCGTCCATGAGGGCACCTGGGGATTCGCCGCGGCCGTGGACCTGACGGCCGACGAGGCGGTCCGGGTCGCCACGGACGCGGTCGACATCGCCCGTACCGCACACGACATGAGCCCCGAACGGATCGAGCTCGCCGACGAGCCGGTCCATCCCGACGCCACCTGGGTGTCCGCGTACGACACCGACCCGTTCTCGGTGTCCGACGCCGACAAGGTCGAACTCCTCGCGGCCTACTCACGAACTGTGATGGACCGCGAGGGCGTCGACCACGTGACCGCGCGTCTGGACCAGGTGCTGGAGGGCAAGTTCTACGCCGACACCGCGGGCACGGTGACCACCCAGCAGCGGGTGCGTCTCCATCCCGTCGTCGAGGCGCTGGCCGTCGAGGCAGACAGCGGTCGCTTCGAGACCATGCGCACGCTCGCCCCACCTGTCGGCCGCGGGTGGGAATACGTCACGGGAGCCGACGGGCTCGTCGACTGGCAGGGTGCGCTCGACGAGTTGCCCGGTCTGCTGGCCGAGAAGTTGGCCGCCCCCGGTGTCGAGGCGGGGACGTACGACCTCGTCGTCGACCCCACCAACCTGTGGCTGACCATCCACGAGTCGGTGGGACACGCAACCGAGCTCGACCGTGCGCTCGGCTACGAGGCCAATTACGCGGGCACCTCGTTCGCCACGCCCGACCAGCTGGGCACCCTGCGCTACGGCTCCCCGCTCATGCATGTGACGGGCGATCGCATCGTCACCCACGGCCTGTCCACCGTCGGCTTCGACGACGAGGGCGTCCGGGCCCAGCAGTGGGACATCGTGCGCGATGGCGTACTGGTCGGCTACCAGCTCGACCGGCGGATGGCCCGGCTGATGTCCGCGACGTTGGGCGCCAGCCGCTCGAACGGATGCGCTTTCGCCGACTCGGCCGGCCACGTGCCTGTGCAACGGATGGCCAACGTCTCGCTCCAGCCGGCGGAGGGCGGTCCCACGACCGAGGAGCTGATCTCGCAGGTCGACCGGGGCATCTACGTGGTGGGCGACAAGTCCTGGTCGATCGACATGCAGAGGTACAACTTCCAGTTCACCGGGCAACGCTTCTACCGGATCGTGAACGGACGCCTTGCGGGTCAGATGCGTGACGTCGCCTACCAGGCCACGACGACCGACTTCTGGGGCTCCCTAGCAGCGATTGGAGGACCCGAGACGTATGTGATGGGCGGGGCGTTCAACTGCGGTAAGGCACAACCGGGCCAGATCGCGCCCGTGTCGCACGGCTGCCCGTCGGCCGTGTTCCGATCGGTGCGGATCCTCAACACCGCCGACGAGGGTGGGCAGTGAGCGTGGCGTCGCCGATCAGCGCGCAGGAGGTCGTCGAACGGTGCCTGGAGCTGTCCGTGGGCGACGCCAGCGTCGTCCTCGTCGACGAGGGCCACAGCGCGAACCTGCGATGGGCCGGCAACACACTGACCACCAACGGCGTCATGCGGTCGCGTTCGGTCACCGTCGTGGCGACCATCGGGGAGGCGTCCGGCACGGCCGCGGGAGTCGTCGCGCGGAGCGCTGTCACGCGCGAGACGCTCGAGCCACTGGTCCGCGCCGCCGAGCAGGCGGCTCGTGACACCGGCACCGCGGAGGACGCGCAGCCACTCGTCGACGGTGACGAGGTCCCGTCGTGGAGCGAACCGGCCGGCGAGACCTCGGTCTCGGTCTTCGCTGACATCTCCCCCGCGCTCGGCGACAGCTTCGCCCGGGCGAACGCAGAGAAGCGGAAGTCCTACGGGTACGTCGAACATGCCGTGGCGACCACCTACGTCGGCTCGTCGACCGGCCTGCGGCTGCGGCACGAGCAGCCCAGCGGGCATATCGGCATCACCGGCAAGTCCGCAGACCTCACCCGCTCGGCGTGGGTGGGTCATGCATCCGCGGACATGGTCGACGTCGACGTCGCCGCCCTCGACTCCGAACTGGTCCGCAAGCTGGCCTGGGCCGAGCGCACGGTCGACCTCCCTGCGGGACGGTACGACACCGTGCTTCCGCCGACGGCGGTCGCGGACCTGATGATCTACGCATACTGGACGATGAGCGCGCGCGACGCCCACGAGGGCAGGACCGTGTTCGCCAAGCCGGGCGACGGCACGCGCGTGGGCGAGCGGCTCTCGCAGCAGCCGGTGTCGCTGTGGTCGGATCCGTCGGCGTCCGGCCTGCGCTGTGCGCCCTTCGTTGTCGCCCACGCCTCGAGTGCGGAGCAGAGCGTCTTCGACAACGGTCTGCCGGTGGGCCGCACGGACTGGATCCGCGACGGGTCGCTGGCCGCCCTTATGCAGACCAGGCACTCCGCCGAACTCACCGGGCTCGCCGTGACACCCCCGATCGACAACCTGGGGTTGACGATCGACGGCGCACAGGGATCCGTGGACGACCTTGTCACCGGCGTAGAACGAGGGCTGCTCCTGACCTGCCTGTGGTACATCCGCGAGGTCGACCCGCAGACGCTGCTGCTCACCGGGCTCACCCGCGACGGCGTCTACCTCGTCGAGGGCGGCGAGGTGGCCGGCGCGGTGAACAACTTCCGCTTCAACGAGAGCCCGATCTCGTTGCTTGACCGCTTCGGCGCAGCGGGCGCTACCGTGCCGGCGTTCAGCCGTGAGTGGGGCGACTACTTCCCGCGCACCGCGATGCCGCCGGTACGGGTGCCCGACTTCAACATGTCCTCGGTGTCTCAGGCGTCGTAGGCAGCTCGACCGGCGCTCATGTCGTCCGCAGGAGCCGCGTCGAGGATCGCCATGGCGCGATCGTCGTGGCTCTCGCCGTGAAGAACGACAGTCTGCTGCCGGTATTGTCGCCGCCGGAGCCGTGAGTGGACACTGAGCTGTCCCCCGACCCGACGCGTGGCCGTTTCCCGAGTACGACGCTGGCTACCGGCTCATGGCCCAGGCCAGCTCCATCAACCTGACCGAGAACCCTGAACCGGGCAATGTAGGTAGGCCGGATGGGGAGGTCATCCCTTACCGTGTGCCGGAGTACCACCTGCGGTCCAACTGCGCGCCTTCCACGACGCACCAACGCGGCTAGATCCGGGCGAGCGTAGCCGCCCTCCACGCGGCATGGGCGAGCGTCGCAACTGGTTAGACGAGCAGGCAGAGGGGTGCGACTACGGCGGAGCGAACGGCGCCACGCGAGGCATGGGTGCCCGTCGCCGGGCGATGATGTGTCGGTGGCAGAGCGCAACGTCCTCGGCGCCGACTTGCAGCCGTGCGGTACCGACCCGATGACCGGGTTCTTTCGTGATGGCTGCTGCAGCACCGGCCCGGAGGACGTCGGAAGTCACACCATCTGCGCGGTCGTCACGGCCGAGTTTCTGGACCACCAGCGCAGCATCGGCAACGACTTGTCGACGCCGAGGCCGCAGTACCGCTTCCCGGGACTGGTGCCGGGCGACCGCTGGTGCGTGACCGCGGCGAACTGGGCCCGTGCCTACAACGACGGCGTGGCTGCGCCGGTCGTGCTTGCCTCCACCAATGAGGCGGTGCTGCCGATCGTGCCGATGGCAGCGCTCCGGAAGCACGCCGTGGACGTCCCGGCAGACCCGAGCTCGCTCGAGCCGTAGTACTGGGTCACGCGTTCGGACTTGATGCGATGCCAACCCAGATCGCTACGAGCATCCGCGGATGCCGCACGACGAGCGGGGCTCAGGCGCCGGTGACCTCGAGGCCGAGCCACGCAGCGAGGTCGTTGATCTCGGCGCGGACCGCGGCGGTCATGGCCTTGGTGAAGCGGACGTCCTCGTGGATCGCGTTGATGACGAGCGTGCCGGCCTTGCGGTCGGCGGTCGCGTCGAGCTTGCCGACGAGCCGGTCGCCGTGGAGGACGGGGAGGGCGAAGTAGCCCCAGCGGCGCTTGTCCTTGGGCTTGTACATCTCGAGGATGTACTCGAAGCCGAAGAGTTGCTCGGCGCGGATGCGGTCGTGGATGAGCCGGTCGAACGGTGAGAGCAGCGCCGTGCGTCCCTTGAACGGCAGCCCGAGGTAGGCCGGGTGGACGCGCCAGGTGGCCGGCGTGCCCTCGACGACGGCCTCCTCACCGGCGTCGCCGACGTAAGGCGACTCGCCCGGTATCTGTGGGCTGGTGGAGCGGGCGATGCCGAGCGCGGCGAGCCGGCGCTCGTTGCGGTGCCGGACGGCGGCGTCGAGGTCGAGGGTGGGCAGGTCGGCCGGGTAGACGCGCTCGGGGAGGTCCCAGTAGCGCTGTCGGCCCTTGCGGGCCGAGATCGCGACGTACCCGCGGAGGGCGAGGGACTCAAGCATCCTCGTGATGTTGCGGTTGTTGGTCCAGCCAGACGACGGCCATGGCTCGACGCTCGTGTCGGGGATGTCGCGGGAGAGCAGCGGGCCCTCCTTCTCCAGCAGCGCGAGGATGTCGCGGCGGAAGGGCTCGTTCGTCTCGAGCCACGCTGCGGTGAAGGCGTGCATCTCCGCGTCGCGGACCTCGGCGATCACGGCCGGCAGGTCTCGCGGCGACCGGATGTAGGCGACGGTCTCGGCGAGGGTGCGGTCGTGCTCGACCGCCTTGACGAGGTCGGGGGGGTGGTAGCTCGAGCCCAGGCGGCTCCACAGGACGAGATCGGCGCTCGGCGCGATGGCCGCGGTCGGGTCGATCTGCAGGATCGTCAGGCGCTCGACGACCTCGACGATGTCGGTCGGGCGCGGCAGGTCCAGCAGCTGCGCATGCACCGCGATGCGCCGCGCCTCCTCCAGGCTGAGCTGGTGAACGACCATGCCTTCGAACCTAGCGCCGCCATATTGACCGAGTGGCGTGAGTGTCAATCACATGCGCCACGAGAGTGCCGGCCTCGTCTGAACCCAACTGGTCACTCGCGGGGGCCTTGGGACATGCCGTGTCTGCGGCATGAGCGTGCGTTGCAGATGATCCAGAAGCGCGGAACTACCCGTTACGGATCAAGCCGCACAGCGGGACGACACTCGGGACATAATTTCGGACGCGCCGATGAGGCCGCCGTCGGTCGCCGCGTCGTGGAACGCTGAAGCTCCATTTGAGCAACCGTAGGAGGAGTCGATGGGCGTGCGGCGTCTTGAGGGCATCCCGGGCTTCAACATCGATCGTGTCGCGGCGGCGGCCGGCGATGACCCCGACGTTCTTCGCATGGAGAACCTGGACACCGATATTCCGCCGCCGGCAGAGGCGATGGAGGCGACCCGGG
>DATHII010000355.1:0-2765 GCA_035316885.1 Jiangellaceae bacterium | reverse complement strand
CGGAAAATGCTGAGGTGATGCCGCGCGGCGAGGAAACCGAGCACCGGCTGCTGCTTGTACTTGAGCGCGGCCATCCCGTAGCTGGTGCCCTCCTCGGCCTCCGGCACCATGTCCAGCACCAGGTCCCGGATGTGCTCGAATGCGGCTCGCGTAGACGCGTCCAGACCGCCGAAGTAGTCGTCCACCGCTGACACACGCCAAACGATACGCGGAGATCCACCTCGAGGACGCGCTCCGCAACGACGCTGACTTCCGGGCGGTGTGGCTCAATGAGGCTCTTCACAGTTGAGGGTGTAGTCGCTGGTTGGATGGTGGCTGGCGCGTCGGTCCCGGGGTAGGTGTGGAGGTCTTCCGAGGATGGAGGTTCCTACGCCGCCCATCTGGAAGACCTCGACGTGCCTGACGCTACCTTCGGCTGCCCTGACCTGACCACGTTCTGCCGCCTGGATGAGCTCGGCCTGGTCGTGGTCGGCCAGCGTCTGGAGCCCGATCGCGCGGTCCTGGCGTGCCGGGTCCTGGAGGCCGATGACGGCACCGAGGGCTGGTGCCGACGCTGCGGGTGTGCAGGAAGACCCCGGGACACCGTCACGCGGGAGCTGGCGCACGAGCCGCTGGGCTGGCGACCGACCACCCTGCTGGTGACGATCCGCCGGTACCGGTGCACCGGGTGTGGGCATGTGTGGCGCCAGGACACCAGCCGCGCGGCCGAGCCGCGGGCCAGGCTGTCGCGTCGTGGACTGGCCTGGGCGCTGGAGGCGATCGTGTGTCAGCACTTGAGCATCGCTCGCGTCGCCCAAGGGCTTGGCGTCGCGTGGAACACCGCCAACGACGCGGTCCTGGCCGAGGGCCGACGGGTGCTGATCAACGATCCCGGCCGGTTGAACGGTGTGAAGGTCATCGGGGTCGATGAGCACGTGTGGCGCCACACCCGCCGCGGGGACAAGTACGTCACCGTGATCATCGACCTCACGCCGGTGCGCGCCGGTACGGGTCCAGCGAGGCTGCTGGACATGATCCCGGGCCGCTCCAAGGCCGCGTTCAAGGCCTGGCTTACCCAGCGCCCCCAGGCGTGGCGCGAGGCCGTGGAGGTCGTCGCGATGGACGGGTTCACCGGCTTCAAGACCGCCGCCGCTGAGGAGATCCCCGCCGCGGTCGCGGTGATGGACCCCTTCCACGTGGTGCGCCTGGCCGGCGACGCCCTCAACGACTGCCGCCGCCGCGTTCAGCAGACCACCCGCGGCCGCCGCGGCCGTAAGAACGACCCGCTCTACCGTGCCCGGCGAACCCTGCACACCGGTGCCGACCTGCTCACCGACAAGCAGGCCGCCCGACTCACGGCCCTGTTCGCCATCGATGAGCACGTCGAGGTCGAGGCCACCTGGGGCATCTACCAGCGGATGATCGCCGCCTACCGGCACCCCGACCCAGCCGCGGG
Organism: Jiangellaceae bacterium; assembly: GCA_035316885.1. Classification (GTDB taxonomy): domain Bacteria; phylum Actinomycetota; class Actinomycetes; order Jiangellales; family Jiangellaceae; genus DASRTE01. The sequence continues at coordinate 1,330 of DATHII010000355.1, read as the reverse complement.
CCGCGAGCTGATGGTCAAGCTGATCGAGTCGCTCAGCGCCGGCGTCCCCAGGCCGCTGGTCGAGATCGCCAAGCTCGGCCGCACCCTGAGCAAGCGAGCCGCTGACGTACTGGCCTACTTCGACCGGCCCGGCACCAGCAACGGTCCAACCGAAGCGATCAACGGCCGCCTGGAGCACCTGCGCGGCTCCGCCCTCGGCTTCCGCAACCTCACCAACCACATCGCCCGATCCCTACTCGAGACAGGCGGATTCAGACCCCGACTACACCCTGCATTGGTGAAGAGCCGCTCTTCCTGGGGGTCGGCCAAAGATACGACGGAAACCGGCAACCAGTGATCTTGAGTTGAACTTGCCGCAGGTGAGGTGCTGGGGCGGATCGGCGTCGGCTGCCCGACCAGGGACCGCGATGCGCAAACGCAGCCGGAGGCCCGATCTTGTGTCACCGTTCGCAGTGGACTTCTTCGCGTACCCGCTCAGATCGGTCAACGGCGCACCCGATAGCGCAGGTGAAGCACCCGGTTGCCCTGAATCACCACGTCAGGATCCTCCAACAGGTGCTGCGCGTGGACCGACCCGAAGTAGCGCTTGCCGGACCCGAACACGACGGGTACGACGTCCATGCGCACCTCGTCGATCAGGCCCGCGGCAAGCACCTGGCCACCGACGTCGCCAGCGGCGACCTCGACCATGCGGTCACCCGCAAGCTCCTGCGCCTTGGCCACGGCTGCCTCGACGCCGTCGACGAAGTGAAACGGCGCCTCGGGGTCCCAGCCCTCGGGCTCCGGCCGGTGCGTCACGACGACCACGTGGTCGATCCCGCTCGGAGGCTTCCCGTCCCAGCCGTCCGTCATGTCGAAGACGTGGCGGCCGGCGATTGTCGCCCCGATCTGGTCCCAGTACGGCCGGGTGTAGTCGTAGGAGGTCTGCGACACCTTCAAGAAGCCGCTCTCGTCCAACGGGACGTCACCGTTGGACAACCAGTCGAACAGCGGTCCGGGCTGGTCATTCTCGTCCGCGATGAAGCCGTCCACCGACACCGAGCTGTACATGACCACCTTGCCCACGGGGCTCTCCTCTGCTTTGGGGTGCCCCCAAATTAGCGTGTCGTGAGCTGTCGCTCTTGTAAGAAATCAATCGGCCGGCAGCGGCCAGCCGTCCAGCGCGTGGCCGGGATGTTCGCGCAGGAACCGCCGCCGGACTTCGACGTACCGGGTCGGCGTGAGCCCGGTGAACGCCCGGAACTCGTGGCCGAAGTGGGCCTGGTCGAAGTAGCCTGCGCCACCGGCGAGGTCGCCCCAGTCGATCGGTCCGGCGGGGTTGATCGCGAAC
>DATHII010000354.1:0-11406 GCA_035316885.1 Jiangellaceae bacterium | reverse complement strand
CCAGGGAGCTGATCGGTCGGGCGCGGGTGGGGAAGCTGGGGGCCGGGGAGTTGGGTGAAGGTCCCCCCACCCAACTCCCCGGCCCCCAGCTTCCCCACCCGCGCCCGACCGATCAGCTCCCTGGCCTCCCGAGCCACCTGGGTCAAGCTCTTGCGGTCAGCGTCACGGACCACCGGCACCAGCAGGCCCCCCTCCACCGCCACCGCGATCCCCACATGCACCCCCCGATGCCGGAGCAGCTTGTCGCCCCCCCAGGAAACATTCAGGTCGGGATTGGCCCGCAACAACACCGCGCACGCCTTGACCACCAGGTCGTTGACGCTCACCTTCAGGTCCTCACCGCGAGCCTGCAGCTGCTGGTTCAGCTCAGCCCGGAAGCCAACCAGCTGCTCGGCATCGACCCTGATGGTCAGATAGAAATGCGGGGTGGACTGCATCGACTCCACCAGCCGACGGGCCACCACCCGACGCATGCTGGACAGCGGAACCTCCTCCACCTCCCCATCCAACCCAGCCGACACCACCGGCCCCAGACCCGGACCCGACCCGGCAGCAGGCAAACCCTCAGCGGCAGCGGCTACCGCCGAGACGCCAACTGCACCCGGCGCGGGCGCGGCCGCAGCAGCTTCGACGTCACCGACCCGCACCAGGCCGTCGCGCCCCGTGCCGGTGACTGCGGCCAGGTCCACGCCCAGCTCGACGGCCCTGCGTCGTGCGGCGGGGACCACCGGCTTCGGGCCGGCGGCCGATGACGCCGGAGCGGTGGCGGTGTCCGGTGGCCCGGCCGGCTCCACCGCGGAGGCTGGAGCCTCGGCTGCAGGAGCCGCCGCTGCGCCGTCGTCGGCTGGGCCCAGCAGCCCCCCGAGCAGGTCCTCGGCCTCGGTGGCGAGCGTGGCGATCGGCGCGCCGACCGGCACGATGTCGCCTTCTGCAGCGGCGTACCGGACCAGGGTGCCGTCCGCCGGCGACTCGACCTCCATCTCGACCTTGTCGGAATTGACCTCGCAGATGACCTCGCCCGCCCGGACCTGGTCGCCTTCCTTCTTGTGCCAGGTGATCAGCTCGCCCTCCTCCATCGTCATGGAGAGCTTGGGCATCGGCACGTCGACCTCGCGCATCAGGACTCCTCCACCAGCGTGCGCCCGGCTTGCACGATGTCGGGCACCTGCGGCACGGAGGCCTTCTCCAGGTCGGGGTTGTAGGGGATGGGAGCGTCGAGCCCGCTCAGCCGCCGAATAGGTGCGAGCAGATAGTGGAGCGTGTCCGACTCGGTGATGCGGGCCGCAATCTCGGCCATGAACCCACCGGTGCGAGGCGCCTCCTGGACCAGCAGGGCGCGGCCAGTGGCCCGCACCCGCTGGAGAATGGTGGCGTCGTCGAGCGGCTTGAGGGTCCGCGGATCCACCACGGTCGCCTCGATGCCCCCGGCCGCCAGCTCCTCGGCGGCGGACAGCGCGCGCGACACCATGATCCCGGTCGCCACGATGGTCAGATCGCTGCCCTCGCGAGCGACGGCGGCCACCCCGAGCTGGATGGCCGCGTCCCCCTTCGGCACGGGGCCCGAGGCCGTCCGGTACAGCAGCTTGTGCTCCATGAACACGACCGGGTTCGGGTCGCGGATGGCCGCGTGCAGCAGGCCCTTGGCGTCGGCCGGGTTGGACGGCATCACCACCTTGAGCCCGGGCGTATGCGCGTACCAGGCCTCCTGGCTCTGGGAGTGCTGGGCGGCGGCGCCCGTACCCGAACCGAAGGGCAGCCGGAGCACGAGTGGGACGCTGACCGCCCCGCCGAGCATGAAGTAGACCTTGGCGGCCTGGTTGACCAGCTGGTCCATGGCGTGGGCGGTGAAGTCCGAGAACTGCATCTCGGCCACCGGCCGCATGCCGCACAGGGCGGCGCCGACGGCGGCCCCCATGATGGCTTCCTCGGCGATCGGCGTGTCGCGGATCCGCTCCTCCCCGAAGCGGTCCAGCATCCCGGTGGTCACGCCAAAGGCGCCGCCATACACGCCGATGTCCTCGCCGAGCACGAAGACCCGTTCGTCGGCCTCCATCGCCTCGGTGAGCGCGGCCCGGATCGCCTCGGCGAACGTCATGGTCTCCACTTGAGTTTCGGTCGTCGTCACGGCGCCTCGGCCTCCTCTCGGGTTCCTGCGGCGGCCGCGACCGGTCCCACGGCCGACTCGGCAGCCAGCGAGGGCGTGGATGGCGCGCCGTCGCCGGTGTAGGTGAGAGGGTCGACCTCACTGGGCGCGTACACGCCGGCGAGCAGGTCCGTCGAGGGCGGTGGGCCGGTCTGCCCGGTCCGGACGGCGTCACGCACGGCCTCGCGGGCCTGGTCGCGGACCTTCTGCACCTCCGCCTGGTCGAGGGTCCCGGCGTCGATCACCGCCTGCTCGAAGCGGTCGATCGGATCGCGCTGCCGCCAGGACTCGATCTCCTCACGGGTTCGGTACAGGTTCTGGTCGCTCTTGGAGTGGCCCTTCCAGCGGTACGTGATCGCCTCGATGAGGGTCGGCCCCCGACCAGCACGGGCGTGCGCAACGGCTTCGGTGGCGGCCTGGTACACCTCCTGGACGTCGTTGCCGTCGACGGTCACGCCGGGGATCGCATAGCCGGCGGCCCGGTCGGCGACCCGCTCCAGCCGCGACACCTCCTCCACCGACATCGACATCCCGTAGTGGTTGTTCTCACACACGAACACCACCGGGAGGTCCCAGATGGCGGCCAGGTTGACGCTCTCGTGGAAGGCTCCCTCGCTGGTCGCGCCATCACCGAAGAACGACAGGGCCACCTTGTCGGTGCCCTGCAGCTTGAGGGCCAGGCCGGCGCCGACCGCGATCGGGATACCGCCGGCGACGATCCCGTTGGCGCCGAGGTTGCCCTTGCTCACGTCGGCGATGTGCATGGAGCCGCCCCGGCCGCGGCAGTACCCGGTGTCCCGGGCCAGCAGCTCGGCCATCATGCGGCCGAGGTCGGCCCCTTTGGCGATGCAATGGCCGTGCCCGCGGTGGGTCGAGGTGATGACGTCATCATCGCGCAGGGCCAGGCACGCGCCGGTGGCCGAGGCCTCCTGGCCGATCGACAGGTGCATCGTGCCGTACAGCAGGCCGCGGGCGAACATCTCGTCCACGGCCTCCTCGAACCGGCGGATCATCCACATCGTGACCAGCACGCGCCTGGCATCGTCCGGTGACTGAGTAAGCGTCGTCACGATGGTCGGCGCCCCCTTTCAAGCTCTGGTCAGCGGCGGAGAAGCCGATCCTGCAGGCGGCGCAGCTGCAGAATGGTCGATTCGTCATCCAGCTCGACGTCGTCGTAGGTGAGCGGCTGGTCGACCGGAACCTCACGGACGACGGTCGCCCTGGCCGCCAGGCCGAGCGGCAGCAGCTGGTTGGCCGCGACGGCCTCGGCCGAGTCGGCGACGCCGTAGACGGTGGTGCCACCGATGCCGTCGATGCGATCCCCGGCGCGCAGGCCGCGCTTGGCGGTGGCGACCACCTCGGCCTTCCAGGCCACCGGCTCGAGCGTGGAGACCCGGTCGAGCACGGCCGTCGCCACCGTCAGCGGGGCCTCCAGGCTGGCCAGATGATAGGGCCGGTAGAAGGCATAGTAGGGGCCGGGCCCCATCGAGAGGTAGGCCATCTCCTCGAGCACCGTCGGGTGATCGGTGCGGCCTACCACGAACACGCCCGGCGCCACCGGGCCGGTCGCGTAGTCGACCACGCCCGGCCGGTCCAGCACCCCGCCATCGGCGGCCGGACGGAACACATTTGCGAGCTCGGGAACGGTGGTCTCGGGTCCGTACATGCCCCGCCGACTCAGCTCCAGGCCGGTGGCATTGGCCATCGAGGCGCACTCGATCATCGTCTTGGACCCGTCGACGAAGCTGGCCAGCATCTTGGGATTCATGTGCTTGGCGGCGGCCTCATCGGCCAACGAGTCCGGGGTGTCATGCTGCCGGAGGGGGTTGTTCTTCCCCTTGCCCGCGCAGACGACCTCGAAGCCGATATCGGTGACGAAGTCGAACAGCGCCTTGGCCTCGACCGGCTCGTCCCCCTTGCAGAGGGCATAGACCTGGCCCGTGCTGTGGGCCACCCGCGACAGCAGGAGCCCGATGGTCACGTCCGCCTCCGCATTCAGCGTGGCCACGTCCTTGCCGCCCAGCAACGCGCTGTAGGCCAAGAAGGCACCGACGTCCGGCACACCGGTCGCGTCGACCACCACGTCGACCGGCAGGTCGATCAGCATCCGGGCGTCGGGGAGTCCGACCGGCCGCCCGTCGGCGACCGCCTGGGCGAGCTTGTCGGGGTCGTCGCCTTCGACCACGCCGTTGATCCCGGCCTGGGCGAACGCGGCCTGGGGCCGCCCGGGAAGCACGTCGGCGATCGCCGCGATCTCCATGCCAGGAATCCGCTGCACCTGGGCGACGAATCCGATGCCCATCTGGCCCGCGCCAGCCAGGCCGATCCGAACCGGCCGGCCGAGCTCCCGTTCACGAGCTCGCAGGCGGGAGGAGAGGTTCACATGCATCACCTTCTTGTGGGATCGGCCTCGGCGGCGTCCCCTTCGATCACGAGCGTGGTGCCAGGCCGCGGCTCGGGTAGCGGCAGCTCCTCCAGACAGATGTCGCCAGGCAACGGCGCCTCGTGGGCACCATTCGCCTTCAGGTCCATGTGGCCGAGGTTGACCATGTTCTCGTTCGCCACCTCGCCGACCGCGGTGACCCGGAATGCCGTGTCGTCGATGCGGACGAGGTCCCCTGGGCGCACCCCGCCGGTGGTGACGGTCGGCCGGTGCAGGACGGCGAAGAAGTGCAGCTCCTCGGGCGCGCCCTCGGCGAACCAGATCAGAAGGCCCTGGGCTACGAACTCCGCGACCTGATCCCCCACCGAGGTGACCATGGTCGCATAGCGGGTCTGCGCAGGGTCCATCAGGCTTCCTTGACGTTCTCCAGCCCTACTCCGGAGACGAAGATGTCCTCCTTGATGAACATGGCCAGGGGACCGGCCGGGCTGGTCGCATGCACGTCGACCGTCGGGACCTTCTTCATCGGATAGACGCCGACTCGCGCCGTGCCGCCACAGTCGATGACCGCGACGGCGATCTTGTCGAACGGTGCCGAGCTCTTGAACCCATCGAAGGGCTCACCGCCGGTCATGTCGGCAATCCGCTGGGCCACCGGGTGGATGCCGCCGCCGGTCACCGAATAGATCAGCGATCGTTCCGCGGTCGGCTTGATCGTGAGCGGACCGCCCCAGCCTCCACGGCCCGCCTCGACCCGCACTGCCTTGTAGTCCGCCATATGGGAACCTCCTCGTTCGGAAGCGTCCTACGCTACGTATAGAGGCCGAAGCTGAACAGGTAGGCGATGACCACCGCTGCCGGCCCGGTAACCATCCGGGAGAACAGCACCGCCGGCACCCCGACCTCGACCGTCTGTGGCTCGGCCTCGCCGAGGGCTAGCCCGACCGGGATGAAGTCGCAGCCAACCTGCGGGTTGATCGCGAACAGGGCAGGCAGCGAGTACTGGGGCGGGATCTTGCCCTGGCCGATCTGCACGCCGATCAGCGTCCCGACGATCTGGGCGATCACCGCACCCGGTCCGAGCAGGGGCGACAGCACCGGCAGCGCGCAGATGATGCTCATCGCCAGCAGCCCGGGCAGGCTGGAGGCGAGCGGGGTCAGGCGGTCGGCGATGAACGTGCCGATCCCGGTGGCCAGGATGAACCCGATGATCAGCGAGATGAACGCCATGAAGGGCAGGACGTTGCGGAGCACCATGTCGATCGCTTCCCGGCCCGACTGGTACAGGGTGCCGACGATCCCGCCGACGGCCCGGCCGATGCGGTTGAGGATCGAGTTGATGGTATCCATGCTCACGCCCCCTCGGGAGCCGGACGCTCGCCGGCCGTGGTCGCGACCTCGGGCTCCTCGGCGTCGCGGGCCTTCTCCTCGTCGGCAGCGGCGCGCCGGGCGAACAGGATCCTGCTGATCGTCTCGGTCACGATGCCACGCAGGAAGATCACGATCAGGCCGACGTAGAAGTACCGGACGGCCAGGTCACCCAGCGGCCGGCCGAGCGTCGTGATCCCGGCGGCGATGCCGGCGTAGACGAACAGCTCACCCGCATTGACATGCGGGAACAGCCCGAGCGGGGGATGGACGAAGCTGACCGCCGAGTCATAGAACGCCGGCTTGTCGCGCTCCGGCAGGAACCGGCCCATGGTGTAGGCCATCGGGTTGGTCAGGAAGAACACGGCCAGCACCGGCAGCACGAGATAGCGGATGGGGTAGTACCGGAGGCCCGGTCGCCCGGCCATCTCGCCGACCTTGTCGATTCGCTCTGGGCCGATCAGCTTGATCAGGGCATGGACCGCGGTGAGCAGTACGATCAGCAGGGGGATGATCCCGATGACCAGGCCGACGAAGGTCTCGCCACCCTGGCGGAACACGTCGATGAAGTTCTCGGCCCACTGGCCGAGGGTGTCATTGATCCCGGCCACCGGGGGGGTGCCGGGGAACCGCAAGAAGTCGGCCACTGATTCCCACTCCTTCCCGGACAGGGGAAGCCGCTGCCCGTTGAAGCCGACGATTCGCGCCTACGACGTCGCCATCCCTCCTCTCGGACGCCGGCGGCGGTGTGGTCGCCGGCCGGTGGCCTCGGGCGCACCGGCGTGGTCGGGATGCAGTGCGGACGCGGCACTCTGCGCCGCGGCCAGGACACGAGGAGCCAGGTCCGGGACTTGGGCTCCGGCCGCCAGCTCGACCACTGGGAGCCCGATGAGGGCGGGCACCGGCCGAGCATTGGCGAAGACGGTGAGCCCGCGGAGAGACTCGGCGGCGGTCAGGCGATCATCGGGGCCGACCGCGACAACCACGTAGGCCCGTCCCCGGAGCTGACGGCGCGAGGCGCCGATCACGACCCTGCCCTGACGGCGTAGCGCCCGTGCCCGGGCCATGAACCGTTGCGCCTGCTGGTAGGCGAGCACCAGCTGGAGCAGCCAGAGGACGCCCAGCAGGAGAAAGAGCCTGCCGACAGCCATGCCCACTCCCTCGTCTCAGCGTTCGCGCTGTCCGGCGAGGCCAAAGCCGTCCGGAGGGTCCCAGGAACGGCTTCATGCTGGTGCAGGCACGGAGCGATCGTCCAATACAAAAACACATGTGGCCAATACATGAACGGGATCGTGAGGGCGCTGGCGGGAGAGGGGTTGACTCCTTATGAGAGTTCGCGTATAAGCATCGGGACAGATGTGAATGTATCATCACGGATGTGAAGATGCCAGCTCCCAGAGACCCGGAGCTTCTCGCGAAGGCGGCCCGGATGTACTTCGTCGAGGACCGGTCGCAGGACGACGTCGCCGCCATTCTCGGGACGACCCGGTCCAACGTGTCACGCATGCTCAAGCAGGCACGGGACCTCGGCATCGTCGAGATCCGCATCGTGGATCCGGCCAAGCGCGACCACGAACTCGAGTTGGCCCTGCGGGACCGGTTCGGGCTCGTCGACGTCCGCGTTCTCGAGGTCACCCCGGAGACCGACGTCCTGTCGGGGGTGGGTCGCCTGGCCGTGCGCTGGCTGGACGAGACGCTGCGAGACGGTCAGGTGGTGGCGCTCTCGTGGGGCCAGACGTTGCAGGCCGTCGTGCGTGGCGTTGATGGGCTTTCCCGACGCGACGTCGAGGTCGTCCAGCTCGTCGGTGGCCTGTCGGCGCTTGACTCCGCCCTCACGGGGCAAGAGCTCGTGCGGGAGCTTTCCGAGCGCATGGGAGCCCGTCACCGCTATCTGCACGCGCCTGCGCTGTTCGGCTCAGCCCAGGCGCTCACGATGATGCTGCATGAGCAGGCGATCGCCGACGCGCTCGATGCAGCCAAGGCAGCCGACATCGCAGTCGTGGGCATCGGGGCGGCCGGCATTGGGTCCTCGGGAACGCTTCTTGACGCTCTCGGACTCAGCCCTGCTCAGCGCGCCGCCTTCGACGCCTCCGGGGCCGTTGGCGACGTCTGCGCGCGGTACTTCGACCTGTCCGGCAGGGAGGTGAGCAGCGTCGTCACCGAGCGTGTCCTGGCAGTCACGCTCGACGACCTGCGCGCCATCCCCACCGTGGCCGGAGTCGCAGCTGGACGGGAGAAAGCGCTGGGCATCCTCGGCGCCCTGCGCGGCCGGATCATCGACGTCCTGATCTGCGATCAGGTAGCAGCACGCTCGGTCCTCAGCCTCGATCGGACCGGGCGGGCATGAACCATCGAACGGTGAACGGCGCGCAGGTGGACGCCCGCCGACACGGCCGCCCCGGCAGAAGGTAGGGACATGGAGCTTCGACATCTACGCTACTTCATCGCTGTCGCCGAGGAGTTGCACTTCGGCAGAGCCGCCCAGCGTCTACGCATCACCCAGCCACCGCTCAGCTTCCAGATCCAGTCCCTCGAGCGTGAGCTGGGCGTGCAGCTCTTCCTCCGCGGCCGGCGCGTCCAGCTGACCGAGGCCGGTCGTGCGCTCCTCGGGAAGGCGCGCGAAGCCATCGAGGCCGCCGATGCCGCGGCGCGTGCCGCGCAACAGGCCAGCCTGATGATCAACGGTCGATTACGCGTCGGCTATCCGGCGACGGGTGTCTTCGAGTTGCCCCCGTTGGCGCTGCGGACATTCCAGGAGCGGTTCCCGAGTGTCGGCGTCGATACGGTCGTGGCAACGACCGGGGCGCATCTGGAAGCGTTGCGTGCCAAGCAACTCGACGTGGCGTTTGTTCGCCTTGGTGTCCTGGATCGTGAAACCATGCAGTTCAGGACGTTGCAGCCAGAGCCGCTGCTCTTGGCCGTCCCTGAGGATCATGCGCTGGCGCAGCTGGCGGTCGTGCCGGTCGAACGCCTGGCCGGCGAGCCGATCATCCTCTTCCCGCATGCGCTCGAGCCGCTGCTCTACCGCTACCTGGTCAGCGAGGTGCTCGGACGCTCACGCGTCGCGCCCTCGGTCGTGCTCGAGGCGACGACGCTGGAGAGCGCCTGCAGCGCGGTCGCGGCCCGGCTTGGCGTTGCCTTCGTAGGCGAGCCGCTGACCCGAATCTTTGCCATCCCTGGCGTTGCCTACCGCTCCTTCGCGCCTCCAGCACCCATGTCCAAGCTCGGCGTGGCCTGGCGTCGGGACACGACATCGAATGCTGTCCGCTGGTTCCTCGAGGTCCTCGACGAGCTCGCCCACGCGGCCGGGCTGGATCGTCGCTTCGAGCCTTCGGCGAGGCTGAATGGCCGGCGGTCACCAGCATCCGTCCTCGCCGGCACGCCCCACCTGCAGGTGACGGCCGATGGCGGCATCGCAACGTGACGTCGCTGGAACATCACGCCATCGATGAGGTCGTCGCGTCGGGCTATCATGCCGATGTGGAGAACCAAGCTTGCACGACGCACGCCGGCATCGTTCTGGCGGCAGGTTCCGGCACCAGGGTCGGCAACAGCCGAAACAAGGTGTACCTGCCTCTGGCCGGCCGGCGCATCGTCACCTGGTCGCTCGAGCTGTTGCGGAAGATCCCCGGTATCGACCGCCTGGTGCTGGTGGTGCGTAACGACGACCGCGAACTGGCCGAGGAGGTGCTCGACCGGGAGCTTCCCGGCGTGCCCGTCGATCTGGTGACCGGAGGCGAGACCCGCCATGAATCGGAATACCGGGCCCTCCTCCACCTCGCCGACGAAATCCGGCGGGGGGAGATCGACGTTGTGGTCGTCCATGACGCAGCGCGCCCTCTCGCGCCAGTGAGGATCGTTGAGGAGGTGCTGGCGACCGCCATCCGAACCGGGAGCGCGATCCCAGCATTGCCACTCGAGGACGTGGTCGGGGTCGACGAGGCTGGGCGGATGTCGCACGCGGGACGTACTGACATGGTCCGCGTCCAGACACCTCAGGCGTTCAAGAGCGGCCCGTTGCTGGCCGCGTATCAGGCCGCCGCCGTGGAGGGCTTCACGGGAACGGATACCGCCTCGTGCGTCGAACGCTACGAAGGCCTCTCCGTGCAGGTCGTTTCTGGCGATCCGCGCAATATCAAGGTGACCTACGCCGACGATCTCTTTACAGCCGAGCTGATATTGGCTACCTCCGGGTACGAGCTGTGAGGTGAGCATGGACAACGTCCACATCGTCGTGCTGGCTTGTCACCACTGCAACGGGGAACATCTGCACGAGGTGACCTACGCGGGCAGGCTGCTCGCGTCGACGGTCTGCTCCAACTGTGGGCACGAGATCGCCAAGGACCTGCCGGGACTGCGCCGTGCCTACATCGCCGACGTTGAACATCGCGTCCGGACCAAACCGCGGCGGATGCTGCGCCGTGTGATTCGGCATCCCGTGTCCTTCGCCCGCGACCTGCCTGGAGCCCTACTCGTCAAACCGGCCAAGATGGAGGCCGAGCTGCGCGTCCTCTACGGTCGACGGTAAGCGCTGCAACTCCTGCGGTCCGGGTGCAACGCGGTGGTCTTGGTGGGTGGTGGCGATGTGGTGATCCAGCTTGCAGCGTGTGAGTCACAGGTTCACGTGCGCCTCGACATAGGCGACCGTTGGAGAGGGGCTGCTGATGACTGGTGCTCCTAGGCAGGTGTGGGCGGGTGCGGGCTGGCAGCAGGTGTACGCCCGTTGCCGGTCGGTGGCGCCTGAGGCGTTCGAACCCGACCGGGTCCGCAACCTGTGGGATGGGCAGTGGCGGCTGGCTGGGACCCCAGCGGCGGCGACCAGCCCGGTCGATGGCAGCCCGATCATGGGTCCGCCGATGCTGCAGCTGGGCCAGGGCCTGGAGGCGGTCGCGGCGGCCGCGGCCGAGCACCAACAGTGGGCTGGGGTGGAGCTGGAGGAGCGACGCGATCGGGTGGCCCGCTGTGTCCAGGAGTTGGCGTCGCATCGGGAGTTGTTGGCGTTGCTGCTGGTGTGGGAGATCGGCAAGCCGTGGCGTCAGGCCTTGACCTCGGTGGACCGGACCATTTCGGGGGTTGGCTGGTACCTGGAGGAGATCGAGCCGATGCTGGCCGGCCGCCAGCCCTTGGCTGGTCCGGTGTCCAACATCGCCTCCTGGAACTACCCGCTGAGTGTGCTGGTCCACGCCATGCTGATCCAGCTGCTGGCCGGGAACGCGGTGATCGCCAAGACCCCCACCGACGGCGGCCTGTGCGCCCTGACCCTGGCCGCCGCCTGCATGCGCCGCTGCCAGCTCCCGGTCACCCTGCTCAGCGGCTCGGGGTCGCGGCTGTCCCCGGCCCTGGTGCTGTCGGAGGAGATCGGCTGCCTGGCCTTTGTCGGCGGCCGCGACGCCGGCGGCCAGATCGCCAGCCAGCTGGTCCAGACCGACAAACGCCACATGCTGGAACAAGAAGGCCTCAACGCCTGGGGGATCTGGCAGTTCAGCGACTGGGACACTCTCGCCGGCCACCT
>DATHII010000353.1:0-3863 GCA_035316885.1 Jiangellaceae bacterium | reverse complement strand
CATGGTCGGGTTGGGCACCTACCACTACCGCTACGCCTCGGGTCGCGAGGGTGACTGGATCAAGGTCGGCTTCGCGTCGCGCAAGGCCAACCTCACGCTCTATCTGATGTCGGGAATGGTCGGCTACGACGATCTGCTCGCCAGGCTGGGCCCGCACACGACGGGTAAGTCGTGCATCTACGTGAAACGGCTCAAGGATCTTGACCATGAGGTTCTGACCGAGTTGATAGAGCGCTCGCTGGCGCACATCGACCAGGTCGAAGACGGGGCCGGGGCCGTACCGAGGATGTCGCAGATGCCTCCGCACCTGGCCTGACCGGCGATCGGTGGCAAGCGTTGTTGTCGGGAGCCCGGGTACGTTCGTCGGAGCGGACGAAGCCGACCCGAGAAAGCTGACGATGACCCACGGCGATCTCCCCCGTGATTCCATTCGCGCTGCCATGCCCACGGGCGTTGCCGAGGAGCTCGAGCAGTACCGCCGTGAGTTGACCGGCTACTGCTACCGCATGCTCGGCTCCGCCTTCGACGCCGAGGACGCGGTTCAGGAGACGCTGGTCCGGGCCTGGCGCGGAATCGACAGGTTCGAGGGACGTTCGGCACTGCGGTCCTGGCTGTTCCGCATCGCCACCAATGTCTGCCTCGACATGTTGGGCGGCAGCCAGCGCCGTGCGCGTCCGATGGACCTCGGCCCGGCCTGGTCTGCGAGCGCGCCGCTGACCGCTGCGCTTCCGGAGCCGACCTGGGTCACCCCGGTTCCCGATGACCGGGTCCTCGTGGCCGATGGTGATCCGGCCGACGTGGCTCTGGCCCGGGAGTCGATCCGCCTCGCGTTCGTCACCGCGCTTCAGCAGTTGCCGCCGCGGCAGCGTGCCGTACTGATCCTGCGCGAGGTGCTGAGCTGGTCCGCGGCCGAGGTCGCCGGCCTGCTCGACACCACGACCGCCTCTGTCAACAGCGCGCTCCAACGGGCGCGGGCCACGCTGGCTGCCACGCAGGTCGACGAGGGCGACCCGCTCAGGCCGCTGGACGAGGAGCAGCAGGCCCTGCTCGGGCGTTACGTCGCGGCGTTCGAGCGGTACGACCTCGACGCGCTGACCGCCCTCCTGCGCGAGGACGCCCGCATGACGATGCCGCCGCTCGAGCTGTGGTTGAGCGGTGTCGCCGAGATCCTCACGTGGCTGGTCGGGCCTGGCATCGGCTGCCGCGGTTCGCGGCTCGTCCCCACGCATGCCAACGGCATGCCCGCCTTCGGGCAGTACCGTCAAGGCGGCCGTCAGGCCTGGGGGCTCGTCGTGCTCGAGACGTCAGGCGACCGGGTCGGAGGGATAAACACCTACCTCGACGTGGACCGGCTCTTCCCGATGTTCGGGCTGCCGATGAAGCTCGCCTGACGCGTCGCCGTCAACAGGCAGGACGTCCTCGAGCCCGACGAGTGCGAGGAGGTCCAGCAGTCGAGGGCATGGGCCGATCAGTCGCACGCGGCTGCCGTGGCGGCAAGCGCCCAGTTGCAGCCGGGCGAGCGCGTCGACGTATCCGATGTCCGGGGTCCGGACGCTGCTCACGTCGAGGAGAATCTCGGTGACGTCTCCGCCGCGGAGCTGACAGACCAGCTGATCTGCGAGCGCGCGAACTTCGCTGGGCGCCGGCTTCGGGCATACGGCCACACGGATCGTCCGACGCGGGGACCGATCCACGTGAATCAGACCGCCGGCAAGGGCGGAACTCATCGCACCTTGCCGGAGCGACGACCGATGGATGGCCGATCGAGCGTCTCACGAAGAACTAGCCCGCGGGACCGATCAGTTCCGCGGCCGGCGGCGGTCTGAGATTGCAGACACGCGAAGGAGTATTGCTGTGACGACAACCGAAACCGCTGCCCCTCGGGCAGGCAGGCGCGAGTGGATCGGGTTGACCGTGCTCGCCCTGGCGTGCCTGCTCTACGTCATGGACCTGACCGTCCTTCACCTCGCCGTGCCCGCGATCAGCGCGGACCTGCAACCGACCAGCGCCCAGATGCTGTGGATCATTGACATCTACGGCTTCTTCGTCGCCGGTTCACTGGTGACCATGGGCACGCTCGGCGACCGCATCGGTCGGCGTCGCATCCTGCTGGTCGGCGCCGCGGCGTTCGGCGCCGTATCGGTGCTGGCCGCGTTCTCGGTCAGCGCCGAGATGCTGATCGTGACGCGCGCGCTGCTCGGCATCGCCGGGGCAACGCTGGCGCCCTCGACGCTGTCGCTGATCTTCCACATGTTCCAGGACCCGAAACAGCGGTCGATCGCCATCGGCGTCTGGATCGGCAGCTTCTCGGCCGGCAGCGCGATAGGCCCGGTTCTCGGCGGTGTCATGCTCGAGTTCTTCTGGTGGGGATCGGTCTTCCTGCTGGCCCTGCCGGTGATGTTTGCGCTCCTCGTGCTCGGACCGCGTGTGCTGCCCGAGTACCGAGACCCCAACGCCGGTCGGCTCGATCTGCTCAGTGCTGCACTGTCGGTCGCTGCCGTGCTGCTGGTCATCTACGGCCTCAAGGGCATCGCGCAGGACGGGTTGGCGCCCGCCCACGTGGTGAGCATCCTCGTCGGCGCCGTCCTCGGCGCCGTGTGGGTGCGTCGCCAGCGTCGGCTACCCGACCCAATGATCGACGTCGCTCTGTTCCGTATCCGCGCCTTCAACGCCGCCCTTACGGTGAACTTCCTGACCATCTTCGTCGCGATCGGCTACTTCCTGTTCATCGCGCAGTTCCTGCAACTCGTGCTGGGCCTGTCGCCGCTCGAGGCGGGCCTACTGTCCTTGCCATCGGCGCTCGGCTTCGTGGTCGGGTCCCAGATCACCCCGCGCATCGCGCCTCGCGTCGGCGCACGGCGGCTCATCGCGGGTGGTCTCGCCGTTGCGGCGGTCGGAATGGCGCTCCTGACGCAGGTCGGACGCGACGACGGGCTCACCACGCTGGTCATCGCGTCCGTGGTGATCTCCCTCGGTTTCGCACCGGTCTTCGGCCTCACCACGGAGCTGATCGTGGGTTCGGCACCGCCCGAGCGCGCTGGCGCGGCGTCAGGCATCTCGGAGACGGGCGCAGAGCTCGGCGGCGCCCTCGGCATCGCGATCCTCGGCAGCGTCGGCATCGCAGTCTACCGGGGGCAGCTCGGCCAGGCGCTCCCGGGAGACGTATCTGTCGAAGCGGCCACGACGGCGCGCGACACGCTCGGGGCGGCCATTGACGTCGCCGGTCGGCTCCCCGACCCGATCGGGTCGGTACTGATCGACACCGCCCAAAGCGCGTTCGTCAGCGGCATGCACACGGTCGCCGCGGTCGCCGCGGTCATAGCCGTCACGGTCGCGGCGTTCGCCTGGCGGGCACTGCGGGATCACGCCGCCACGGCGACCGACGCCACGACGACCGACGCCGCGGACCACTGGCAGAGCGAGTCCGCAGCCGACCGGGCTGGAGCACTCGAGCCGGCCGGCTGCTGACCACCATCACACGAGCTGACTGATCTGCCCCGTGTCGACGTCATAGAGGAAGCCACCGACCGCGACCGAGTCGGGCACCAGCGGGTGTGCGCGCACGCGGGCGACGTCGTCGCGCAGCGCGGCATGCTGGTCCTCGATGGCGCCGAATGACTCCCAGGAGGCGTCGTGGCCGCTGGCCTGGCTGACCCGCGCCCGGAGCTCCGCCTCGGTCGTACCGGCCATCGCGCAGCGCGTGTGGGGCACGATCAGTACGCGCTCGACGCCAAGGAGGTTGACGCCCAGCACCAGCGCGACCAGCGCGTCGTCGGTCACACGCCCACCAGGGTTGCGCAGCATCTTTGCGTCGCCTGGTCGCAGGCCGAGCATCGCGAGCGGGTCGATGCGCGAATCCATGC
>DATHII010000352.1:0-3084 GCA_035316885.1 Jiangellaceae bacterium | reverse complement strand
CTTACGCCATAGGTCTTCGGCCTGGTCCGCCGAGCCTTGGGCGTTTACCCAGGGCCCCGGCAAAGTCGTCGATTAGCAGGTCCTGAGTGTTTGTAGTGGCCGGTGGGGTCTTCGGGCGTGGTGTCGTAGGGCGGCGGCGATGTTGGTGACGCCGGTCAGGCGCAGGATGCCGATGGCGAGGTTGCGGACGCTGGCCATGACGCGGGGTCCGTTGCCGGTGCGGATCTGGGACAGGTCTTCTGCGAAGGTGACGTCGCGGATCCAGTGCAGGCGGTTCTGTGCGACACGAGGTCGCGCGTGGTGAGTGAGTACGCAGATTGGAGGCCGGTCATGCCGGGTGCGTAGTTCGCGATCAGTGTTCGAGATCGGTCCCCGCCTCGACGTGCGTCCGGCAGGTCCTGCCTGTCGGGGGTGCGAAGCTCGAGGGAGAAGTCCAAGGGCCCCTGTTCCGTCCGGGGGAACGACCGGGCGAGGGGAAGGCCGGACGGGTGAACGTGAGTGAACCCCTGATGATGCCTCGTCACTGCAAGCCCGGGACGACGGGATGAACAACCGGACGGTAGGGCCTGGCCGCTGGTAGAGGCGGCAAGCGGCGACCGGGAAGAACTGCCGGTCGCGTGGACACCGCTGGCCTCGGGGTTGAGGGGGCGCCCACCCCGGCCGTGTCTCACATGCGCGGAACGTGGAAACCCCGTCGGGGTCCGGGCCGGTCACGGCTCGGTAGGCCGATCGCGAGAGGGGCGGAATCCCTCGGCGGGACAGGATGCCCAAGAAGCGGATGCCGGTGGCCGAAAGGCGACGGGACTCGTGGCGAATGGTTGCTGCTCCAGGTGGCCGTCACGGGGAACCGACCGGATGTCGGCCTGACGGCCGGGCCCGGAAGGGTGCTGACGTGGGCAGGTGAGCCTTTGAACACCGAAGCCGAGGGCCTGACGAACCGAGGGACAAGTTGGACACCATCATGGTGAACGGACCTGAGGACGTCCTCGACTGGGACGCTGTCATCTGGCGGACCCATGAGGAGAACGTAGCCAGGCTGCGGCGGCGGATCTTCAAGGCGACGCGGGAGCAGGACTGGGCCACGGCCCGGTCGCTGCAGAAGATGATGTTGAGGTCCTGGTCGAACACGCTGCTCAGCGTTCGCCAAGTCACTCAGCGCAATGCCGGGCGTCGGACGGCCGGGGTCGATGGTGAGGTCGCCTTGACTTCGCAGGCCAGGGCGGAGGTGGCGGTGCAGGTGCACCGCTCGCGTTCGTGCTGGGACCCGCTGCCGGTCCGACGCGTGTATATCCCAAAGGCCAACGGAAAGCAGCGTCCGCTCGGTATCCCAGTGATCATGGACCGGTGTCATCAGGCACGGGTCCGCACCGCACTGGAGCCGGAGTGGGAAGCCCGGTTCGAACCCCGTTCCTACGGGTTCCGTCCCGGTCGTAGCTGCGCCGACGCGATCGGCTCGCTGTATTCCACCCTGAATGGGCCACGAGCCCAGCGGGTGTGGATTCTGGACGCCGATTTGTCGGCCGCGTTCGACAACATCGATCATGCCCGGCTTCTGGACGCGCTCGGTTCGTTCCCCGCCAGGGAACTGATCGCGCGGTGGCTGAAGGCCGGAGTGATCGAGAAGCAGGCGTTCACGGCGACCGAGGCGGGTTCCCCGCAAGGCGGTGTGATCAGTCCGCTGTTGATGAACGTGGCGCTCCATGGGCTGGAGGAGGCCGCGGGAGTCCGCTATCGCACGAACGGCGTCAACGCCGGCAAAGCGGTCGAGGGCACCCCGATCCTGGTGAGGTACGCCGACGACATGGTCGCCTGCTGCTATTCCCGAGAGCAGGCCGAACAGGTCAAGGGGCAGCTTGCACGGTGGCTGACGCCGAGGGGTCTGGTCTTCAACGAGGACAAGACGCACATCGTCCATCTCGAAGATGGCTTCGACTTCCTCGGGTTCAACGTCCGCCGCTACTGCCGCGGGCACGAACGCGGCAAGCTGTTGATCAAACCGAGCCAGGACGCGGTCAGGCGTATCCGGAACAGGCTCGCCGACGAGATGCGCAGCCTGCGCGGCTCGAACGCGACGGCGGTCATCGCCGGGCTCAACCCGATCATCCGGGGCTGGGCCGCCTACTACCGGGGAGTGGTGTCCAGCAAGCAGTTCAGCGCACTGGACAACCACGTGTGGTGGCTCACCTACCGGTGGGCCCGGCACGGCCATTCCAACAAGTCGAAGAAGTGGATCGTGCGTCGCTACTTCGGCCGGTTCAACAAGTACAGGAACGACCGATGGGTGTTCGGCGCTCGCGATCACGTCGTGAACGATCGCGGCGACGTCGCCTTCATGGTCAAGTTCTCCTGGACGCCCATCGTCCGGCACCAGTTGGTCAAAGGCGGGGCATCTCCGGATGATCCCAACCTGGCCGACTACTGGGCCGTGCGGCGGCGGAAGGTGTCACCCCCGCTGGACAGCTACAACCTGCGCCTGCTCGCCAGGCAGGACGGTCGCTGTCCGCTGTGCGGAGAGCGCCTGCTCAGCGCTGATCAGCCACCGCAGTCTCCCGGTGAATGGGAACGCTGGTGGCTGAGCGTCACCAAGAGGGCGATCGCCGCCGACCACCTCACCCACCACGGGCGAGGCCGCGGGTCGGACGCGAACCGAACACGCCTCGTGCACACCTCCTGCCATCGCAGCCTTCGGGCCCGAGGACGCAGGAGTCCGGCGTTACCGTCACCCGCGACGCCGGCGGGCTTGCTTGAGCCGAGGTGCGGGGAAAGCCCGCTCGCCCGGTTCTGAGGGGGCCCCGGCGCCGCAAAGCGCCGGGGCTACCCGACCGATGGTCCAGTGGCCGCGGGTGATTTCGGCGAGGTAGGCCGGGCTGGCCTGGGCGGGGCTCAGTGAGGTGATGGCGTACACGGTCTGGGTGGACCACTTCTTGGCACCGAGGGGTCTGCGGCGGCGGACGATCTGAACGGCCTGGGCAGCGTGTGGGAACAGCAGTCCGGCGGCCACGCCGGTGACTTT
Organism: Jiangellaceae bacterium; assembly: GCA_035316885.1. Classification (GTDB taxonomy): domain Bacteria; phylum Actinomycetota; class Actinomycetes; order Jiangellales; family Jiangellaceae; genus DASRTE01. Next base: position 71 of record DATHII010000352.1, on the reverse strand, counting down.
CAGGGGTGCGCCGCTCGGCCCGGCCGTGGCCGCGGTCACGGCTGTCGTGGGCGAGCGGGATGTCTCGCCAG
>DATHII010000351.1:0-19953 GCA_035316885.1 Jiangellaceae bacterium | reverse complement strand
ACCGTGCCGCTGCTCCCCGACTGAGCGCGCGAGGTCGGCTGGCGACGGTGACGTCGCTCAGGCCTACGCCACCCTGGCCGTGGCAGGCACGTCATCGCGGTGGCGCCGATCTCGGGGAGCTTGGAGCAGGCGCGCCAGGTCTCCCGGCGTCTGGCCGATCAGCCGAGTGGCGGTTCGTGTCAGGTGGGCCTGATCGGCGAAGCCCGCATCGGAGGCTGCGAGGGCGATGGGCTTGTCCACCAGGCCGATCATGGCGGTCCGAAGGCGTCGCCACATCCGCAGGCGCGCCGGCGACGTACCGGTGAGATCGTGGACCAGCGCCCGGAGCCGTGACGGCGACAACCCGACGTCGGCGGCGACGTGCGTGACGCACTCGGCCGCAGGGAGATCCCGAAGCGCGGCCACCACACGGGGGTCGACCCGGACCGCTGGCGAAAGCAGGCTCCGCTGTCGAAGGTAGCTCACGGTCTCCCGGCCGCACTCGTCGAGATCAGCGGGATCGACTGCCGACCACAGCGCGCGGAGGTGCTCGGCAGCACGGGGATCGAGCGAGACTGCGGCGCCCCCACCCCGTCCCAGGCTCTGGTACCACGGATCGATGAACACCACGATGTGGCCGGCTGTGCTGCCGGCGCGGTAAGAAACCTGTGGCGGGAAGATCACCCCGGCCGCGTGACCGCCGGGGCTCCTGCCGGTCCACCACTCGATGCGCCCGGCCAGCGGCAGGAAGATCGTCCACTCCGGATGCGCATGCTCTGGCCCGGCCTGACCCGCGGGTTCGTGGAGGACCATCGTGTGCGCTCCCGCCAGCAGCCGCGCGGGTGCACGAGCCGGTAGATCACGACCAACATCGATCATGTGTCGACGCTAGGTTCGCCAGGCCACGGCGTGTAAGACACCGGATCGGGGGTCTTCGTGCCATCCCCAGCCCTGGGGACCACCCGTGAATCGGGCGCGGGCCGGAGATGCGCGTTACGTTCAATCGATGATCGGGAACCACGGACACCCTGATGGTCATGGAAGCCCGCAGCTCCCCGACACACACGGATCTGACGCCGATGCCGACCGTGACCCGCGTGGCGCTGGGCATCCGAGACCTCAGCGGACGCGACGAGACCGGCCAGGCGGCCCTCGTCACGTTGAGCCTCGGCGCTCACGACCCGGACCTCACGAGTGCCGAGATTCTCGACCGCCGCGACATCGACCTGTGCGACGTCGATCTGCCCCCGCGGGTCTACCACGCCGCGAAGGGACTGGCGCAGGCCGCGGCACAGGCGCTCGTCGACCAGGTCGGCCTGGCGGCCGCTCGCATGGCCGGGGAAGAGTTGGACGAGCTGGTCACCGAGGTGCGCGCCGGCGGGCACACGATCGACGCTGTCTCGGTGGCCGTCGACGAGTCCGGCCCGGACATCGTCAAGGTCCCGCTCGCGGACGTGCTGGCCTCTCACACCCGCATCCACACTGCGGAGAACGCGCTGTACCGCGACGCACTCGCGACGGCCGCCGCCGACCGTGGAGCGGCCGTCTTCCGGTATCCGAGCCGATCCGTGTCCGATGCCGCGCGCACCGCCCTGCGGCTTTCGCCCGACGAGATCGGCGGCCAACTCGACGCGTGGGGTCGACGTGTCGGCAGACCATGGCGCAGGCACCACAAGGACGCGGCCCTCGCCGCCTGGCTCGCCCTCGCGGCCGGCGGGACCCGGAACTGAGGGCGGGTCAGTCGCGACTGTCAACTCGACCGGCCGCCGGGTCGGCGCTCAACTCGGGAATCGGGGGTGATAATCACGCCGAAGCTGACCGATCCTTCGATAGGCCATCGCCCCAAGCATCGCTGCGCTCGCGAGGGCCACCACGAACCCGACTGCAATCTGGAGCTCAACCGCTCCGCCGAGAGCCTGGCACACGATGCTGGCAAAGACTCCGGCGACCACCGAGTCGATGATGCCGACGATCACGGGTGACCCGCATAGCAGGTGGCTCAAGCCAACCTCCGTGCGGAAGCTATAGGTCCGAAGCACTCCGAGCTCATCGTCGTGATGACTGGTGACGAAGTACGGCTCCAGCTCTGGTGCAAGTTCAAGATAGGCGTGGCGGAGCCTGTTCATCCCCACCACGAGCCACGCGTCCTCGATATCGGCCTCGACCAGCCGGATGTACGTCCCCAGCCCGACGAGGAGAACGATGGGGAGGACCAGGATCGCGAAGACACGGAAGCCCGCGTCGAAGCCTGTCGCCTGCGCCACCAGGGAGAGCGCAATGACCGATGCCGAAAGGATCGTGAGGAAGGTGCCGGTCCGGCTGAACATCTCGTTCCAGGTCATGCTGCGCGTCGCGAGCAGGCTCCAGTGTTCGGTCGCCAGGATCTGTACGCGCAGCGGGGCCGCCGCGCCCTCGCTGTGATCGTGCGGTGGCGGCAACTTCGTGGGTGGATTCTGCTTCATCGGGCCACATCTATCACCGAGTACTGACAGAGGGCTGGTTCCTTGCCGCCTCGATCATGCCGCGACGCTAGTTCGTCGCGCACCGGCCGGTAAGACACCGGATCGGATGGTCGTCGGACCATCCCCAGTTCTGGGGACGGGGAATGATGCGTGGCGCGCGTTCTGTTCAAGACGGCGACGGGACCGACGAGCACCGTGGCGGTGTCCGGTCTACTCGGAACGAATGGTGCCGCACCATGAAGCTCTCGACCACCTCTCTCGCCCGTGCCTGCAGTCGCCACCCTGGGCGCACGCTTGCCGCGTGGGTCGTCGTGCTCGCGGGTTCGGTCGCCGCGCTCGCCCTTGTCCTGACCGGATTCACCTCCGAGGCGTCCGTGACGAACAACCCGGAGTCCGAGCGAGCCGAGGAGCGGCTCCTCGCGGCCTTCCCACCCGATCCAGAACGTGAAGTCTCCGATCTCATCGTCGTCCGCTCGTCGGGCCTGACGGTCGACGACGAGGAATTCCGGACATTCGTCGAAGGGCTCGTGCGGGAGAGCCGCGAGACAGGCGTTGTGAGTAATGCTCAGACCTATGTCGACGTCGACGACGGCTCGCTCGTCTCCGCAGATCGCCAGGCGACGTTGATCGCGGTCAACATCACCGACGCCGACGATGCGGGCGACGTCATCGACGTCGTGGAACGGGCAGACGCCGATCCGGAATTTGCGGTCGCGATCACCGGCGACACGACGCTCGACTTCGACTTCAACGAGCTCTCCGCTCGCGATCTGGAGGAAGGCGAGCTCAAGTTCGGGCTACCGGCAGCACTGATCATCCTGCTGCTCGTCTTCGGCACGGTTGTCGCGGGCCTGATTCCGTTGCTGATGGCAATCGTCGCGATCGTCACTGCGCTCGGGCTGGTGGCGCTGCTCACCCAGCTGTTCGAGCTGTCGATCTTCACGACGAACATGCTCACGGGCATGGGGCTCGCACTCGGGATCGACTACGCGTTGTTCGTCATCTCTCGCTACCGCGAGGAGCGTGGTCGCGGGCGTACGCCGGACGACGCGATTGTCACTACGGGCGGGACGGCCAGCCGCGCGGTCCTGTTCAGCGGGTCGGCGTTCGTGATCGCGATGTTCGGCCTGTTGATCGTGCCCTCGACGATCTTCCGCAGCCTGGCCGCGGGCGCGATCCTCGTCGGCATCACGTCGCTCGCTGTAGCGCTCACGCTGTTGCCGGCCTTGCTCGGGCTCTTGAAGGACCGCGTGGACTCCGTCCGTCTGCCGTTCGTCGGCCGGCGGTCGGTGGAGCGGTCGAACCCCGAAGGCCGGATCTGGGGGGCGATCATCGATCGCGTCCTGCGCCGGCCCGCCATCAGCCTCGCGATCAGTACCGCCGCACTCGTGGCCGTCGCGCTGCCCGCCTTCGGGCTCAGCATCGGTACTGCCGGAGTCAGCACGCTCCCCGACGACTTGGCGGCGAAGCAGGGTTACGTAGCCCTGCAACGCGACTTCGCTGACCAGACGGTGAATCCGGTCCACGTGGTGGTCGCTCATGACTCGGACTCCGTCTCGACGGCACTCGAGCAGCTGGGCGACCAACTCGAGGCCGACGCACGTTTCGGGGGGGGCGAGATCCGGGTCGGCAATGGTGGCGTCGCCGAGCTCGTCGTCCCTGTGGGTGGAGACCCGACCGGCGAGGAGTCCATAGCAGCCGTGCGCGACTTGCGTGAGCAGGTTGTTCCCGCGGCGTTCGAGGGGACCGATGCCGACCCGCTCGTCGGCGGGAGCACGTCGGAGACCATCGACTACCTCGACAATGTCACGAATCCGGCGCCGCTCGTGTTCGCGTTCGTCCTGGGCCTCTCGTTCGTCCTGCTGACGGTCGCCTTCCGCTCGGTTGTGATCGCCATCACGGCGATACTGCTCAACCTGCTCTCGGTCGGTGCAGCGTACGGCCTGCTCGTGCTGGTCTTCCAGAACGGCGTCGGCGCGGACCTTCTCGGCTTCCAGACCGTCGACACGATCGAGGCCTGGGTACCGCTGTTCCTCTTCTCGGTCCTGTTCGGCCTCTCGATGGACTACCAGGTCTTCCTGCTCAGCCGGATCCGCGAGCGCTTCGACCAGGGCGCCGACACCGCTGCGGCCGTCCGGTGGGGCGTCGCCTCGACCGCCAGGATCATCACCGGAGCAGCTTTGATCATCGTCGCCGTCTTCTCCGGCTTCGCCCGTGGCGACCTGGTCATGTTCCAGCAGATGGGCTTCGGTGTGGCCGTCGCGCTGCTGATCGACGCCACCGTGATCCGATCCGTCCTGCTCCCCAGCGCCATGGTGCTGCTCGGCGACCGCAACTGGTACCTCCCCCGCTGGCTCGAGTGGATCCCGCACCTCGAGGTCGAAGGGCACGTGGAGGCGGAACGCCAGCCCAGCCTGGTATAGCTGCGCGCACGATCTGGCGACCGCGTACGGCCGAAAGGGGCGGAGATGCAGAGACAAGGACCGGATCAGCGTTCGGCGATGGCCGACGGCTCCTGGATGGCGTGGACTGCGGTCGGCATTGCAGGGATCTGGGTGGCCGTCGTCCTGATCAGCATCCGTGCTCCGGACATGGTCTCGGGCAGTGAGCAGGAGCACATGCAGGTGGCGGCATTCGGCACCTGGCTGTGGGGCCTGGTCGCCACCGGCGCGTTCCTGTTGATGATGGGCAGGCTGCGCGGCAGTGCAAGGCGAATGCCGGTCTGGATCGGACTGTCGGTGACCACCGTCGCGATTTGGCTGGTCGCCGCGATTCTCAGCATCACGCTGCCGGTCGTCGAGACGGGCTCGGATCCCACTCGCATACCTGTCGGTGCGTTGGTCGCGCCGATTGCGGCGGCGGTGCTGACCATTGTCGCCGGAATCACGGCGAGCGTGTTCGCACGGCCCCCTACGGCCGATTGAGGTGGTGGGCCACGACCCGAGCATCCGAGCCCCGGGTAGGCGTGTGGGGCGGTGAGATCGGCTCAGGTCAGCTGCCGGACCTGCTGGCGATAGGCGGCTGGCGGTGCCTCGGGGCTGTCCATCCAGGCTGCGGCTGGCCGCGCGCCATCGAGCGAGCAGTCAACCAATCATGGGACGGACCATTAGATGTCCGTGGGCGTGCGCGATGCGATGTCGTCTGGCGTGAGCTGTTCACGGATGGTCGAGACCGCCCACCGGTGGCCGAAGGGATCGACCAGGACGCCGTAGCGTTCGCCCCAGAACATCTCCTGCACCGGCATTTCGACCTCGGCGCCGGCCTCGGTCGCCCGGCGGGCCACCGTGTCCACGTCGTCGACCTCAACCAGGAGCATCACGGGGGATCCGCCGATGGTTGGTGGCGCCAGCGCGTTCAGGGATGGCGTCTCCTCGCTGATGAGCACCCTGCCCTCCCCCAGGGCGAGCTCAACGAACAGCACCGTCCTGTCGGACAGGTGTTCCGAAACAGCTCGACCGCACCGAAGGCCGTCACGTAGAAGCTCACGGCCGCGTCGGTGTCCCGGACGAACAGGTGCGGCGTCACCGCGGCGGGTCGCAGGTCGCTCACGCTCGCCCCCGACTTCTCGCCAGGCCGGCACCGGACGCCGCCCGGGCAAGCCGCTTGATGAGCTCGGCCTCGTCCTCGGCGACCTGCCGGCCCCGTTTGGTGAGCCGATAGTAGCGGCGCCGGGCATCGTGCGGGGCGTCCGGATCTTGGCCCGCGATCTCCTCCACGAGACCGTCGGCCAGCAACCGCGAGATCGTCCGGTACAGAGTGCCCGGCGGCAACCGGACCCGCCCGTCGGTGGTCTCCTCGGCGAACTGCATGACTGCGTACCCGTGTGCCTCGCCCGAGGCAAGCGCAAGCAGCACCAGAAACCCCGCCTGGGTAATGGATGTATCCACGACAGGAGGGCCTCCCTGAAGGAGTCGTCATGAGATGCGGGTGAGCAACGTGGCCTCCGACCAGGCGGTGAACCTCGTGCTGGAACCTGCTCACGGCCCAAAGCGCAAGTAGTGGAATCCCGGGTCAACCGACCGGTGGACGGTGCCCTACCTTAGATCGGGGATAACGCCTGCTCAGGACCATCTAAGGTAGCGCGGGCAAGCACAATGAGGTAATCGCCCGATGCGGTGCAGGTGCCCTAAGGACGAACCTCGTAGACGTTGAGAAGAAGAGACGTCCGAGGAGTCACGCCATGAGCATCACCCACGACTCCGCCCGTGGCGCAGTGTTCCCGCAGCCGCCGCGGCACGTCCGTCTCGCCGGTGCCACCGTCGTGCGCGACGCTGAGGGGTTCGGATGAGCAGAGTCATGGACACCAATGTCAAGGTCCCGCCCTCGGCCACGGACAGGCTTGCGCCGTACCCGGGCGGGCAGGCGGCGGGCGGTGAGCCCGGCGGGGTCGAGTTGCTGCAATTCGCCCAGACGCTGTGCGCCTCCACGAGCCACCGGCAGCTCGAACGCCGCTTCGTCACGGGGTTCGGCCGGCTGTTCGATCTTCCGATGTACGCGCTGTACGTCGCCGATCCATGGACCGGCGATCAGCTGTGCCTTGCCCCAATGGGTGTCAGCGACAGCTTCCTGGCGCGCTACGAGCGGGGAGGGCGGGAGTTGAACTGGCTGCAGACGCAGCTCGACGCCACCGGGCGCGCCGTCTACAACATGGCGCTGATGGAGTCGATGGACGAGTGGCTCGAGGACCCGCTCTACACGAAACTCAAGTACCTCCACGACATCCGTCACGAGGTCCAAGCGCCCATCATCAACCGCGACGGAGTCATCGGGACGTTGCACTGCGGCACAAACGACCCTGGCCGCGGCTTCACCCCGTACGAAGTGCGATTGACCGAGGCACTGGGCCGCGTGGTCGGGACCGTGATCGAGGGGATCCATTCCAGGGAAGGCCTCGAGCGTGAGCGTGACCAGGTGGTCGTCGCCCTCGACCGCACGGGGACCGCGGTGGTGATCACTGATCCGACGGACCCCGACCCGCGCCTCAACGAGGCCGCCAGGTGCGTGCTGGCCGAGGTGGTGGACGCAGAACGTGCCTTACACCGCGTGATCGCCCGTCCGGGCGGCGGCGAGGGCTTCTCTCGCCACGTCGAGGTTGAGTCGGTGGACGGTGGAACCGGGCTGCTGCACGGCCACTCGAGCTACACCCGCGCCGAGGGCGGCGCCCTGATCACGGTGTTGGAACTGCAGCGCGATCGGTTCGAGATCTCCACGGGGACGCTGATGGCCCTGACGCCACGTGAGCGGGATGTGGCGCTGTTCGTCGTCGACGGCCGCTCCGACCGCGAGATCGCCGAACGGCTGAGCCTCAGCCACCACACGGTCAGCCAGTACGTGAAGCGCATCTACCGCAAGTTGGACGTGAGCTCGCGTGTCGCGCTGACCCGCCTGCTGCTCGAACTCCGCGATTCCAGCCGGCGTAGTTGAGCGATTCGTTCAAGACACACGCAAGGGCCGGTCCTGACGATGTGTCGAGAACGGCCCAAGCGATTCGACGCACCATGTGAAACAACGGGCGCGGCGCCCGACCCGACACCCAGGACGCGTGCAGGAGGCGAGGACCTGATGATCACCAACGTCTCCAAGGTCATGGTGCCGGTCGAGGACCAGCAAGCCGCGCTGGAGTTCTGGACCACCACGATGGGATTCACCGTCGTCCGTGACGAGACCTACGGCGACGAGCGCTGGATCGAGGTCAAGCCACCCCGCCAGGACCTGCTTCTGGCGTTGAGCCCGCGGCAGGCCGACGAGCCGCGGCGCGCGGTCCCCGATCGGCTGCCACATTCGAACCTGTTCTTCAACTGTGCCGACATCGAGCAGACCTACGCCGAGCTCAGCCGGCGTGGCGTGCGGTTCCCGCTGCCACCCTCCAAGCAGCAGTTCGGATGGTGGGCGCTGTTCGAGGACAACGAAGGCACCCGCTACGCCCTGGGCCAATGGGATCAGCCCCCGACCCCCGACCCCGCACTACGACGTCTCGACTTCCTCGTGGGCACCTGGAACCTCGAAGGGGAGACCACGCCCGATTTCTCCGGGCCGCGCATGAGGTCGACCAGCATCGACACGTTCGAATGGCTGCACGGCGGATTCTTCCTTGTGCACCGCTGGGATGCGGTCTTCGGCGACCCGACCGAGGATCCAGGTCGAGAACTACCGGGCGGTGCAGTTCAGAAGGGGGTCATGTTCTACGGTTTCGACGCCTCGACGGCGCGTTATCGCACCCATTTCTTCGACGGCAACGGTCCCTTCCATGACGGAAGCATGTACGAGGGAGAGGTCGTGGACGGCAACCTGAGGTTCACCGGCCCGGCCAGGTTCACCGTCCTCGAGAACCCCGACGGTACTGTCACCCACGACTGGGAGCTTCGAGGCGACGACGGTGAGTGGAGACCTTGGCGGCGCACAACGATGACGCGAGCCGCCGGACCGGAGGGTCGACCCGCCTGAACTCCCGGCACCCGATCGCGGACGACACGAAGAGGAACCCATGAACTGGACGCTCGAGGTGGTATGTGTTCCCGTCACGGACGTGGACCGCGCGAAGGCCTTCTACGGCGAGCAACTCGGGTTCGACGTGGACTATGACACCGTCGTCAGCGAAGACGTCCGAGTCGTTCAGCTGACTCCCCAGGGGTCGGGCTGCTCGATCGTCATCGGGAAGGGAGCTGTCCCCGACATGCCGCCGGGATCGCTCAAGGGCACTCAGTTGGTCGTTGCCGACCTCAGGGCGGCGCACGCCGAACTCGTCGAGCGCGGCGTGGATGTTACCGGTATCCAGGTGTACGACACGGACGGCCTGCGTCCGAGCCGAGCCGGCGACGCACTCGACAACGTCGGCTTCTTCTATTTCAGCGATCCGGACGGCAACGGCTGGGCAGTGCAGCAGATCAGTGCTCGCGACTGAGGCCGATCGTGGTCATGGGCGGCGTGAACGTGGGCCAGCAATGCCTACTTGCCGGGCTGATCGACGAGCTGCAGATCCACGTCGCGCCTGTCCTGCTCGGTGGAGATATCTGACTCTTCGAACAGGAGTGGATGAATGAGACAGGAATTGCACGCTCGCGGCTTCGACGGCCTGTTGGTCCAGCCGGGGGACGACGGCTACGACGCCGCACGAACCGTCTGGAACGCGATGATCGACCGGCGGCCGGCCGTGATCGCCCGGTGCCGGAGCGCCGCAGATGTGGCCGCGGCGGTCGGCTTCGGCCGTGAACGTGGCCTCGAGATCGGGGTGCGCTGTGGTGGTCACAGCGTGCTGGGCATATGCGTGCCGGACGGCGGACTGATGATCGACCTGACCGGCCTGCAGTCCGTACGCGTGGATCCGGACTCCGGTCGTGCCTGGGTCCAAGGCGGAGCGGCGCTCGGCAACCTGGATCGAGCCACGCAACAGTTCGGTCTCGCGACCACGGCCGGCAACGTGTCACACACCGGCGTTGGGGGCCTCACGCTCGGCGGCGGGATGGGCTGGCTGGCCCGCGAGTTCGGCCTGGCATGCGACAACGTCGTGGCGTTCGAGGTCGTGACGGCGGATGGCGCGACGGTGCGCGCCAGCGAGTCGGAGAACGCCGACCTGTTCTGGGGCCTGCGTGGTGGCGGGGGCAACTTCGGCATCGTGACGGAGTTCGAGTTCCGCCTCCACCGGATAGGCACGGCTGCGCTGCTCGCCGACTACTTCTTCAGCCCAGCCGAGGCTCCTGCCGCGCTACGCCGTTGGCGCGACCTCATCGCCGACGCCCCGACCCGGGCGACGCTCACCGCATGGGTCGGCACGAGCGGCGAGTGGCCATTCCTGCCGCGCGCGTTGCACAATCGGCCGCTCGCGAGTGCGGGTTTCGTCTGGGTCGGTGATCCTGACGAGGGGCGCCGCCTACTGCCGTCGTTCTCCAATCTGGGGAACCAGGTCGCGGAGCGCGTCGAGCGCCTGACCTATCTCGACCTCCAGAGCATGGACGACGAGGTGCACCGCCACGGACTTCGCCGGCGGTACTGGAAGGGCCACTACCTGGCGCAGTTGCCGGATGCCTCGATCGACGCGTTCCTGGCCCAAGGCACACCGGACGCGGATCCTGACCGGTCGATGCTGCCGGGTGCCTCCCTTCAGTCCTACGGCGGTGCCATCGCCTCGCCTTCCGACGACCAGAGCGCCTTCAGCAATCGCGACGCGATGGTCGAGTTCGTCGCGGCCGCCGCCTGGACCGACCCGGCCGAGGACGAACAGCGGATAGCGGCTGCCCGCCGCGTCGGCGCCGCCCTCGAGCCGTATGCCAGCGGCGTCTATGTGAACGTCCTGGGCGACGAAGGCGAGGAGGGCGTGCGGCGGGCCTATGGTCCCGACAAGCTCGCGCGGCTGGCGGCGTTGAAGCACCGGTACGACCCGGACAACGTCTTCCACCTCAACCACAACATCCGCCCTCGGGCAGGCTCCGCCTCATGACACGGCCTTGACCGCGTCGTCGCGTGCGGCGGCGGCTCCAGAGGTGGGGAGCCAGCGCGGGACGAGAACCGCGATCAGGAGGATGGGAACGGTCAGCACTGTCACCATTGTCGACACGGCGTGCCACACCGAACCGAGCGCGAATGCGGCGAACACCGCCACCGCGAAGACCTCGCTGAGCAGGCCGGAAACGGACGTCACGGTGGCCCGGGCCGGCCCGGTGATCGCATCCTGAAGGCGGGCCTCGGCCACGATCGTCACGTTGCCGGCGATGCCGAAGCCGGCGCCGATGGCCAGGAAGCCGAGCCACCGGCCCTCGGCCGCGCCGATCGCGATCAGGATCGCCGCAGCGGCAAGCGCCCACGCCATGGTGCGGCCACGCATGTGCGCGGTCCGACCAGCCAGCGCCGTCCCGATCGCGGGACCGGCGACGGTCAGCGCGACCAGTAATGGGACCGTCTCCGTCGCCGCGCCGTTCTCGCGGGCAACGAGCGGGAGGTATTCGTCGAACGCCAACAACCCCAGCATCGAGACGATCAGTACCGCGTGCCGGACGAGGCGCTGACGCAGGACCTCGGCCAGGCCGGACCGCAGCATGGCCACGTAGCGGTTGACGAGACTGCCACGTATCTCGGGTGACCCGACAACGTGGGTCTCGTCCGCCTCGGCTACCCGGGGCGCGGCCGGAAGAGAGAGCGCGAGTACCGCCTGCACCAGTGCGATGCCGACGCTGACCCATCCGACGAGCACGTATCCGCCGATCGCGAACAACGGAGCGGCCAGCGCGGTGCCGACGAGGGTGGCGACCATGGCCAGGGAGTTGGCCCAACCCATCAGCCGTGCGTAGTGCGAGGCGGCACCGTGGACCGCGAGTTCGTCGTACAGCAGTGCCTGGAACGTCCCGGACATCAATGCGCCGCTGATGCCCCAGAGCACGAACCCGGCGGCGAAGGCCGCATACGACGGAACGGCCGTCCAGAGCGAGAAACCGGCGGCGTACAACAGGGAGCTGAGAACCAGCAACGCACGGCGGGAGACCACGTCGGCCCAGGCGCCGGAGGGAACCTCAATGACGAACGCGGTGACCGACCAGATGGCCAGTAGCGAGGAGACCTCGCCGGTCGAAAGACCATGGTCGCTGAACAGCAACGCATAGACCGCGTATAGCGGGATGAGATCGCGGACGGCGAAGTAGCCGACCGCACGCCCGGCGAGACCTCGCGGTGGGCGGCTCATCGTCGCCACCCGGTGTGCCGGGTCTGTCGGGCGCCGACCGCGACGCGGACGCGGTCAGCCCGGGGTCAGGGCTGCGCGGCGGGGTAAATCATGTCCCGATGGTCACAAGCCGGTCTGCCCGCCGTCAACAGAGTTTCGCCCAAGTCAGGGCTTGCGGGCGACGCTGGCCCAGCCGTAGACGCTGTTGACGTCGGCTGGCTCCTCGTCGGGCCGCCAGCCGAGGATCGGTACCACTCCCGGGTCGACGAGGTCCAGGCCGGTGGAGAACCGCTCGGTGTCGGCCCGGCTGCGCGGCACGTAGGGGATTCCGGACTGCTCGGCCGAGGCGGCCAGCGCGGTCATGGCCGCCGGGTCGAAGTCCGCAGACGGATGGGTGAGCGTCAGATGACTGCCGGACGGTAGCGCGTCCAACAGCGTGGCGACGATCTTGTACGGGTCATCCGCGTCGCGTAGGTGCATGAGGATGCCCACCAGCATCAGCGCCACCGGCTCCGTCAGGTCCAGGGTCGCCGACAGGGTCGGGTCGGCCATGATGGCGGCGGGCTCGCGAAGGTCGGCTTGGATGAACGCCGTCTTCCCCGCCGGATGACCCGTCATCAGCGCCCGTGCATGCGCGAGGACGATGGGGTCGTTGTCTACGTACAGCACCCGGACCTCGGGAGCGATTTCCTGAGCGACCTCATGGACGTTGTTGGCCGTCGGGATACCGGTGCCGATGTCAAGGAACTGCCGGACACCCGCTTCAGCCACCAGGTATCGGACGGCGCGCGCAAGGAAGGCACGCTGGGCCTTCACCATGAGCGGCAGCGCAGGGACCTGCTCGATGAGCATCCCGCCCACCGCACGATCGGCGGCGAAATTGTCCTTGCCACCCAGCAGGAAGTCGTACACCCTCGCCGACTGCGGCACGTTCGTGTCGATCTCCGAACGCACCGCCTCCGAGTCGACTCCCTGAGAGCCACGATCCGGCTGCATCGATCTCCTCCTACGCAGGTCATCGAAGCCCCCTGGTCCGATGAACTATCGCACACCCGGTACGTGGTCGCCCCCGCGGGCAACGCCAGGGGCGTCCTCTCAGCCCAACAGCCGCACTACGGCGTCACCGATCGGGACCGGATCGACGTCAGGCTCCACCGCGATCGACACGTGACCCTCCTCTGGACGAGGTACCACGACCTGGGCAAAGTTGCCGTAACGCACGATCACGTAACGCAGGCCGCCGCAGTCGATGTCCCCGCGTTGGCTGGTGAGCATGAGCAGCGTCGGGTTGACCAACAGCTCCTCGTACCGGTCCGACTCGCTCGATGACGCCCCGGCAAGGCCTTCCCGCTGCCGTAGCTCGACGTGCTGCCCACTGGCCACGGCGACGTACCGTACCCGTGGGTGGATCGCGAAGACCGAGGAAATGATGTCGTTTTGCACGGGCCGAGACTACCGTGCAAGACGTGGGCCCTGACCGCGTTCTTGCAGGTCAGGGCCACTTTACGTCGGGGTGGCGGGATTTGAACCCACGACCTCTTCGTCCCGAACGAAGCACGCTACCAAGCTGCGCCACACCCCGAAGGTCCCGGGACAGCATATCCGAGCGCGACGCCCCTCCCGAAATCAGTTCAGCCGGCCCACTCGGGTGCAGTCATGGCCCAGATCGACAGATTCCAGTCCTCGAACGGCATCGTGCGCCAACGTCGCATGCCGAGCTTCTCCATCACCCGCCATGACCGCGCGTTCTCCTCGATCGTGATGGAGATCAGCCGGTCCATGCGCAACGTGTCGAAGGCGAGATCACGGCACGCCAGGGCCGCCTCGGTCGCGAGACCGCGGCCCCAGGCGGGGCGAGCAAGCCTCCAGCCGACCTCGACCTCGTCCGGCAAGGCTCGATGGTGTGAGAGCCCGCAGAAGCCCAACAGCTCGCCGGACATCCGGCTCTCGACGGCATAGAGGCCGTAGCCGCGGTCGAACCACGAGGCCTCGATTCGGTCGACGAAGGCGTCGCTCTGTTCCCGACTCAGCGGCCGAGGGGCCACATGCTCGGTGACCTCCGGATCGGCGTTGATCACAGCGAAGGCCGGGCGGTCGTCGGGCTGCCACGTGCGCAGGACGAGCCGCTTGGTCGCTACGCGCGCCGGGATCAGCAGGGTCACGCGGCGGTCAGGGTGAGAAGCGTCGCCTCCGGGAAGCAGGCGAAGCGCACGGGCGCGTAGGGCGATGTACCGAGGCCGGCCGAGACGTGCAGCCACGAGGCGTCCGTGCCGCCTGCCGCCTTGTGCCGCGAGACTCCCTTGGCACGCCGGGTGTCGAGATCGCTGTTGGTCACCAGCGCCCCCCACATGGGCACGCAGAGTTGACCGCCGTGCGTGTGACCGGCCAGCAGCAGCTGGTACCCGTCGGCCGTCATCGCGTCGAGGATCCGCTGGTACGGCGCGTGGGTGACGCCGATCGCGACGTCCGCCCGATCGGCCGGACCTGCGATATCCGTGTACCGGTCCAGCCCGGTGTGGGGGTCGTCGACGCCGGCGAACGTCAGCGTCCGCCCGTCGACGGTGAGAGAGGCGCGGGCATTGGTGAGATCGACCCAGCCCGCGTCGACGAACCCGTCGCGCAGTTCTTTCCAGGGCAGGTCGCCGCCATACACGTGACGGCGCCGGTCGCTCGGCAGCAGGTAGCGGGCCGGGTTCTTGGGCTTGGGCGCGTAGTAGTCGTTGGAGCCGCCGACGAAGACGCCCGGCCGGTCCATCAGCGGCTCCAGCGCGTCGAGGACGGTCGGCACGGCGTGCTGGTGGGCCAGGTTGTCGCCGGTGTTGACCACGAGATCGGGCTCGAGGGCGGCCAGCCTGCGCACCCAGGCCTTCTTGCGGTCCTGGCCGGGCGTCATGTGCAGGTCGGACACGTGCAGGACGCGCAATTGACGGCTGCCGGCTGGCAACACCGGGACGTCGAAGCGCCGGAGCCGGAACGCCCTGACCTCGTAACCCGCGGCGTACGCGAGGCACCCGGCGGCGGTGACCCCCAGGGCAAGCGCGACCCGCGCGGCCGTCGAGTTAGGGAAAGCTGGCACCGGCCAAGGCTGCCACACCGGACGACCATGTCCCGAATCCGATGCCGATCACGGGGTGCCCGAACCTCGTCGGGGTAAGAGCCGTCCATGTCGACATTGCTGCCTCCTGTCTCCCGATCACTCTGGCTCGACCGGCCCGGTCGCCCGGACCACCCACCGCTGGTCGGAGATCGTGACGCCGACGTCGTCGTGGTCGGCGCCGGCATTACCGGTCTGACGACGGCCGCGATCCTGGCCCGCAGTGGCAGGCACGTGGTCGTCCTCGAACGCCGGTCGGTCGGCGCCGCCGCTTCGGGCAACACGACGGCGAAGGCCACCGTCCTGCACGGACTCCGGTACGCGGAGATCATCCGCAAACACGGGACGGCCACCGCGCAGGCCTACGCTTCGGCCAACGAGGCCGGGCTGCGCTGGCTCATCGAGGAAGCAAAGTCGGCGGACGCAGGTGTCGAGTCATGCGCGGCGTACACGTACGTGACCGACTCTCGACTCGCCCGCGAGATCGAGGACGAGGTCGCCGCTCTGCGGGCGTCGGGAATCGACGCCGAGTCGACCACGGTGACCGGGCTGCCGTTCGACGTCGCCTCAGCAGTCCGCGTGAACGACCAGGCCCAGTTCGATCCGGTCGTCCACCTCGACCGGCTCGCGCGCGAGGTCGTCATGGCCGGCGGCGCCGTACACGGCGCGAGCCCGGTCGATTCCGTCCACGACGGTTCGCCATGCCGGGTCTCCGTCCGCGCGGGCCACACCGTCCGGGCCGGACATGTCGTGATCGCGACCGGCATTCCCTTCCCACACCGCAGCCTGTTCTTCGCCCGCGTCGAACCGTTGCGGTCGTACCTGCTGGCGCTCCCGTTGGAGGGAGCGGCTCCCGAGGGCATGTACCTGTCGGCTGACCGGGTCACCCGTACGGTGCGGACCGCCGTCGGGGCCGACGGAACCCGGTACCTCGTAGCCGGTGGCGAGGGGCACAAGGTCGGCCAGGAGACGCACGCCCTCTCCCATCACGAGGGGCCCGCCCGCTGGGCACTCGAGCACTTCCCGGTCCGGAAGGTGACGCATCGCTGGTCGGCTCAGGACTACCGGTCTGCCGATCTCCTGCCCTGTGTCGGTCCGGCCTGGCTTGGGACGGATCGTGTCCTCGCGGCCACGGGCTTCGACAAGTGGGGGATGACGAACGGCACCGCGGCCGGCCTCGCGCTCGCCGGCCGGATCATGGGCCAGCCGGTGCCCTGGCAGGAGACCTTTTCGCCGAACCGCCTGACGTTGCGGGCGTCGGCGAGGGCTCTCGCGTCGGTGAACTCGGACGTCGCGGTTCGGTTGGTTTCCGGGTGGCTGCGCCCGGACACCGACCAGCGCGCCCCGTCCGAGGGCGCTGGTCGCGTCGAGCGGCGCGGCCTCACGAAGGTCGCCCGCAGCCGCGTCCAGGGTGAGGACCGTGCCCTCTGCGCGATCTGCACCCATCTGGGCGGCATCGTGGAGTGGAACGACGCGGAGTTGTCCTGGGACTGTCCGCTCCACGGATCGCGCTTCGCCGCCGACGGGCAGGTTCTCGAGGGACCGGCGACCCGCCCGCTCCGCCCGGTCCAGCACCCCCCAGCGGAGCGACCGCCGGACTGACCTCACCTGCGGTCGAACCCATTGAGCGACCACGACGGCCCGCTGTCACACTTGACCCATGGCCTCGCTCAAGGAACGGCTGAGAGACGACCTGACGGCCTCGATGCGCGCACGGGACGAACTGCGCATGTCGACGCTTCGGATGGTGCTGACGGCCGTCACGACCTCCGAGGTCGCCGGCGCGACCCCGAGGGAGCTCAGCGACAGCGACGTCCTCGCGGTGCTCAACAAGGAGGCAAAGAAGCGGAACGAGGCTGCAGAGGCCTTCCGCCAGGGCGGACGGATCGACCGGGCCGAGCGTGAGGAGGCTGAGGCCGAAGTCATCGCCGAGTACATGCCGGCACCGCTGGCCGACGACGAACTCGCCGAGATGGTCGATGCCGCGATCGCCCAGACGGGCGCGTCGTCGCCTCGCGAGATGGGCGCCGTGATGAAGGTGCTGCAGCCCCGAACCACCGGCCGCGCCGACGGCGCCAAGGTCGCCGCGGCCGTGAGGGCCCGCCTCGCCGGCTGAGCCTTGATCATCGGCCGCCCTATGCCCGCCTGGTCGTCGAGGTGATCACGCGGGAGTGAGCTCGCGGGCGACCAGTTCGGCGATCTGGGCTGTGTTGAGGGCCGCGCCCTTGCGCAGATTGTCGCCGCACAAGAACAGGTCGAGCGCCCTCGGGTCGTCGAGGGAACGGCGCACGCGGCCGACCCACGTCGGGTCGGTACCGACGACATCGGCCGGCGTGGGGAACTCGCCGCGCGACGGGTCGTCGTAGAGCACGACGCCTGGAGCGTTGCGCAGGATCTCCCAGGCGCGGTCCGTGGTGACTTCGCTCTCGAAGACGGCGTGGACGGCGACCGAGTGCGTCGTGACCACGGGGACCCGAACGCAGGTGGCGGACACCCTGAGCTCTGGCAGGTCGAGGATCTTGCGGGACTCGTTGCGCACCTTGAGCTCCTCCGAGCTCCAACCATCGTCCTTCGGCGACCCTGCCCACGGCACGACGTTGAGCGCGAGCGGCGCGGCGAACGGGCCCAGCTCGTCACCCACGACACGGCGGACGTCACCGGGGTGGGTGCCGAGCTCGCGATTGCCGGCCACCTTCTGGATCTGGTCGTGAAGGGTGTCGATTCCAGCCTGGCCGACGCCGGACGCGGCCTGGTACGAGGCGACGACCAACTCGGTCAGGCCGAACTCCGCGTGCAACGAGCCCATCGCGACGATCATGGACAATGTCGTGCAGTTGGGATTCGCGATGATCCCCTTGGGCCGGTTGCGTACCGCCCGGGCGTTGACCTCGGGCACGACGAGGGGGACGTCCGGGTCCATCCGGAATGCGCTGGAGTTGTCGACGGCCACCGCGCCCCGCTCGGCGGCAACCGGCGCCCACTGCGCCGAGACGTCGTCGGGAACGTCGAACATCGCGACGTCGACGCCGTCGAAGACCTCCGGCGCGAGCGCCACAACTTCGGCGTCCTGGCCACGCACCGGCAGCCGGCGTCCGGCCGACCGCGGCGACGCCACCAGTCTGATCTCGCCCCACACATCCTCGCGGGTCGAGAGCAGGTCGCGCATGACTGTGCCGACGGCACCGGTCGCGCCGATGACGGCCAGAGTGGGCTTGCTGGCGCCGGTCATCGTCCGCTTCCTCCGTAGACGACCGCCTCCACCTCGGTGGCATCGAGGTCGAACGCGCCGTGGACCGCGCCCACTGCGATGTCGATGTCGTCGGCGCGGACGACGACGGAGATCCTGATCTCCGAGGTCGAAATCATCTCGATGTTCACGCCTGCAGCGGCAAGCGCGCCGAAGAATCGCGCACTCACCCCGGGGTGGCTGCGCATGCCCGCCCCGACCAGCGAGACCTTGCCGATGCCGTCGTCGTAACGCAATGACTCGAACCCGACCTGGCCCTGGATGACGCTCAGCGCCTCCATCGCCCGGCGTCCGTCTGCCTTGGGGAGCGTGAAGGAGATGTCGGTGCGGTTCGTCGCAGCCGCCGACACGTTCTGGACGATCATGTCGAGGTTGATCTCGGCAGCTGCCACGGCCTGGAAGATCGCCGCGGCCTCGCCGACCTTGTCGGGCACACCGACAATCGTGATCTTTGCCTCGCTGCGGTCGTGGGCCACACCGGAGATGATCGGCTGCTCCATGTCGGGCTCGTCACTTCCTTCGGGGTGGTCGGATACCCAGGTGCCGTCGAGGGTCGAGAAGCTCGACCGGACGTGGATCGGCAGCCCGTAGCGCCGGGCATACTCGACGCACCGCAGGTGGAGGATCTTCGCTCCGCTGGCCGCCAGCTCGAGCATCTCCTCGTAGGTGAGACGCGGGATCCGGCGGGCGGTGGGGACGATTCGCGGATCGGCGGTGAAGATGCCGTCCACGTCGGAGTAGATCTCGCACACGTCGGCATCGAGGGCCGCTGCCAGAGCGACGGCGGTCGTGTCGGACCCTCCGCGGCCCAGCGTGGTGATGTCCTTGCTGTCCTGGCTGACGCCCTGGAAGCCTGCGACGATCGCGACGGCGCCGTCGTCGAGAGCCTGGCGGATGCGCCCGGGTGTGACGTCGATGATGCGCGCCTGACCGTGTGCGGACGTGGTGATCACGCCGGCCTGACTGCCGGTGAACGAGCGTGCCTCGTGGCCGAGGTCGCCGATGGCCATCGCCAGCAGCGCCATCGAGATCCGCTCACCGGCGGTGAGGAGCATGTCGAGCTCGCGACCGGCCGGAAGCGGGGAGACCTGCTCGGCCAGCTCGAGCAACTCGTCGGTGGTGTCGCCCATCGCGGAGACGACGACGACGACCTCATGACCCGCCTTGGTGGTGGCCACGATCCGCTGCGCTACCCGCTTGACGGCGGCGGCATCGGAGACCGAGGAACCCCCGTACTTCTGGACGATCAGGCCCACGCGGCGCTCCTCCTTCCAGCTGCTGGTGGCTCCGTCGGGGCATGGCGAGTCTAGGCGACCGGCTGAGGCCTCCTCCGTCCGTCCGCATCGCGGGACACTCTCCCCTGAGCCGTCGTGAAGATCGTTGTGCAGGATCGGGCAGGGTCGCACGCGGAGTGAACTGCACGACGATCTTCACGACAGCGCATAGGGCGGGACGCTCAGCGCTCGACGGCCTCGGCCGCGACATCGACGAGCAGCTCCTGCTCCGCCTGTGTCTCGGGGTC
>DATHII010000350.1:0-2203 GCA_035316885.1 Jiangellaceae bacterium | reverse complement strand
TGCCGCTGTGGCACTGGCCGCCGAGGCCCTGGCCGACGCGAAGCTGCGCGCGCAGCGACGGGATGCCGAGGCCGCGCGGGCGTACACGCTCGTCGACCGGGTAGACCGGCTGACCCGGGAAGTGGACCGGGCGCTACGGATGAGGGGCAATACCCAGTGAGAACGCTAGCCATCGTCCTGATCGCCATCGCATGGGTCGAGGCGGCATGGGCCGCCATCGTCATGGCCATCGGCGCCCGTGGCTGGCCCCGCCGCCCCGCCGGCCGCATGACCCTGCTGCTGCTGACCTCGATCGCCGTGCTGCTGGGCTTCAGCCTCTGGACCGTGTTCGTGGCACCCGTGCCGCTCCTGCTGCGCAACATCGGCATGGCCGGCATCGTCGTAGCGCTGGGCTGGCTGATCAGACTGATTTACCGTCGAGCTATCCGTGAGCAACTGCGCGAGACGGTAGCGGAACACGAAAGGAGTACACGCGTGGACAGAGACACCCTCTGGTGGCGGCTGGTCCACCTTGAACCGACGCTGCTCCGCGGCGCGGTGACCGGCATCATAGGCCTGGCCGGGGCGCTAGGGATCCTCATCGCACCCGGCATACCCGACGCGATCCTGGGCGCGTGGGTGCCGCTGGTCGCGCTCGCGCAGATGCTGTGGACCCGGCCGAGCGTGACCGCCAACGCGAGGGTAGTGGTGGAGGCACCCGACCCGATCGCGTCGCCGAGGTACGTGATCCCGGGGGATGCTGTCACCCGGGCGTCGGACACGGCCATTCTCAATGCGGCTAAAGACGTGCCGGTCGGGTAGCGCGGTGATCCGGTAGCGTCGTGTGGTATGAGACGTATTCTCTTCCTTGCGCTGGCGGCCGTGCTCGGCGCGGCCACCGCCGCCCATGCCAGCCCGGCCTTCGCCGCCAGTCCACACTTCGTGCGCGCCAGCGCCGCCCTCGCCGGCGCCGACCTGACCGTGTCATTCAAAGAGGCCGGCCTGAACAACACCACACTGATCAACTACGCGGCGACCGCGGACGCGACCGCTACGTACGTGTGCGTCAACCGCGGCGGGGCGAACCCGAGCGCATCGAACAAGACCGACGTTGCCGGCCCGGTGAGCGCGACCGGTACATTCGACTCCGGTAAGAATGGCGAGGTCACTGCATCGCTCACGATCTCCCCGCCGGCCTCGACTCTGGCGTGCCCGCCTGGGCAGCGTCTGGAAACGGCGCAGGTTGCCTACACCAACGTCGCGATCACCGACACGACGAACGCGGTTTCGCAGGCCATCGCCGGCAGCTTCGATACCGGGTGTCTGCTGCCTGGTGTTCGCGGCGCATGCTGAGGAGGACCCCCCGTTTAAGGGCGGGCGTGCTGTGATCGGCGCGTCCGCATTGGACAAAAAAAATGCCCCGGCGCACCGGAGAGATCCGGTGCGCCGGGGCATTCGTTGAGATGTTTGGTCATGTACGCCGCCGCGCGGTCGAGCGCGTACCCGCTTCGTAGGCAACGAGCGTACCGACTACGGCCGCCACGGCGCCGATGATGTATAGGTCGGCACCCACAAGGGCCAGTCCGATTGTGACCAGTGCGTACGCGAGCCATTTCATGATCGTTCATTCTCCATCCCTCGTCCGTCCGATACGGACGGAGCGAGAGGGCACCCGCCGGTTAGAACGGGTGCCCTCCACTCCCTACCGTACCGAGCGACTAACCGGAACGCTCGGTTCCGGGGGTCACTCGACTACGCTCCACTCACCGGAGCGGCCTGCGCGGCGTATGCCGCTTCGAGCCGCTTCACTTCCGCGTTGCGCTTGCGCGTCTCCGCGCCACGCTGTGCGGGCGTGAGTGCCGGCTGGGCCGGCGTGCTGTCCGTCGTGTCGCTGGTGGCGTTCTTCGCGCGGGTAACCGCTGCCGCTGGCTTGATCCGGGTGACGACGTTTTCCATGACAAGGAACATCAGGACTACGAAGGCGCCGTAACCGGCCGGGCCGACGCCACCACCGAACCACCCGCTCAGCACGTTGCACACGAGGCTGAGCGTTCCGCTGACGATCATCAGCCGCAGGCCCGTCTTGCGGGTGGTCGTCGAGAAGTACCGCAGGCGCAGTGCCTTGCCGACGAGCGCGGGGATGTCGATCAGGATGAACAGGGTGGCCGCTTGGTAGCCGTACAGGCCGATCAGGTGCGCCACGTGGGTGATGTGGTCCTTGCTC
>DATHII010000349.1:0-4495 GCA_035316885.1 Jiangellaceae bacterium | reverse complement strand
GCCAGCGGATCCTGCGCCGAGTAACGCAGTTCGGCTTCGAGTGGTAGGTCGGCTCCGTCTGCGCTGAGCAGGTTGACTGCAAGGTGGTGGGAAACGATGGCGTGGTTCATGGAGGTCTTCCGTCATACGGGCGCCATCGCGGGTCCGGCGAGGCGTCGGAGGGCACACGCTCTTGTTGTGCCAGCAACCATTGTAGTGACCAAGGGTGGCTGCAGCCAATCGGCCGTGACGGTCCGCCGTTTTCGGGCGGCGCAGCGGCCTGGGGTATCCTTCACGCCGCGACCGGGCGATTAGCTCAGCGGGAGAGCGCCTCGTTCACACCGAGGAAGTCACTGGTTCGATCCCAGTATCGCCCACCCACACGAAACGGCTCCTGATGCGATGAAGGAGCGGGCTCTCACGTCCGTTCCGCTGACATGCTGCGGGCTTCATGCGAGCATCCTTGCTATCAGGATGGGAGCACCTGCCATGTCTGATTTCCCACCCCCACCGCCGCCCTCGTCCCCTTACCAGCCTCAGCCTCAGCCTGTCCCCCAACGGGCCAGGAATGGCCTGGCGATTGCTGCTCTGATCTTCGGGATCATCGGCGTGCTCTCCGTCTTCCTCCCCTTCGGTCTCTGGGTTGCCGGGATCCTTGGAACCATCGGCCTGATCCTCGGCCTCATTGGTTATGGCCGCTTCCAGCGCAGCGAAGCCGCCAACGGGACGATGGCGCTGTGGGGAATCATCATCAGCGCGATCGCACTGGTCATATCAATCGTCGGCGCGGTGATCCTTGTCGGTACGAATCTGGCCGAGGAACTCGCAGTCAAGGACGCGGCCGAGAGCACCGTCACGCCCACGACCGAGACGTCGGCGCAGGCGCAGCCGGAGGAGACCGCGCCGACAGGAACCGAGGTCGACGTCTACGACCTCGAGGTGGGCGACTGCCTTGCAACATCGCCGCCCGAGGAAGAGGAATTGATCTCTAGCCTGGACACTGTGCCGTGCTCGGAGCCACACGGCGAGGAGATATTCGCCGCCGTGACCCTTCCCGACGGTGACTTCCCCGGAACGGACGCAATCTATGCGCAAGGAGACAAGTTGTGCATCGCGGAGTTCGACGGATTCGTCGGGCTACCTTATGAGGAATCGGCGCTCGACTTCTGGCTCATTACACCGAGCGAGCAGAGCTGGCCCGAAGGCGACCGCGTGGTCCTTTGCACAATCTACGACCCTGCCGGGGAAGTTAGCGGGACCCTCCGAGGCGTCGAGCGCTAGGTCGGCGTCCGCGTGTGCCGACCCGCAGGCCCGTGAAGGGTCCGGGCCACCGGGGCCGACTGGCTCCAGTCGATCTCCGTCACGTGGCCGCCCGCCACGGTGAACGCAGGGCCGTCGGTGACACCCTTTCGGTAGGGGGAGTACGTCCCCGCCGGCACGTCGGGGAAGACGGCCGCAAAGACGACCCGCGGCCCTACCCGACGAGGACGCACGACATTGTGGACGGGATGCCCGGACGACATCTCGGCGCGGGTGATCTCGATCTCCTGCCCGACCAGGTCGGGCAGGGCGTACACGATCAGGGCGCCGGTGTCGCCGCCGATGTCGACGACGAGGGAGTCGGCGGTCATCACGCAGCCGACGGCACGTCGAAGCCGCTGTGCGGCAGGCCCAGGTAGGGGAACCGGTCCAGGTACGGCATGCCCACGTCGCCGGGACCGACCCCGTCGTCGACCGCCGACGCTGCGGCGTCCGGCGTGAAGGAGCCGTTGACGAGCGGGTAGGTCGCCCCGGCAATGGCCCGCAGTTCGATCGCCACGACGTCGTCGAAGACGCGCCGGCCGTTCGGGAAGCCGGCCAGGTCGCCTCCAAGGAGCCCGAAGACGCTGGGACTACCTGAGGGCGGGATCGCGACGTTGAGCCGCAGCAGGTCGGCGAGCCTCGTACCGGTGAAGCTCTGGAAGCCGGGGATGAGCCCGGCCGGGATCCCGGTGAGCAGCACGGCCACCAGGTCGGCGCGGTCCGCGTCGAGTGCCGCGAGGTTCGGGAACACGCCCGGGTAGAGCACCGGGAGCAGGGCCGCAAGCTCGGGCCGCCGCACGAAGTCGGCGAACATCTTGTCGTCGGCCGGCTCCTCCGCATTCCACCGGTCCTTCAGGACCATCGGCACGATGACCTCGTTGAACAGCGGGTTGCCCAGCCGAGACACCTGCGTGAAGGGCCCGGTGCCGCGGTCGGCGTCGTCGTCGCGAATGAGGACCTTCTGGCGGCTGGCAGACGCATAGACGCCGATCGTCGCCTTGGTGTCCGCCGGATCGTCGGGCCGACGGCCGTTGCGGGTCAGGTCGGTGATGGGTACCTGGATGGCGATCGTGTGCACGTTGAGCTGGGCCGTCGCGTTCACGCCCAGCGCGGCCGGCAGCGGCAGCAGGTGCAGATTCTGGAACGGCCGGAGCGCGCCGAGGTCGAAGATCGAACCGAGGTCGACATAGAAGCCTTCGGCACGCTGGCCGGCGTAGACCCTCTCACCCGATGGCAACTTCACAGTGGCTGCGTTGGCGAGGCCGGCGAAGTCGGGCGTCGACCGTGGGCCGATGTTGCACGGCGGGCACGGAACCCGAGAGGCGAGGACCCTCGGCTCGTGACCCTCGACCGCCTTGGTCACCGAGTAGAACTGGCGCCGGTTCCAGTCGGCGTCGTCCAGTGTGGTGATCGGTCCGGTGTTGTAGAGGAACGTGTTCGGGTTGCGGACCTTGGTGGTGAAGCGGAACTGGTAGGTGATGTCGGGTCGGGCGTCGCCGTCGTTGTCGATATGGATCTCATAGAGGACGTCGTCGCCGAACTCGTAGAAGTTGGGCCCGCCCGCAGGACCCTGCAGCGGGATGTAGTTCGTGATCAGGGTGACCGTGTTCGGCCGGTCCGGGCTGACGAACGCGTAGACGTCGGTGCTGTCGGCGACGGGATCCTTCGAGATCTCGGGCGCTTCGCGGTGGGAGGACATGTCTTCTCGCTCCTTGGCTGTCAGCGGGCCGCGGCGCGCGCCAGTCGGCGTGCCAGCGTCCGGTCGGTGTAGGAGATCTCCTCGGTTCCGGCGTAAAGGGTGATCTCGCCGGTGCGGAGGTCGCGGACGCGGGCGACGACGGGCCCGGCCAGGTCTGTGGTGTCGTCGAGGTCGTCGTCGGGCAGTTGCGACGGAGCGGCCGCGGCCAGTCCGGGGACGGCGGCGGCGGTGACGGCGGCGACACCGGCGGCAGCGCCGCCGATGAACGTCCGTCGCGACAGGTGGTTCATGGGGTCCCCCTTGCGTTGCGGAACCGACCATCGGGTGAGCGGTCGGGAAAGACGCGGGCGGCCTCAGAGGACGCCGGGTCGTTCAGCCCCGATTCGTCGCCGGTACGAGCACGGATTGGTGACCGACGAACCCGCTGTCAGCTCAGGGCGACGTACGTGCCCAGGAACGCACGGGCGTTTGCTGTGTCTGTCCGGTAGGAGACGTTCGTCGCGTAGCAGGGGACGTCGCCGGTGATCGTGATGGCGGCGAGCACCTCCCGACCGCCTCCCAGGTCGACGTAGTTCGGGCCGCCGGAGTCGCCGTAGCAGGCGCCGCCGAGGCCGCGGCTCTCGTTCATCGCCAGTCGCACCCATGACGCGTTGAGCGCGTTGAAAACGACCGTCGCCTCGAGTCGCTCGCCTCCGGCGAGGTGCGCGCGGTCCGGGTCGCGGGTCGCCTCCTGCGTGCCGTACCCGGCGACCGTCCAGGTGAGAGAGTCCAGCGTGCGCGAGCCGAGCACCGTGAGTTGGTTCGCGGTGGGCAGCTCCGCCGGTTCGAAGTCCCAGCGGGCGGCGATCGGTCCGGCTGGCACCTCCACCACGGCGATGTCGTGAGAATCCGATGCCGGACCCGGGAAGCCCTGGTCATGGTGCTCGACGCCCTCGACCGCCCGAACGCCCTCGCGGCCGGCAGCGCTGGTCAGCTCGGCGACGACCGCAGCCGCTTCGGCATCGGTGAGGCCGTCCTCGTCGTCTCGGATCGGCTCGAGGGCGGGCTCGACGTCCGCATCGAGGCTGACGAAGAACCGGGGCGGTTTGCTGCCCCAGTCGGTGACGCAGTGCAGCGGTCAGGAAGGTGTTCGCGTCGAGCATGGCACCGCTGCACGCCAATCCACTTGCCAGCCGCCCCTGGCGTCACTCCAGAACTGCACGATGAGCGTGCCGACCTCTGCGCGGTCGTCGGACAGTTATGGTTCCCCTCGCGCAGCCGGGGATCGCCAATCGCTGCGACAGCCTTACATACGGCTCTGCCGTCGGGGAAGCGTCACCGTCGAGTCAGGCGATCTTGGCCGAGCGGAAACCGTGCGCGGGGGAGTGCGACCCGTCGGTACGATCGGCGCGTTCAGCCGCACCCGTCCGCCCTCGTCGGGGAGAAGTCGTGTCCGAGAAGATCCGCGTCGCCGTCGCCGGAATCGAGCGGTCGGTCGAGGCGGGCACGACGGCGGCGGAGGTGTTCGCCGACGCT
>DATHII010000348.1:0-4492 GCA_035316885.1 Jiangellaceae bacterium | reverse complement strand
GGGCCGCGGCTCGCCCTCCACAGCGACGATCGCGCACGATGGGCACATGAGTGCTCACGACGACGGCGAACGCATCCACCCCGAGACACGCGCGGCGTGGCGGGAATGGCTCGACTCCCACCACGAGTCGTCGACCGGCGTGTGGCTCGTCTCGTGGCGTAAGCACACCGGCAAGGATGGACTGAGCTACGAGGACGGCGTCGAGGAGGCCCTGTGCTTCGGCTGGATCGACAGCCTGGCGCGCAGGCTCGACGACAGCCGGACGATGCTGTGGTATTCGCCACGAAAGCCGGGCAGCGGGTGGGCCCGGCCGAACAAGGAGCGCGTCGAGCGGCTGACGGCAGCCGGTTTGATGGCTCCGGCAGGCCAACGGATGATCGACGCCGCTCGCGCGGACGGGTCGTGGTCGCGCCTCGACGACGTCGAGAATCTGGTCGTTCCCGACGATCTGGCCGCCGCGTTCGACGCCCGCCCACCGGCCCGTGAGCACTGGGACGCATTCCCCCGTTCCGTGCGCCGCGGAATCCTCGTATGGATCGTGCAGGCGAAGCGCGACACCACCCGAGCCGCCCGGTTGGAGGAGACGTCCCGACTGGCACAGGCGAACGAACGTGCGAACCAACGGCCGCCCACGACATTGGGGTGAGCAGGCGATGCCCGTGGCCGAGCAGCCTCCTGAGGAAATCGAGGCAGAACGCGCCGACAAACAGGCCCTAACCAACAAAGAGCTGGTGCGCAGGCTGGTTGAGGAGGTGATGAACGAACGCCGCCTAGATGTCGTCGACGACATCTACCACCCCAGGCTCGCGCCGGCAGCACGACGGTGGATCGAGCCGTTCCTCGAGTCGTTCAGCGACGTCCGCATGCGCATCGACGATCTGATCGTCGAGGGCGACAAGGTGGTCGGTCGCTTCTCCTGCTCCGGCACCCACACTGGCGTCTGGCTCGGCCACCGACCGACCGGCCGGCGATTCACCGACATCGCAGAGATCTACATCTTCCGCATCACCGAAGGCCGCATCGGCGGCGCCTGGGGCCTGGAGGACACTCAAGCCCGCCTACGTCAGCTCGGGCTCAAGGCCTGACGCTCCGGTCTGAGGGCCTCAGCGCGACACGAGTCGCAGCGTTTGGCTGTCGACGCCCAGAGTGATCTCCTGGCCCCAGGTGACCGCGAGCCGATCACCTTCAAGGCCGTCGCCGAAGATGACGAGGCCGTCCGATTCGACGTCGATCGTCAGGTGCTCTTCGGCGGCAAGCAGGCCCTCGGTGTGCGTCGTGCCAGTGGCTGGGGAGGGCCACGCCTCACGGACGAACCAGGCTAGAGTCCGCGCATCTGGGCTTGGCAGGTTCAGCCGATTGCGCCGGCCTCGAACGATCGATGCACACCATCCTGTGGCGCCGGTGCCCGTGCCGACGATGACTCCGGAGGAGGACTGCCTCTCCGGTTCGGAGCCTGGCTCGATGAGCCGGTAGCGGGCGGACTGGTGGCTGGGATGACCAAGGTAGATCTCGTTCAGCGCGACGAGTTGCTGGCCGTCGTCGACGTCGGCGCGGACCAGGGTGCGCTTCTCTATCGCGGCCCTTCCGGACACGATTGCCTTGAGCAGACGGCCGGACTGTTCTGGGTCGAACTTGACGAGGACACCTGGATTGCGGTCGGGCTCCGGGTTCAGGCCGAGGACCGGTTGCCCGGCCAGGTATTTGGCGGTATTCGCGACGAGTCCGTCCTGTCCGACGACGATGACGACGTCATCGGGGTCGAACAGGAACCGGTCCAGGTCCGCGCGGTCGACGCTGCCGCGGCGCCAATCGACCGGAATCGCACGTGATGCCTGCCGTAGTGCGTCGACGCATGCGTCGTGTCTGTGCTGGACCTCAGCAAGGCTTCGTCCACGGGTGCGCAGGAAGAACTCGGCTTGGCCGCGAGTGCCGTGGCGGTCGATGAGTTCGTCAAGCTCGGTGCGTCGATGCACGAGAACTGCCCGCGGTGCGAGAACCATCGGTCAGCCGGTCCTTCCCGTCAGCTGGGCGAATGCCCCGGTAAGCAGGTCTGGGGTGAGATTGAGGGTGCCGATGTTCGGCAGTTGACCGGCCAACTCCCGCAGTGCGAGAGCGAGCAGGACCTGCCGGTCAATGGCGGCGACCACGGCCATTCGGGCTGCTTCCGCCTCGGCGTCGGCCGCGCCGACGAGACGGGTCCGGTCGGCCTGGGCCTGCGCCTTGATCCGCGTCTGCTCGGCTTCGGCGTCGGTGCTGATCCGCGCCGCGGCCGCCTTCTCAGTCGCACGACGTCTATCGTTTGCGCCGCGCTGCTCGACAAGGCGTTCCTCACGAGTTGCCAGCTCGATTTGTGATTGCAGCTCGTTCTCGCTGATCGCCCGTTCCCTCTCCACAGCGAGTGCGCGACGTTCGAATGTGGCTCGGTCGGCCTCCTGTTGAACCTGCTCTCTGGTCGGTGTCTGCAGTGCCCGCTCCATGTCGGCCTCCGGCCGAAGGGCAACCACCCGAACGTCCAGCACTGCGATCCCGGTGCCTTGCAGGCGCGTGTCCTCGCCAAGGCCAGCTCGCATCCGTGCCCGCACCTCCGGTAGACCGGTCGAAAGCGCTGCCGTCAGCGGCATCGTCGCGAGTAGGTCGAGGGCGTGTTGCTGAGCCAGCTCAGTGAGCAGATGAGCAGCTTGATCAAGGGGGCCTGCCTGCCAGTGGCCAGTTCCCGGGTCGATGGCGAAGTCCATCCGCGTCGCCACCAGCGAGGGGTCGCCAAACCGGTACGTCACCGTGGCCTGCACCGTCACGTCCTGGAAATCGGCCGTGCGTGCGTGGAACAGCAGCGGAAGCTCCCGGTCGTCAACCGGGATCTCGCTGAGCACCGCGGTGAGGGGACGGAACCAGAACGACTGGCCCGTTCCCTGGTGGACCAGTCGTCCCTTCCGCTGGTGCACGACATAACCGGTCGGGGTGCCCCGTAGGTGTCGGGCGATGCCGTAGTTACGGATGTCAGCCACGCTCTCAGCTCCCTCGTTGTCGTCGAGGTGACGATAACTCTCGAAAGTCGTAATCGTCAAGATGACGAGATACTCTGGTTTCGTGCAGGTCGCTGATACAGCCATGCATCCGCCGTTCGCGGTGACGGTTGACCTCGTTGTCCTCACGGTGCGGGATGGGTGCCTTCAGGCGCTTGTCGTGGAGCGCGGCGCAGAACCGTACTCTGGTCGGCTCGCCCTGCCCGGCGGTTTCGTACGCCCCGATGAGAACCTGGTCTCGGCCGCCACGCGCGAACTGGCGGAAGAGACCGGGATCTCACGCTCCGCAGGACACCTCGAGCAGCTGGCCACCTATGGAGAGCCGGATCGGGACCCGCGCATGCGGGTGGTGTCGGTGGCCTACCTTGCCCTCGCGCCCGACCTGCCCGAACCCGTTGCCGGCACTGACGCCGCCGCCAGCCGCTTCCTGCCCATTGAGCCGCTGCTGCGCCGCCGCGGGCAGCTGGCATTCGACCATGGCACGATCCTCGCCGACGGGATCGAACGCGCACGCTCCAAGCTCGAGTACAGCGCCCTCGCGACCGCCTTCTGCCCGAAGGAGTTCACCGTCGCCGAACTCCGTGCTGTGTACGAGGCGGTGTGGGGCGACGAACTCGACCCGCGGAACTTCCACCGCAAGCTCACCAGCACACCCGGATTCCTGACGGCGACCGGAGAAACCACCACCCGCGGTGGCGGGCGGCCCGCCCAGCTCTACACGCGTGGAACCACGACACTGCTCAACCCGCCGATTCTTCGCGGCTGACGGCGCACCGGCGTGTCGGTGTTCGACACGCTCAGCACCGGTGGCATCCCGTGGGCGAAGTCGACCATGCCGATCTGACGGTGGTCTGCATGCCACTGCGCGAAGGACGGATTGCCCATTGCATCGGGTTCCGCGCGTCCGAGCGTCGCGTCGACGTTCCGCGTGCCGATGACGACGACATCGGGGCCGAGCGTGGCGAGCCGATCCGCGACGGTGCGCCTGACGACTCCGGTGCCGAGAACTGCGATCTTCATGTGCACTCCAGACCTTCGACCATCGTTCGGCGCGCCCGGCGCCGGACCGTCGTTGCTGTATACGTCAAGGCCGCGCCGGCGGTCACGGCGAGCAGCACATAGCCGAACGAGTAGTCACCCGTCGCGCCATACACAGCGGCCTCCTCACCGGTCACGACTCTCGTGTGGCAGCTGGCTCGGCGACGACGCGGTCGCTTACTCGGCCAGTCGAAGGAGGGACCGAAGGTCCTGGATTCGCATGGCCGGGAGCCGCTCACTCGAGGCTAGGTGACAATGGCGCGGGCGATCAGTAGGTAGATGGCGATGGAGAGCAGGTCCTGGATGACAGTGGCCAGTGGTCCAGAGCCGAAGGCAGGGTCCTTCCCGAGCCGGTTGAATGCCCAGGGCAGTGCCATGGCAATCGCCGTGGCGATCGAACAGGCGGCGAGAAGGGCCAGGGCCACCGAGAT
>DATHII010000347.1:0-4251 GCA_035316885.1 Jiangellaceae bacterium | reverse complement strand
GTCAGTGGTCTGCTGAGCGACCCGGTCGACCAGTCGCCCCAGGTACGGGGCAAGGAGGGCGACGGCGGCGGTAGCAATGCTGACGGGCTCGACCATGACGGCCACCTCCCCAAGCCGGGGTCAACGTCGTGAGCAGAACCGCGCAGGACCCTCAATGCGGCCTTCCGGCCAGCCCGGCCCTTCCGGCCAGCCCGGCCCAACGAAACAGCGTGTGCTCACGGAAGGGAGGTGAAGGCGAACCGCTGGTCAGGAACGGGCGATGACACGGCCAGACGCGAAGACGCCAGGCGAAGTAGCTCGAGCGGTGGACGCCGACCTGCCGTTGGCGGCGGTGCCGAGGGGATGACCAGCGGTGATGCGCCGCCCGGGCGGGGAGGGTGCGCGGGTGGCGGGTGTAGGGCCAGCGTCGCCTTCCGCGTACACTCCAGCGCAGGAGGCAACCGCCCGACCACGGGCCATCCGGGGGCAGATCGGCAGGGCCGCGGAACTCGCCAGGGAACCGGCGCGCGCGAGGCGCGTCCTTCACCCGGCGAGGTCAGCGACCGGCGACACCGCCGACCGGCCACCACGAGGCGCCGCGGGGTGGCATACCGCAAGGAGGTCGGACCCGTGGTAACGGCATACATCCTCATCCAGACCGAGGTCGGCAAGGCGGCCAAGGTCGCCAAGGAGATCATCGAGATCGAGGGCGTGCAGCAGGCCGAGGACGTCACCGGCCCCTACGACGTGATCGTCCACGCCGAGGCCCGCAACATCGACGAGCTGGGCAAGCTGGTGGTCGCGCGCGTGCAGGCGGTCGACGGCATCACCAGGACCCTCACCTGCCCGGTGGTGCACCTCTAGCGCTGCTCACCACCCGGCGTCCCGTCGAGCTGCGACCTACGGCCTCGAGGTGTGGATGGTCGGGTCGCCGCTGACCACCCACACCTCCGGGCTGACCGCGGGGACGAACGAGCGGTCGCCGCCCGGCTCGCGGGTGGCAGGCACCGAGTCGCCGCTCGGCTGGTGGATGATGTAGTTCAGCGAGGCCGCCGGGTCGGCGAGCGGGATCTCGAACACGGCCCCGAAGTCGTCGAAGCGCGTCGGTGGCCGCGGGCTGTCCCAGGTCGTGCCCACACCCTCGGCGATCGCGTCGCCCCACAGGTGCAGGCCCCACCCGGCGTAGTTGCCATCGTCACGGTGGTAGTGGAGCGTGGCCAGGCCGCCACCGCCAGCCGGGGCGACGACCGTCGTCGCCGCGCGCGCCGTCGACAGGTGCCCGGCGTTGTCGCGCACCACCGCCGCCAGCTCGAGGCTCGTGCCGACCGCATAGCCGGAGACGTCGGGGTACACCCGGTACGGCGCGTTGTCGTCGGTGCCGAGCGTCGTCCACCGGCCACCGGCGGGACGCGCGAAGAACGAGACCTGGTACAGCGAGTCGCCGCTGACCTCGGCGGCCACCTGCGGGCGCCCGCTCACCTGCGGGTCGACGTCGAGGGCGATGGCCGGCGCGGCCCTGGACCGCTCGAGCCGGTGCGCGGCCCGGTAGACGACCGCCGAGAGGCCGGGAACCGTAACCTCGACGGTCTTGTCGCTCGAGGTCTTCAGCTGGCGCGGGCCGTCGCCCCAGATCCGCAGGAACGGCATCCGCGGCGAGTACGTGGGGATGGTTGCGGTCTGGGAGGTGGTGGCGTTGTTGAGCGCCACCAGGTACTCGACCTGGTCGCCGGCGTCGGTGCGTGAGAAGGCGAAGATGCCCGGGCCCGGCGAGGAGGAGCGCGTCTGCTGCGCGCCGTCCGCGAGCGCCTGGTTGGCGTGCCGCAGCTGCGCCAGCGCCGCGATCGTGCGATACAGCGGGTGGGAGGGGTCGAAGTTGTCGGCCGCCGGCGTGACGTCGGAGCCGATGTTGTCGTTCTTGCCGCCGTCGTTGAGGTTCTGCCCGTTGAGGGGGTCGATCCCGTCGTCGTCGATGTTGTTGTACTCGGAGTCCAAGCTGGGGAACATGTCCTGGCGGGCGGCCTGGTCGTTGCCGGCGCCGGTGAAGCCCTGCTCGTCGCCGAAGTACACCACCGGGTTGCCGCGGGAGAGGTACATCAGCGTGTGCGCGAGCAGGGCGCGCTGCAGCAGCTCGGACTCTGGCGCGCCGCTGTTGTCGTCGCGCAGGAACATCCCGATGTGGCCCATGTCGTGGTTGCCCAGGAACGTGGGCAGCTGGTAGGCGTTGGAGTCCGAGTCGGTGAACCAGTCGCCCTGCGCGAACAGCTCGCGCAGCTGGTCGGTCGGGTGCGAGGCGGCGAACTCACGCGCCTGCTGCTGGAACGGGAAGTCGAGCACCGCCTGACCGCGCCCGGCGGTGGTGAAGCGCGACAGGAACGGGTTGGAGGCCGTGTCGAACACCTCGCCGAACGCGAAGAACTGCCGCTTGCCGACCGAGCGCGCCGTCTCGAGGATGTGCGGCAGGAACTGCTGCCAGAACTCGAGGTTGACGTGCTTCATGGTGTCGATCCGGAAGCCGTCGACCCCGAAGTCGCGGATCCAGGTGTCGTAGATCTGCTCCATGCCGCGGACGACCTTCACGTTCTCGGTGAAGAGGTCGTCGAGGCCGAAGAAGTCGCCGTAGTTCGAGCTCTCGCCCGAGAAGGTCGAGTTCCCACGGTTGTGGTAGAGCGTGACGTCGTTGAGCCAGTCGGGCACCTTGACGTGCTGGTCGCCGGCCGCCAGCACCGGGTGGTAGGGGAAGGACACGTTCGGGTCCAGCGCAGGGAAGGTGTCCTTGCCGGCGAACGCGCGGTCGTCGAAGACGTTGCCGGCCGCGTCGCGGTACGGGGAGGCCGTCTTCGACACGTAGTCGTAGCGCTTCTCGGCGTAGTCGATGACGTCCGCCGTGTGGTTGGTGATGACGTCGAAGAACACCTTCATCCCGCGCGAGTGCGCGCCGGCGATCAGGTCGCGCAGATCCTGGTTGGTCCCCAGGTGCGGGTCGATCTGGGTGAAGTCGGTGATCCAGTAGCCGTGGTATGCGGCGGACGGGAACGGTGTCCCCAGGCCCTGGACGGGCTTGTTCTTGAAGCTCGGCGTGAGCCAGATCGCGGTGGTGCCCAGCCCCTTGATGTAGTCGAGCTTGGAGGTCATCCCCTTCAGGTCGCCGCCGTGGTACCAGCCCTTGCGGGTGGGGTCGAAGCCGGTGACCTCGCGCGGCCCGCTCAGCCCACCGCGGTCGTTCGAGCTGTCGCCGTTGGCGAAGCGATCCGGCATGACGAAGTAGAAGGTCTCCTGCGTGAGCGGCGCACGCAGCGACTCCAGCGCGTGAGGACCGCGGTCACGGCCGCCGCGGGCGGATGCGGTGGGAGCGAAGGCCAGTGCGGCGAGCACGGCGGCGAGCACGGCGGCGAGCAGGTGGCGCGCACGGAACATCGTTCTCTCCTCTCCCCATCCGGGGGGGACGCGGACAAATGGAACATTACTACGTCGCACAAGGCGCTCCCAGACCGTCGTCGCCGCGACGGTCGGCGCGGCGTGCCCGAGGGCCCGCAGGAGCCGGCGTTGGCGGTGGCTGGTGATCCGGCGGTCGGAGGCATAGCCTTCGGCGCAGCCTGCCGGCTCCGACATCGGAGAGGTGAACGCTGGACGCCGGGCGGACCGTGCTGATCAACGCCGCCGTCCTCGACCCCGAGGCCGGCGAGCTGGTCGAGGGCCAGACCGTGGTGGTCGAGGGTGACCGGGTCGCGGAGACGGGGCCGACCGCGGCGGTCAGCGCCGGGGACGCCGCCGTCCTGGACGTGCGCGGGATGACCGTGATGCCAGGGCTGATCGACGCCCACGTGCACGTGACGGCGGCGACGGCCGACCTGGAGGCGCTGGAGGGATGGTCGCCTTCCTATGTCACCGCCAGGGCAGCGGGGATCCTGCGGGGGATGCTCGACCGGGGGTTCACCACGGTACGGGACGTGGCCGGAGCGGACTTCGGGATCGCGGCGGCCGTTGCCGAGGGGCTGCTGGCCGGGCCGCGGGTGCGCTTCGGGGGCAAGGCACTGTCACAGACTGGGGGGCATGGGGATTCTCGCGGGCCTGGACGGGTGGTGCTCGACCAGCATCCGTGCTGCCCGACCCTCACCACGATCGCCGACGGCGTTGCCGAGGTGCGCAAGGCGGCCAGGGAGCAGCTGCGGCGGGGGGCGCACCACGTCAAGGTGATGCTGTCGGGCGGAGTGGCCTCGCCGACCGACCGGATCGACTCGACCCAGTACTCGATGGAGGAGCTGCGGGCGGTCG
>DATHII010000346.1:0-2065 GCA_035316885.1 Jiangellaceae bacterium | reverse complement strand
CTTGACCGGCGAGGCGAGACGTGTCGCGTCCAGCTGGAGCCAGCGGCCAGGCATGGGGCACCAGCGCTTGGGGCAACGGCAACCCGGCCCAATGCCTCAACGTGCACTGCACCTGTTCGGTCCCGCGGGCTCACGCCAACCCTGCACCGGCGCTCAGCGCTGTGGCGGTTCCACTGGCCAGCCCTCCAGGGCGCCGCCCAGCGACTCTCGGGCGGCGCGTTTCTTGCGGTCGCGGCGTTGGACGCTGCCGAGCGCC
Source organism: Jiangellaceae bacterium (assembly GCA_035316885.1). Lineage (GTDB taxonomy): Bacteria > Actinomycetota > Actinomycetes > Jiangellales > Jiangellaceae > DASRTE01. Next base: position 1,809 of record DATHII010000346.1, on the reverse strand, counting down.
AGCAGCGTGCGGGCCCGCTCGAAGGGCTCGCCGAGGCGATGGTGGAGCGGCGTGCTATCCCCTTGCCGGCTGGTAGCCGGCGCGCAGCACGCCGGTGCTGTACGTCGTGGCCTCGACGAGCTCGAGACGCACCTGGTCGGTCGACCCGTCGAACAGGCGCAGGCCGGAGCCGAGCACGATCGGGCAGATGTTGAGGGTCAGCACGTCGAGCAGCTGGTCGCGCAGGAGCGACCGCACCAGGGTGGGGCTGCCCAGGACCAGAAGGTCCTCGCCAGGCTGCTGCTTGAGCATCGCCACCTCCTCGGCGAGGTCACCGGTGACCAGGTGCGAGTTGGCCCACTCCAGCGTGTCCAGGGTCGCCGACACCACGTACTTGGGCGAGTTGTTGAGGTAGTCGGCGAACGGGTTGCCGTCCTGATGGGGCCAGTAGTCGGCCATCTCCTGGTAGGTCCTCCGGCCCAGCAGCACGCTACCCGTCGGCGCCATGCCGGCGCCGATCTCGGCGTTCACCTCGTCGTTCATGTACGGGGAGCTCCACCGTTCGGGCGACTCCACCACGCCGTCCAGCGAGCTGATCAGCCACGCGACGATCTTGCGCATCGTTTCCTCCTCGGTCTGGCTCGGCATCCCCTGCCGGCGCCTCTCGTAGAGATACGAAGTCCTGACGCCGATTTCGACAAGCCCGCCGGGGGCGAGGCAAGGCCTCCAAGGCGGCGCTGCGGTGTCTGAAGGGGTCAGCGGGAGAGGCAAGTCCTCACGCGTTGATGTCAGCGAGGATCTCCTCGACGGTGCGCGTTGCCGGCGCGACAAACCCTGGGTTCGTCTCGCCGTAGTACGGGATGATCAGGGCCGCTTGGTGGAGCGCGAAGCCGCGTGCTCGGTTCCACGTACCGTCGTCGACGTCGAGGGCACCGCGAAACACTCCCCGCCCGGTCTGGCTGAACACGCTCCACGCGGCGATCACGTCAGCGGCAGGATCACCGACCCCAACGCCGCCGAAGTCGATGACTGCACAAAGCCGGCCATCGCGAACCAGCACGTTGGACCGCAGCAGGTCGGTGTGGATCCACACCGGGGTTCCGTTCCACGCCGGTGCTTGGAGTGCTCGCTCCCAAGCGGCGGTGGCGGCATCGCTGTCGATCACGCCCCGCGCCGACTCGATCGCCGCGCGCGTGACGGCGTCGAGCTCGCTGAGTGGCTTGCGCCCGCCGCGTGGTGCCCCGACGACGGGAGCTACTCGGCGCAGCTCGACCACGAACTGGGCAAGATCCTTGGCCGCCTGGGGTTCATCGTCAACCAGCTCATCCGCATACGGCTGGCCGTCGATCCATCGGTAGATCGCCCAAGAGAAGGGGTACGAGCCCGCAGGGTGGCCCTTCCAGACCGGCTCGGGGACCCGCAGTGACAGCTGTGGAGCGAACCTCGGGAGCCAGTGCCATTCCTTGTCCAGGTCCTGTGCCCAGGTCTGCACGCGCGGCAGCCGCGCATAGAGGTGGTCGCCGAGCCGGTAGATGGCGTTCACCGTCCCCGTCGGCTGAACCTCACTGATCGGCAGGTCGGTCAGCTGGGGGAACTGTGCGGCCACCAACCGCCCGACGAGCTCGGCGTCGATGTCCACCTCCCCGTCATGCATCTTCATCCGGGCTGCCCTCCCCCACCTCGCTGCCGTGCCGCACTCCACGCTCGGACCGCGTCCGGGTCAAGTGCCTGCTCGAAGAACACCCCCAGGTCCGTTGCTTGGACGTCCCGGCGAGGTGGCCTCCGGGACGGCCCGACCGGTCCGGGGGTGCCGAATGGACCCTCGGGGTC
>DATHII010000345.1:0-10551 GCA_035316885.1 Jiangellaceae bacterium | reverse complement strand
TCAGCCGCGCTTCGTTGTACGAGGCCCGCACCGGTCCGGCGTACCGGTAGCCGGTGCGGTGCCGGATCGCGATCCGCCAGCTCATCCCGCGGGCTCCTCGAGGCTCCACCGCAACGGGGCGGACCCGGCGAACAACCGCCGGGTCACCTCTTCGCTGACCGTCGACACGGTCCGCTGCAGTCCGTGCAGCCGGTCCGGCAGGTCGTCGAGGAGGTTGGCGGCCGACAGGAACTCCAGGTCCGTACGGGCGCGCCCGATCGCCCGGCGGGCGGGCTCGTCCAGTGCAGACCGTCCGGACTCCGGGTCGAGGCGGGCCAGCGCATCCTCCCCCGCGCTGAGGGCGTGGAAGACCGACCGCGGGAAGAGCCGGTCCACCAGCAGGAACTCCAGCACCCGCGCAGCATCGACGCCCTGCTGGTAGGTGCGCAGGTAGGCATCGTGAGCGGAGCACGCTTGCAGAGTGGAGGTCCAGCCTTCGCTCCCTCGCCGGGCGCCAATCCGGGCCGCAAGCATGCGCGCCGTCATGTCCACCCGCTCCAGGCTGCGGCCGAGGACGAGCACGTCGTGACTCGCGTCCCGGCTCATGCTCGCCTCGACGTAGCCGGCGAAGGTGGCTGCGCGCTCGCGGACGTAGGAGAAGAACGGCGCGGGACCGAAGTCGCGGGCATCCGCCACCCGGGTCGGGAGGGAGTTGTGGGTGGCATTCAGACACTCCCAGATCTCCGCCGAGAGCGCCTCCCGCGCGCCGCGGGCGTTCTGCCGGGCGGCGACCAGCGCACCGACGATCGAATTTGGCCTGGCCTCGTCGTAGCCGAGCAACTCCAGCAGGGCCCGGCTGTCCCGGTGCCGCTGCGCGATGTCGTCCGGAACCCCCATCACAGTCAACAGGACGGTGCAGGCGCCTGCCTCGTCCACGTTCGGGTCCTCGAGCACCTCGTGGAAGTGAACGTCGAGCAGCCGGGCGGTGTCCTCGGCCCGTTCGACGTACCGGCCGATCCAGAACAGTGCCTCGGCGGCCCGACTCAGCATCCCGGCCCCCCTCACTGCTGCGGCTGGTCGTCGCGGGGGCCCCGGTCGGGGACGGTGCCCCGTACGGCCTGAGCGGGAAACGCCGGCGGCCCGTTCGCTTCCGGCGCCCGCTGCGGCCGCGCGGTGAGCACCCAGGTGTCCTTGGAGCCGCCGCCCTGACTGGAGTTCACCATCAGGCTTCCCTCCTGCAGCGCCACCCGCGTCAGTCCGCCGGGCAGCACCCGGATCCTCTCGCCATCGTTGACCGCGAACGGTCGCAGGTCGACATGCCGGGGCAGGAGCCGGTCGCCGAGCTGCGCCGGCGAGGTCGACAGCAGAACCAGCTCCTGCGCGATCCACGCTCTGGGGTCGGCTAGCACCCGCTCGCGCACCGCGGCCAGCTCGGCGTCGGAGGAATGCGGCCCGATGACAATGCCAGTGCCGCCGGAGCCCTCCACCGGCTTCACCACCAGCTGGTCGAGCCGGGCCAGGCACTCCGACCGGACGTCCGGATCATCGAGCCGGTAGGTCACGACGTTGGGCAGCAACGGCCGCTCGCCAAGGTAGTACTCGATGAGCGCCGGGACATAGGTGTACGTCAGCTTGTCGTCGGCGACGCCGTTGCCGATTGCGTTGGCGATCGTGACGTTGCCGACACGGGCTGCGTTCAGGATGCCTGGGCAGCCCACGACGGAATCGGACCGGAAGTGCACCGGGTCGAGGAAATCGTCGTTGACGCGTCGGTAGACGACGTCCACCTGCTGCTGCCCCCCCATGCTGCGCATGTACAGGACGTGCCCGTGGCAGATCAGGTCCCGGCCCTCGACCAGCTCGATGCCCATCTTGCGGGCCAGGAAGGCGTGCTCGAAATAGGCCGCGTTGTGCACGCCAGGGGTGAGCAGCACCACGGTGGGATGTTCGACACCGGCTGGCGCCGACCGCCGCATCGCATCGAGCAGCCGCCCCGGGTAAGAGGCGACCGGCCGCACGTGCTGCTCTACGAACAGGTCGGGGAAGACGCGCGCCATGGTCCGCCGGTTCTCGACCACGTAGGACATGCCTGACGGCACCCGCAGGTTGTCCTCGAGCACCCGCAGGACACCCGCCTGGTCGCGGACGAGGTCGATCCCGGCGAGGTGAACCCGCACGCCGTTCGGCGGGCGGATGCCGTGCGCCGCCCGGCAGAAGCTGGCCGAGGTTGTGAGCACCGAGCGCGGCACCACCCCATCCCGGACCACCTCGGCCGGCCCGTAGACGTCGGCGAGGAACGCCTCCAGCGCGCGTACCCGCTGCACGACGCCGGCTTCGACGAGTTCCCACTCGGCCGCCGGGATCAAGCGCGGGATCAGATCGAGCGGGAAGACCCACTCCTCGCCGGCATGGGAGAAGGTGACGCCCTGGTCGCGGAAGCTGCGGTCCTGGGCCGCCGCCCGCTGTGCCAGGTCGTCGCCGGTGAGCGTCTGCAGGGCGTTGTACAGCGCCCTCATGTGTGGGTGCGGCTGCGCGTCCGCCCCGAACATCTCGTCGTAGGCTGGGCCACGCGGATACCCGTCGAGGAGCCCTCCCATGCGAGGAGTCGTACCACCGATCTGTTGCGGCCACTAGTCACTACGGTTGGGAAACAATGACGGTCCAGCATGCGGGAACGGCAGCCTTGACACGGCAGGTCCGGGTGGGGTGTGAGTTCCGATACACCGCGGAGGTCGAGACCGCCGCGGTGTTCCAGGTCCAGGCGTCCGGGGCTGCGCCGGCGACGGTGCTCCGGCAGGGATGGGAGACCCTGCCGCGCGCCGACCGGCACGGCTACACCGACCTGTACGGCAACGACTGCCAACGACTCTGCCTGCCGGTGGGCGACACGACGCTGCGCTACGACGCCGTCGTGACGGTCCCGGACGCGACCGAAGATGTGGACCTCGACGCGGCCGAGATGCCAGCTGCACAACTGCCGGACGACGTGCTGGTCTACACGCTCCCCAGCCGGTACTGCCTACCCGACGTCCTCGGCGACGAGGCATGGCGGCTGTTCGGCGGCGAGAAACCGGGCTACCGACGCGTGCGGGCGATCAACGACCACGTCCATGGACATCTCCAGTTCGGCTACGGCAGCAGCACCCAAACGACCACGGCAGCGGAAGCGTATGCTGCCGGCTCGGGCGTCTGCCGCGACTTCGCCCATGTCGCGATCAGCTTTTGCCGGGCACTGTCGATCCCCGCTCGCTACGTCTTCGGCTACCTCCCCGACCTGGATGTCCCGCCGGACCCTGCACCGATGGACTTCGCCGCCTGGATGGAGGTCTACCTCGATGGCCGGTGGTGGACCTTCGACCCCCGCAACAACGCGCCCCGCAAGGGCCGGGTGCTGATCGGGCGGGGTCGCGACGCGGTCGACGTCGCGATGGTCACCACCTACGGTGGCCCGGTGCTGCAGAGCATGCACGTCTGGGCCGAGGAGGCGACATGACACGGGCGGCGGTCGCGTTACCCGACGCTCCGCTCCGGCTGCCGTCGCGCCAGGAGCTGCATGAAGCCGGCAAGCTCACCTACGTGCTGCACCAGCGCTTCCGCTACACCTACGACGCACCGGTAAGAGACCTGAACCACCGGCTGGTCGTGGTGCCGCCGCGGCAGCACGGTGACCAGCGCAGACGGCGGCACTCGATCACCGTCCACGACGCCGACGCCCAGACCACGCAACGCCAAGACGCCACCGGGAACACGATCACCCGGACCCGGGTGCCACTCGTGCCCGACCGGGTCGAGTTCGTACTGGAGGCCGTCGTCGAGCGCGTCGGTGGGACCTCCGATGTGCTCCTACCGGCAGCCGCGCTCACCGACCCGCGGCTGCTCCGGCCGACCCGGCTGACCGCCGCCGACAGTGCGATCCAAGAGCTGGCGGCGGCGATGACCGGCCCGGACAGGCTGGCCACCGCCGAGCGGTTCTGCGAGTACGTACACGAGGCGATCAGCTACGCGCGCGGGGTGACCTCCGTCGCCACCACCGCCGCCGAGGCGCTCGCCGGTGGTCGCGGGGTCTGCCAGGACGCCGCCCACGTCATGATCGCGCTCTGCCGGGCCACCGAGCTGCCGGCCCGCTACGTCTCCGGGCACCTGCTCGGCGAGGGCGGGACCCACGCCTGGGTGGAAGTCATCGTCGCCGACGCTGCCGGTGCCCGCGCGGTGGCGTTCGACCCGTGCCAAGGCCGCCGCGCCGGTAGGGACTACCTGACCGTTGCCACCGGGCGCGACTACACAGCGGTGGCCCCGACCTCCGGCACCTACCTTGGCACCGCCCGCGGCACGCTTACCGCGACCAAACGGGTCCGCGTCGCGCTGGCCTGACCGTCGCCTTGGTGACCACGACGTCCATCGGCCGACCACCTCGAGGCCCGGTCGGGTGTGGCGAACACAGCAGCTGGTCGCGTACGTCCTCGAGTAACAGCCAGGCATCGGGGATCCCTCATCGCCCTGCTTGGGCGACAGATGCGCGTCGCTGGCGCCGAATCACCCGGTTCCGTGCGGGTGGGGAGGCCTCGGCGACAACGAGCTGTAAGCCTCGGAGATCGCGGTCGAGCCCGAGGACGCCTCGATGACCGGCGTGCCTTCGTGGATCCAGCCACTGGTGAGGGCGTAGAGAAAGAGGGAGCGGGCTAGGCGGTGCTTGAGCGAGCCGATGGGATGCACCGACTCGTCCTTGAGGTAGAAGTCGACGTGCCACGCGGGCGTTCAGACCGAGGACCGAGGGCGGGCGCGGCTGTGGAGGCTCAACCGTGAGGCGCGCCTAGCTGCGGGACGACAACGCAAGGCTCAGGCAAGGGAATCGCCGACCGCGAACGACAGATCGCCCGTAAACCCATCCAAACGGCAGCCATTTCCCAACTGGCCGCCCAGCATGATCCGCCTCACTGGGGGCCGGCAGCTTGCTCTGCGTCTGACTTAGTCCGGTCATCCGGTTGGAGAAATACCCCACCTGCGGCGGCGTGCCTGAGCTGGTTGGAGGCGGGCGGGGATGTCTGCTGTGGTGGGGAGGCTGCCGACCGGCACGGGGTGGATCGGTCCACGGTGGTGACCGCGTGCCGGGTCGCCAAGCAGACATCCCATGCCGAAATCGTGTCAAGCGGCGGCGGTGTGGGGGGCGTGGTGTGACCAGGCGGTCGCTTCGTCGTAGACGGTGCCGGTTTTGAGGCAGCCGTGCAGGATGCCGACGAGCCGGTTGGCGAGTTGACGCAGCGCGGCGGTGTCCCATTCCACGTCGGCGGAGCTCGTCGTAGTAGGCGCGGGCGACGGTCGACACGAGGGCACATGCCGGAAGAACCGCGATCCGTTTGGCGCGAGAACTCTGGTAGCCCTGACGCACGGTTTCATCCCCCCGGGAACTGCCATTGCGAGCCACGCTAGCCGATGCAACTTCAACGCGGCTCCAGACAGCAGAATCGGGCCTACCTCTGTCGAGTGGTGGCATACCGGGTGGTATGACCCGTGAGCGAGGTATCCGGTTCGATGGATGCCGGCGGAGATACGCCGCAACGTCAGCCGAGCGTGCTCCCGGCGTCCTGGTTAAACGGAGCCGCCTGCCACTTCGCCAACGGCAATACTGTCGCCTGGTCGTAGACCATGAAGCTCCATGGGCCCTGGTAGCGGTTGTTCTGCCAAACGTTGTTCTGGTGGAACGTGATGCTCTCCCGGATGACAGAGCCCTTGTACGGCGACCAGCTCGGGTACGTGCCGTGGTTGGAGAACAGCCCGTTCAGTCCGCAGCTGTCGTCCACCGAGCACCCTTGTACGTTCGCGGCGTTCAGCGTGAAGATGTTGTGGTCCACCAGAAGGTTCTGCGTCTTCCAGCGGCAGTCGTCGAAGTACGGCTTGGTGGCGATCAGCGAGGGTGTCGAGCAGGCCTCGACGGTGGCGACATCTGGGTTAACCAGGGTCGTCATGCCGGTGCTGGTGTTGGCCGGTGACCCTGCGAACCGGTCGGCGTTCTCCCACGCCACGATCCCGGCCCAGTTGTCAGTGAAGACGTTCCCGGAGATCCGGAACCGGTCACCATTGGACCCGGCGACCCGGCTGTCACTCCCGGCCTCGGAGATGTAGATCGCGGAGGCCGGGAAGCCCGGGTTGGTGGGACCTTTGACGAGCGCGTTCCTGACGAACGTGTTGTTCAAGATCGCCGCGTTGTAGCTCGTCTCGTACATGATGCCCTCGTCGTCGTTGCCGGACACGTAATTGCCCTGGAAGAGGAAATCGGCGTTGTTGCTGTCGGCCCACAGACCGACGCCCTTGTTGTCGTGGACGTAGTTGTTCGTGACGACAGCGCCCCGTGTTTCCCAGAACTTCCCACCACCGGTACAACCGCACCCAGGCTGGCGCTTCTCCCAGTCGTCGGTGTTGTTACCCGAGATCTCATTGCCGTCCAGGACGATGTTGGTCACACCATTGCTGTGGTAGGCGTTGAACGCATACTGGCCGTTGTTACGGATGCAGTTGGCGAGCACACGGTCGTCAGATCCGATCATGACACCCGCGCCGGCATTGAGCTGGATCGTGTTGCGGGCGATCGTCCAGTTCCGCGCCGAGTCGTGGTTCACGACGCCCTCGTTGTTGTTGTCGCCGGCCGAGCCGAAATTCTGGATCGTCAGGTTGGAGATGGTGACGTTCGCCGCGGTGCCACCGAAGGCGTACAGGTTGATATGCCGGCCGTCGAGGATCGCTCCTGGCGCCCCAATGAACGTGTCTCCCGTGTTCGGCCTCACCTGGTCATACTGGCCGTTCACGAGAGTGTGGACGCCGGGTGCAAGCCAGTAGGTGGCCCCGCTGCTACGGGACTGCACGAGATCGTCGAGCTTCTGCGTCGGCTGCACGACGATCGCGCCGGGCGGGGCGCTGGCCGGTCCAGCGAGAGCCGAGGTGTCGCAAACATTTGTCGGCGCAGTGGGCGCGCTGCCCGCTGGCGGCGTCACGGTCGGGGATGCGGACGGCGATGGGGAATGCGTCGGCGACGTGGGAGTCGTCGTGGGAGTCGTCGTTGGCGTCGGGCTGGACGTCGGGGTCGCCGACGGCGTCGGGTTGGATGACTCCTCACCCTCGCACGTCACGCTGAGGACAGTGGCGCTGACAACCTCGTACTCAAGAGCGAGGGAGCCGCACGAGACGTTCATGTTCGCACCGGCGGCCACCGCAGTTGCACCAGGGGGGACGGCAGCCTTGGGTGCCGGTCCGAGGCCGAGCAGCCCGGCGACGGCGGCCCGCACGCGCCTGGCGCTCCAAGTTGATGGCGGGGTCGCGCCTGACTCCGACGCGCTGACGGCCTGTGCGGTCATGTTGTACCCGTTGGCGAGAGTGCCAACGCTCGTCGCACCGTCAGGTGGCGTCACGCGCACACGTGGTCCCTGCGCACCGAGGCTGTGCAGCCACATCCCCCCGTCGACCCCCCGACCGGCGGGTGCGGTGAGCCCCGCCCCCGTCCCCGTCGACCGCAGCGGCGCCTGCGGGTCGATCCCTGTGAAGGCGAGCGTCATCATGGAGACCCGGACCGGCGCGCTGAGCGTAGCGACCGGCGCTGCCTCATCCGGGACCGCCACGCGCCACCACGTCGCCAGCCGCAGGCCCCGGGTGGCGCTCACGAAGTCGTACGCCTTTGTCCAGCCCTTCATCGACACCGTGGACGAAGCCGACGTCTGGACGGAGGAGATCAGGAGCGTCCCCGAAGTCGTCCCCGCCGGTAGTGCGGTGCGTGCCGTGCGCGCCTCGGCCGCGACGAACGTCTGAGCAGCTCCCACCCGGCGGACGCCGTATTCACAGACCACCTTGACGTCAGATGCGCCCCCACGGGTTACCCCGATCTCTCGACCGGCGCACGCGACCATGTGCGTGCCGCTGCCGTAGGCGACAGTCGCGATGGGATCAGAGTTGTTCTTGGCCGAGCCCGTTAGCATCATCGACAGCGTCGTCGCCATGACCACGACGAGGACGGAAAGCGTGCTGACAATCCGGGGCCGATGGCGCTCAGGTCGGCGCAACGCGTACCTGGGTCTGCGCAGCGCGTGCTTAGACATAGCGTCTCGCCCTCACCGATACAGCCAGCTCCAATCCCCTGCGCCAACTCGACGCGCCATCTTGCTGCGGTCCGTGAGCCATGTCAACCAGCCTCGCCCACCAACCATCAGGCTGGACTGAGGCTCGGCATGGGAACGTATAGGCGGAACGGCTCCGAGGCCGACGCGGGCGCACCCGTTCGGGTGCGACTTCCTGGGCCCGTGGGCATCGCTGCGGCAGCCTTCGAGGAAGTCTCGAGTCGGCCGGGGAGGTGCGACGGTGGTCAGGCTGGCCGTCTTGCTGCTCGCCGGGGACGGCTTCCTTCGGTTGCCCCGGACCCGTGCCCACGCCACCGTGAGAACAGCCGGGTCACAGACGAGGATGAACAGGTCGTCAAATCGGCGACCGTGATCTTCGGTCGCCCTTTGGTGCAGCTTGGTCTGGATCCGCAGTACCTGCGACTCGGCCCAATCGAGCTCCGGCCACAGCACGCCGGTGTTCACCGGCGATCTCCTGCGATCTCAGTCCCCGCGCTGCGAACTCGCTGCCGCCCTTCGCCATGTGACCGGCTTTCCCGGTCTCGGACTACTACGACGGCTCCGCCACGCCCCGGCCTGTCCAGCGGACGACGAGCTTTGCCCCTTCGGCATCACTACGAGTACGCCGCAGACCTTCCTCGTGGCCTCCCAGCCGGCGACTTCACCCGGCCCAGGAGTCGCCCGTGCTCTGCGTCTGACATGCGGATGCGTCCAGGACGGGATTCAGCCGCCAGTCGCCCTTCCCGATCACCAATAGGAGATCGAGGTCCGACTCCTCTGTTGCATCCCCCTTGGCTTGGACCCGAACGGGATGATGCTGTTCACGAGTTCGCCGAAGCGGCCGCGCAACTCTGGCGCAGTCCGTTAGAGTGTCGCCTCACGACAGTCGGGATGCCGAGGGGACGTCTGATCGTCGCGGGGGGAACCGTCTCGTGAACACTCCCTCGGGGGGCCAAGAAGGAGTGCCATGCTCACACCTCGTCGTGGTATTCGAATCGCGGCATCCGTCGGGTCGATTGCGCTGGTCGTAGCCGGCACGACGTCGCACGCGTCGGCGCAGCCGCCGTGGGAAGTGGTGGCCTCGGGCCTGGACAGCCCGCGACATCTCACGTTCTCGGCGACCGGCGAGCTGTACGTCGTGGAGGCCGGCCGAGGGGGTTCGGTGAGCTGTGCCGCTCACCCGCTCGGGGAGTTCTGCCTCGGCTTTTCCGGAGCTGTAACGGAGGTCCGAGACGACGGTCCCGATGACCGAGTCCTGACCGGCCTGCCATCGATCTTCGGTGAAGAGAGTGGGGAGGCCCTCGGCGCCTCGGACATTGCCTTCACTGGCGGCCAGAAGTTCGTGCTCAGCATCGGGCTCGGAGGCAGCGAAGAGTTCCGCGCTGCCTTCGGTCCCGACGGCGCCCAGCTGGGTACGTTGGTCACCGGCAAGCTCAAGCATGGCGGGTACTCGCTGTTCGCCGACGTTCTGGCCAACGAGGCGGCGGCCAATCCTGACGGCACCGACATCGACAGCCAGCCCGCCGGCCTGGTCCGGCAGGGCGAGGGTTACATCCTCGCCGACGCCGGGGGCAATGCCGTCGTCCGGGCGTCGCACACGGGCACGTTCACCACGATTGCGGCGCTGCCCCCCGGGAGCGCGTTGGCTCCTCCCTTCCTCGGGCTGCCGCCAGGTACCCAGATCCCCACCGATGCCGTGCCGACCTCAGTGGTCCAGGGGCCCGACGGGGCGTACTACATCAGCCAGCTGACCGGCTTCCCGTTCGAGAAGGGTGACGCGAACATCTGGCGGGTCGTTCCGGGCCAGGCACCCACGGTGTACGCCTCCGGGCTGACCAACCTCACCGATCTGGCATTCGCGCCGGATGGATCGCTGTACGCCGTCGAGATCTCTACGAACGGCCTGCTGGGCGGTCCGATCGGCTCGCTGGTGAAGGTCACGCCTGGCGCCAGCGTGCACGAGACCGTTGTCGGTGATCTGTTCGCACCGTACGGCGTCGCATTCGGAAATGGGGCGGCGTACGTCACTACCTGCGCCGTGTGTACCGGCGGTGGTGAGGTCATTCGAGTCCCGCTCGATTGACCCTCCACGCAAGGACGGTTTGGATCACAGGCACCCCTCTTGGGCATGACGCACGGACCTATACCTTCAACGTTGTCCATCGCATCTCCCACAACACGAGGACAGGGAGCGCCCGTGTCGGTCTGACCGCCGCGGGCGGACTCCTTCTGGAACGACGGGCGCTGGATGACGTACCCGGGGTCGCCCGAACGGCGGCGCCCTGCTTATCGGATTCGCGTCGCGCTCGCCGTGCCGCCGGGTTGATCGGGCTGCGTCGCCGCGACATCCCCGTCCCCAGAGGCCGTCATGCCGTGACGGCCTCACGACTGCTCAGTCGAACGGATGGCCGCACGCATCAGTTGCACGGCCTCGTCCAGGATCGCCGGGGAGGTGGCGAAGTTGAGCCGGACG